>NZ_AP022587.1:621082-931623 GCF_010731715.1 Mycobacterium stomatepiae
TTCCGGGTGTGCAGGCACTCGACGTCGTCGGGCCCCACGACGTGTTCACCGGCGCATCGCTGCTGACCGACGGCGGCTACGACGTCGTCCTGGCCTCGGTTGACGGCCGGCCCATCACCACCGGAACCGGCCTCGCCTTCGTCGGGGCGCCGCTGCCCGACCCCGACGGCCCGATCGACACCGTCGTGCTGCCCGGCGGCGGCGGCGTCGACGCCGCTCGGCAAGACGCGGACCTGGTGGCCTGGATCAAGGGCGCGGCGGGCAGCGCGCGCCGCGTCGTCACCGTCTGCACCGGCGCCTTCCTCGCCGCCGAGGCGGGGTTGCTGGACGGCTGCCGCGCGACCACGCACTGGGCCTTCGCCGACCGGCTGGCCCGTACGTTCCCCGCCGTGGAGGTCGATCCGGATCCGATCTTCATTCGGAGCTCCGAGCGGGTGTGGACGGCCGCGGGTGTCGCGGCGGGCATCGACCTGGCGCTGTCACTGGTCGAGGCCGACCATGGAACCGAGACCGCGCAGACCGTCGCCCGCTGGATGGTGCTGTATCTGCGCCGCCCCGGCGGGCAGACCCAATTCGCGGCGCCGGTGTGGGTTCCGCGCGCCAAGCGCGCCGGCATTCGCGAGGTGCAGGAGGCCATCGAGGCACAACCCGGTGCCGTACACAGCATCGGCGAGCTGGCCCGGCGGGCGACGATGAGCCCGCGGCATTTCACCCGGGTGTTCACCGACGAGGTCGGCGAGGCGCCGGGCCACTACGTCGAACGCGTCCGCACCGAAGCCGCGCGCCGGCAGTTGGAAGAGACCGACGACACCGTTGTCGCGATCGCGGCCCGGTGCGGCTTCGGCACCGCGGAAACCATGCGGCGCAACTTCATTCGTCGTATCGGCGTTTCGCCGGACCAGTACCGCAAGACGTTCGCCTAGCTGAAGGAGCGCACCGATGACCCAAATCGCATTCGTGGCCTACCCCGGATTCACCGCGCTGGACATGATCGGCCCGTACGAGGTGCTGCGCAATCTGCCGGGCGCCGAGGTGCGCTTCGTTTGGCACGAAACCGGCCCGATCACCGCGGACTCCGGGGTG
Organism: Mycobacterium stomatepiae; assembly: GCF_010731715.1. NCBI lineage: Bacteria > Bacillati > Actinomycetota > Actinomycetes > Mycobacteriales > Mycobacteriaceae > Mycobacterium > Mycobacterium stomatepiae. Next base: position 622,166 of record NZ_AP022587.1, read on the forward strand.
CTGGTCATTGGCGCCACGCATTCGCTGGCCGAAACCCCAACGCCTGACCTGATTCTCGTGCCCGGCGGCCCGTCGACTCCGGTTCATGCACGCGACGAGGTGTTGTTGGACTGGCTGCGCCGCGCGCACCAGAGCGCCCGCTGGACGGCGTCGGTGTGTTCGGGGTCGGTGATCCTGGCCGCGGCCGGCCTACTCGAGGGCCGGCGGGCGACGTCGCATTGGCTGGCTATCCAGTTGCTGAAGAGCTTCGGCGCCATCGGAGTCAGCGACGAGCGGGTGGTGCGCCAGGACAACGTCATCACCAGCGCGGGAGTGTCCGCGGGACTCGACCTTGCGTTCTGGCTGGCCGGTGAGATCGGCGGCGAGGGCCGCGCCAAGGCGATTCAGCTCGCGATCGAATACGACCCCCAGCCGCCGTTCGACTCCGGTCACCTGTCCAAGGCGTCGGCAACGACGAAAGCCGCTGCCGCCGCGCTGCTTTCGAGAGATAGCGCCAAGCCGGCCAACCTCATGGCAACGACGATGATCGCCTGGGACCAGGCGTTGTCGGCGGTCCGGTCCCGCCGGCGCAAGCGCCAGCCGGACCTCTCCGCCGTTTCTGCGAAGGCCTAGCTGGGATTGGGTTGCAGGAACTCGGTCGACGCGAACTTCCCGCCTGCCTGCATCCAGGCCGCGACGGCGCCCGGCGCATCCCGGTTCGGGTTGTAGATGTCTTCCTCGCTGGAGAACAGGCCGTTGCCGGCGTAGACCAGGCGGGTCCAGTTCGGGAACCAGAACGGCGCCCCGTTCGGGTCGGTCGGGTGGTCGAGCAGATTCTTGATCATGATGACGACGGCGTCGTTGTCCTCGTCGTAGGCAATCCAGTCGCTGGGAAAGCGCATGTGCGGGAACGGCGCCATCACGGCAACGATCCAGTCCCGTACCGCCTCGCGGCCGTGAAAAACGCCGTAGTGGTGTTCGATGTAGACAACGTCCTCGGTGAATAAATCCGCGAAAGGCGCCCAGTCGCCGGAAGCGCTGCATCCTTCCGCCACGGTCGTATAGTGCTCGACGGCCTGCTCGATTTCGGCCCTGCTGAAGTTGCCCATAGCGGACGCACTAGAACCTGTTCTGGTTTTTGGTGGCCCGTCGCGATAGGGATATCCAATGAGCGTGTTCGACTTGTTTGATCTGCGCGGCAGGACGGCTTTGGTGACCGGGGCGTCGACCGGTATCGGCAAAAAGGTCGCGGAGGCATACCTGCAAGCGGGTGCCCAAGTGGCCATCGCGGCACGGCATACCGAGGTCCTGGAGAAGGTCGGCGCGGAGCTGGCCGCGGCCGGTGGCAGGGTCCTGCCGATCGGGTGCGACGTCACCCAACCCGATCAGGTGAACCGAATGGTGAACCAGGTGACCGCGGAGCTGGGTGGCATCGACATCGCCGTCTGCAACGCCGGGATCATCAACCTGAAAGGCCTACTGGACATGTCGCCGGAGGAATTCCAGGCCATTCAGGACACGAATGTGAACGGGGTATTCCTCACCGCGCAGGCGGCCGCCCGGGCGATGGTCGGCCAGGGCCGCGGCGGCGCGATCATCAACACCGCCTCGATGTCCGGCCACATCATCAACGTCCCGCAGCAGGCGGGCCACTACTGCACCTCCAAGGCCGCCGTCATCCAGCTGACCAAGGCGATGGCCGTCGAGCTGGCACCGCACAACATCCGGGTCAACAGCGTCAGCCCGGGCTACATTCTCACCGAGCTCGTCGAACCGATGGCCGAGTACCACCGGTTGTGGGAGCCGAAGATTCCGCTCGGCCGCATCGGCCGGCCGGAGGAACTCACCGGCCTCTACCTCTACCTGGCCAGCGACGCATCGAGCTACATGACCGGCTCGGACGTCATCATCGACGGCGGCTACACCATCCCGTGAGATCTCGTCACCGAACCAGGCAGGGGCGGCCGAAGCGGGTCCGCACCCCGGGTGAATACAGGCCGCGCAACCGATCGCCGGCGGGCCGCACCGCACTGGCGTCGATCAGCTCGTCGCGCAGCTCGACGATTTGCGCCGCGCGCAACGGCCACGGTCCGTGCTCGTTGGGCACCCACCACGTCCGGCCGCCGCGGCGCGTGTGGGCGCCCCAGCGAGCGGTGAGCCAGACCTCCAGCGGCGTCGGCTCCACCGGGTCCCCGATCGCGACGGTCAGCCGGCTGCACAGGCCACGGCGCGGCCACCGGCGCACGCTGGCATACGTGATGTGGTCGCCGTCGCGCGTCAGCCGCATCTTCGCCCAGGTGTAGGGGACGCCGAGGCCGATCCGGGTGACGGGTACGACGGCCAGCCGAGCGGTTTCCAGCGACCGGAACAGGACACCGTGGCGGCCGGCGTCGTCGATCGAATACAGCCGGACATTGGTCTCGGCGAACCTGCCGAAGTACGGAAGCGGCATTGCGGTACCGACTTTGGTGCTCGTCATCATGAACGGGACCAGCGCCACGTAGGTCAGCCCGTCGGCGAAGACGTCGGGACGCGTCCCCGGCGGGTACAGGTGTGCGACGCTGCCGGGCTGCACCGGCCAGTGCACGAACGTCAGGTCGCTCCACTGCTGGTCGAAGGTGACCGGGCCGGGCAGCGGCGGCGGCGTGACGGGATAGCCGGCGAGCGCCCCATCGGGTTGGCCGGGTGCGGTCATCTGGTCATCGTGACATGCCGGCGCCGTCTATCCCTCGATCTCACCGGAGATCCCACGCTCGATGCTGGCCTGCGTGGTGGCCGGCAACACGATCAGGCCGTCGAGTTCTTTGCGCGCCGACTCGTACGCGTGCTGGCGCTCCTGCGGCGCGGCAGCGGAGTCCGACGCCATCCGCAGCAAGTGATGGGCGCGGGCGATCCTTTGTTGTTCGTCGCGGGAGAAGTCGTTGCGGCGTCGGCGTATTGCCTCCGCCTCGGCGACGTTGAACGCGGTCACGTAATCCTCGACGGCGGCCTGATAGCGCGCGGCGGCCTCGCGATCGTCGAGCAGATCCTCGGCCTGGACGGGCCGCAACAGGTCGGCGCGCAACTTGGCCTTGTGAAAGGCGACGGTCAGCGGATCGCGCAGATTCGTCATCAGCGGGAAGTCGAGCAGCTTGGCGAAGTCGAGCTCGTAGGACAGCCAGCGGGTGTCGGTGCGGTGGTGTTCGTCGAGGATCCGGCGCAGCGATCGCCACTGCGCGGCCGAGGTGTTCGCGGCGGGTTCGGGCGGGACGGGCGCGGGCTCCGCCGGTTCCTGGGCCCGGCGCTTATTCGCGCCGAAGGCGCGCATGGCACCGATGGCCAGGCCCACGAACGGCAGCAGCAGGATGAGCAACTCCGCCAGCCGGATGACTAGACCCATCTGGCCAGGATGCCACCGTGGACGGGGTTTTAATGCGAGCCCAGCACGCCACCGAGGTATTGGGCGCGGCAGGCCAGGCGGGCCAGCTTCCCACTGGTGGTGCGCGGAATCGCGCCGGCCGGCAGCAAGCGCACATCCGAAACGGTCAGGCCGTGGCGGTGCGATACCGCGGCCTTGATCGCCTCGATCGCCGGCCGCGGATCGTCGCGACTGGTGCCCGCAGCGCGCTCGGCAATGATCACCAGGCCGCCGCCGGACTCGGGGTCGGCCGGCACCGAGAACGCCGTCACGTACCCGCGTCGCACCATCGGCGACGCCTCGGCAGCGGTGGCCTCGATGTCCTGCGGAAAGTGGTTGCGGCCGTCGACGACGACCAGATCCGCGATGCGGCCGGCGATGTAGAGCTCGTCGTCCACATACACGGCCAAGTCGCCGGTCCGCAGCCACGAGCCGTCTACCGGTGAGCCTTCGGCGCGGCCGCCCTGGGGCAGCCGCGATTGCAGCCGCGCGTGGAAAGCGCGCTCGGTTTCCTCGGGACGCCTCCAATAGCCGCGCCCGACGTTGTCGCCCTGCAACCAGACCTCGCCGACCGTGCCGTCGGGCAGCTCCGCCGCGGAGTCGGGGTCGACGATCACGGCCCGCAGGCTGCGGGCGGGCCGGCCGCACGACACGTGCGCGATGGCATTGGGCGCGTCCGCGCCGACGCGCACCGCGCGACCCGCGCCGAGCTGTTCGTGATCGAGGTAGACGACATTCGCCTCGGCGCTCGGTTCGATCGTGGAGATCAGCAGCGTCGCCTCGGCGATGCCGTACGAGGGCTTGAATGCCGTGCGCGGCAAACCGTACGGCGCGAACGCCTTGTTGAACGTCGCGATCGCGTCGATGCTGACCGGTTCGGAACCGATGATCAGCACGACATTGCCGAGGTCGATGTCGTCGCCGGCCGCCGGTAGGCCGCGCTGCGCCGCCCACTCGTAGGCGAAGTTGGGCGCCGCAGTGACGACGTTGCCTTCCCTCGACCCCGCGGCGAGCGCCTGAATCCAGCGCAGCGGCCGGCGCACAAACGCGGTCGGCGACATCAGGGTGGAATGACCGCCGTACACCGCGGGAAAGCCGATCATCGACAGCCCCATGTCGTGGTAGAGCGGCAACCAGCTCACGCCGTGGGTGTTCCGGTTCAACAGGTCGATCGACAGGATCATCTGCGTGAGATTGGTGCCCACCGCGCGGTGCGTGATCTCCACGCCGACCGGCGGCCGGGTCGACCCGGACGTGTACTGCAAGTGAGAAACCCGGTCGATGTCCACCGCCACGGGGACGAACGACTCCCCCGCCGAGTCGGGGATTTCATCGATGACGACGATGTGCGGCTTGCGCGGCCGCGCGCAGTGGTTCAGAAAGTCGTCGACGGCGCCCTTGGCCGCCGCGGTGGTCAGCACCGCGGTCGGCTCGGAATCGCCAAGCGCCGTCTCCAACCGCTCGGCATGGCCGGGCAGCTCGGGCGCGAACAACGGCACCGCGATGGTGCCCGCCTTGATCGCGGCATAGAAGCCGGCGACGTAGTCGATGCCTTGCGGCGCGAGAATCGCCACCCGGTCACCGTCGGCCGCGAACTGCTGAACGTGCGCCGCGATGGCTTCCAACCGGACGCCCAATTGGGCCCAGGTCACCTCGAGGGCGTGCCCCTCGGTGCGCGAGTAGTCCAGATAGCGGTACGCGATGGAAGCGCCGACATTTCTGATGTTGCGCTCGATCAGAGAAATCAGGGTGGTACCGGGCGGCAGCGAGATGTTGCCGTGGGCGTCGAGGCAATCCTCTATTCGTAGCAGGCCTTTTGGAGCCACGGAGTCCTGTCGGGAACCGTCATCCATATCCGCAGTCTAGGTGCGTCGCGCTGCTGCCCTCCGGATCCGGCCGTCGGCTAGAGTCCCAGTCGCACCGCCGTGGGAGCCGAAAAGGAGCAGCCGTGGACGCCGACGACCGGCAGCCGGGGACCCGCGACGACGCCCTGGCCCGAGTGCTCGCCTACCGTGCGCGGGGGCAGGCCAGGTCGGTGCCGATTCGAATCAGCCTCGCGGCCCTGGGCGGCGGGCTGCTGCTGGCCTCGATTCCGCTGATCGCGTTGCTCCCCGAAGTCGGAATCCCAGCGCTGCTGGTCGCTTTTTGCTTGCTCGCGGTCGAGGCGCTGTGGGCCGCGCGCGCCTACGCGTGGACCGACTGGCGCTTCACCCAAATGCAGCACTGGTTCCATCGCCAGTCCCGCGCCGTTCGCGTCGTCATTATCGCGGGATTGATCCTGCTGGCCGTGGCAATCGTCGTTGTCTTTGTTTACGAGTTCATTTAAAGCCACGCGGCCGCAACCAATCTAGAGTTATCTGAGCGCTTCCACTATTCGACGAGAGCACAACGCGGGCGCTGCATCGCGGTAAGGCGGGCTATGACGACCACAAAAAGCGAACATGTCGAACGTCGCGGCGGCCTCATGCAGCGCCTCACGATGCTCTGCGTCCGGTATGTCGAACGATTAATGCCGGACCCGTATTTGTTCGCGGTCATTTTGACGCTGATCGTGGTCGCACTTGTCGCATTGCTCGTCCGCGGCGCCACACCTTCGGGAGTGCTCAAGGCGTGGTACGGCGGCGTCTGGGGAGCGCAGAACATCTTCACCTTCGCGTTCCAGATGGTGTTGATCCTGGTCACCGGTTACACGCTCGCCGAGGCGCCCGTGGTAACGCGGGCCATCATTCGACTCGCGAGCAAACCGACGAACCAGGTTCAGGGCGCCTTGCTGTGCTTCGGCGTCAGCAGTGTCTTCTCGTTGCTGAACTGGGGGCTGGGCCTGGTGGCCGGCGCGCTGGTGGCGCGTCAGGTCGCAAAACGGCTGTCCGGCGTGCATTTCGGCTACCTGATCGCGACCGGGTTTATGGGCTACCTGGTTTGGACGCAGGGCTTGTCGTCGTCGATCGCGCTGGCCAACACCGATACGACCAGCCCGATCAACGTGATTCACAAGATGACCGGACTGATCGTGCCGTTGAGGTTCACGATCTTCCAGCCCTACAGCTGGGTCGCCGTGATCGCGATGGTCGCACTGGTCGGCGTCACGATCTGGCGGATGGAGCCCGATGAAAGTCTCGAGCCCGATCCCGCGGTATTCGAGGAAGAGCCCGTTGCGGATCCGCCGCAGGGCCGGCCGACGTTCGCCGAGCGGCTGGAAAATCTCTGGATTCTCAACGTCCTGGTATTCGCCGCAGGCATAACGTATTTCGTGCTGAGCGGTTTCGCGCTGAATATCTCGTCGATGATCATGTTATTCACCGTCACCAGTGCGCTGCTGCACGGTACGCCGATCCGGTTCATTCGCGCGTTTTCGGGCGCGGCGAAAGTGTCCGGCCCGTTGCTGCTGCAATACCCGCTCTACGGCGGAATCGCCGGTCTGCTCGGTTATCTGCCGCCGGGCTCAAGCCGAGCGCTGCAGACCGTGCTCGCCGAGGCCCTGGTACGCGGCGCGGATCAGTACACGCTCCCCTTCCTGACTTTCGTTGGCTCCGTGATCATTTCGCTGTTCGTCCCGTCCGGCGGCGGACACTGGGCGGTGCAGGGGCCGATCGCGGTCGGCTCGGCGCTGGCCATCGGCCAGCATTCGCCCGCCTACCTGGGACTGATCTCGATGTCGGTGGCGGTCGGTGAGGGCGTCGCGAACATGATTCAGCCGTTCTGGTTGCTGCCGGTGCTCGCGATCGCGAAGCTCAATGTCCGCCAGGTGATGGGCTTTACGGTGATCGCGTTCCTGATCGGTTTCGCGGTCGCCGGCGCCTCGGTCCTCATCGCGCCCCACGTGCTGTGACGTCGCCCGCCGCAATGCGCCCCTCGCCCACCGCGCGGGTGGGCGCCGCCTATCGCACGATCGCCGAGGCCGACCGGCCCGAGGTGCGGATCACGCTGCGTGACCAGGCCGACGCGCTAGCTGATGCCGCTGCCGTCGAACAAGGTCTCGCCGCCGGAGAGCATCTGCCCCTGGCGGGGCTACCGACGACCGCGGGGTGCCGCGAGTTCGCCTACCGGCCGGCTACTACCGCGGTCGCCATCGAACGACTCCGCGCCGCCGGAGCCGTCGTGCTTGGCAAGACGAACCTCGATCAATTCGGGTGCGGCCTGGCCGGTACTCGGAGTCCCTATGGCGCCGTGCGTAATTCGCGCCATCCGGACTTGGTCTCGGGCGGGTCGAGTTCGGGTTCAGCCGTCGCCGTCGCGCTGGGCATCGCCGACATCGGCATCGGAACCGATACCGCCGGATCGATTCGAGTCCCCGCCGCGCTGAACGGTCTGGTCGCCATCAAACCCACCCTCGGGATCGTTCCCACCCACGGCGTCGTCCCGGCGTGCGTGAGCTACGACGCCGTCTGCGTGCTCGCGGCCGACCTCGCCCTGGCCACCACCGCGGTCGCGGTGATGGCCGGACCCGATCCGCGCGACCCCCGCGGCCGCCCCTGGCCTGCCGACGTTCGCCTCGCGGCGCCCGACGCGCCGCGCCTGGCGATCCCGGAAGCGGCGAACCTCGCCGTACTCAGCCCCGGCTACCGCGACGCGTTCGAGCAGTCCGCGCGTCTGGCCACCGATGCCGGGTGCAGTGTCAAGCCGATCGACATCTCCGTCCTGCTGGACGCGGCCCTGCTGCTCTACGACGGCGCGATCGTCGCCGAACGTTACGCGGCGGTCGGCGAATTCCTCGAAACCGCACCGGCGAGCGCCGATCCCGTTGTGGGGTCTATTATTGCCGCCGCGCGCTCGGTAACCGGTCCCGCCTTCGCCGCCGACCTGGACGCGTTGGCGCGCGCCCGTGCCGACGCCGCTGGGCTGCTCGACGGTTTCGATGCCCTGCTGCTGCCCACCACCACCGAACATCCCAGCCTGCGTGAGGTGGGCGCCGATCCCGTCGGGATCAGCCGCCGGATGGGCACCTACACCAATTTCTGCAATCTGCTCGACATGGCCGCGGTCACCGTTCCCATCGCGCCGACACCGGCGGGCACCCCGGTCGGGGTGACGATCGTGGTACCCGCCTTCGACGACCAAATCGCCGCCGACATCGGCGCTCGATTGACCGGCGCCGCGTCCACACTGTTGGCTCAAACCGGCGTCGACCTAGCGGTATTCGGTGCCCACCGACGACGACAGCCGCTGCACGGGCAACTCGAGCGGCTTGGCGCGCGGTTTGTCGCGGAGATCTCGACTGCCGACGCCCGCCCGGGCGAATTGTTCCGGATCTTCGAGGCCGGCCTGGGCGGCTTTCTGGCGGCCGCACCCGCGCCGATGGCCCTGACCGCGATCGAACTCGACGACGGCCGCTCGGTCACCGGTGTGACCGGCTGATCTTAGCGAAAACTGTTGGTGGCGAACTACATCCACAGTTTCGCTATCGAACCCGCCAGCGCTACCGGATCTTGGTCATCGGTGTTGCAGCTGATCGCCACCGACGTCGTTCGGTCCTTACTCATCCAAAACGCCGTGACGAATCCGCCCCAATCGCCGTCGTGAGCGAGTGTTCTATTGGGCTGCAAGAAGATTCCCGCACCGTACTTGTCGCCGTCGTCGGTGGGCACCGCCCCGGCCAGTTGCGCGTCGAGCAAGGCCGCGCCGCCCAGCCGGCCGGTTCGATAATTGTCGGCCCAGTGGACGAGTTGGCTGGGTGTGGTCTGGATGGCACCGTCGCCGACCTGTTCCCAGCCGGATGTGGTGACGCGGTAGTCGTCGCCGTCGGCCTCATAGGCGACGGCCTTGCCGGGAATCGGTCCGATTGGATCCATCACCATAGCCAGGCCGAGCGGGCCGAAGATCTGGTCGGTCAGGAACCGCGGCAACGGTTCGGCCGATACCCGGCGGACGATCTCGCCGAGCAGTAAGTAGTTCGAGTTCGAGTATTCGAACTGGGAGCCGGGCGGGAACGTCAGCTTCGGCATGGCGGCCACCGCCCGCATTGCCTGCTCCTGGGTGGTGCGGTCGCTGATCGCAAACCCCTGCGCCTCGAGCAGCCCGATGTAGTCCGGGATGCCGCTGGTCTGGTGCATCAGTTGTCCCACGTTGACGGTTGCGGACCACGCCGGCAGCTCGGGTACATGCCGGGATAGTGGGTCGTCCAGCGACAGCTTGCCGGCGTCGACGAGCAACAGCAGAGCGGTCGCGGTGAATTGCTTGGACACTGACGCGATATCGAACACCGTGTCGGGGGTGAGCGGGTCTTCGGTCGCCAGGTCGGCGAGGCCGCGTACCCCCGTCCAGACGACCGTGCCCTTGACCCCCACCGCGGCCGAGCAGCCCGGCGCGCCTTCGTCGATAGCGTCGTTAAGCACCTTCTGACTGCCCGCCTTCGCGGCCTCGGTGTTCGGGGGTCCGGCGGAGGTGGTTTTCGGCGACGGCTGCTGATCGGCGCCACACGCGCTGAGCAGCAGGATCGGGAGAAGAAGCACCGAGCATTTCGCCATGCCGTCAATGATGCTGACTTCCGGCGCTTTCCGCTAAAACCAGAGCTTCGCGATCGAGTCGGCCAAGGCTTCGGGGATCTGGTCGTCGGTGTTGCAGCTGACGGCGACCGACGTCTGCCGGTCCTTGCTGACGCGAAATGCGGTGACGAAGCCGGGCGAGGCGCCGTCGTGGTCGAGCGTGCCGTCGGCCTTGAGATAGATTCCGGCGCCGTAACGCACCGGGACGCCGGGGCCGATCTCCACCGCTCCGGCCAGCTGCTCCCGCAGCAGCCGGGGCCCGCCGACGCGCCCGGTTCGATAGTTGTCGCCCCACTGCACCAGCTGGCTGGGTGACGCTTGGACCGCGCCGTCGCCGACCTGCTCCCACGCCGATGCGGTCATCCGGTATCCGTCGCTGCCCCCCGCATACGCGACGGCCTTGCGTGGCACCTCGCCGACGGGGTCCATCACCATCCCCAGGCCGAGCGGGCCGAAGATCTGCGCGCTAAGGAACTGCGGCAGCGGCTGCCCCGACACCCGATGGACAATCTTGCCGAGCAGCAGATAGTTGGAGTCGGAATAGCGGAATTCGCTGCCCGGCTTGAAGGCCAGCTGCGGCACCGCCGCGACCGCCCGCACCGCCTGCTCCTGCGTGGTCCGATCGCTGATGCCGAACCCCTGCTTCACCAGCAGCCCCTCGTATTCGGGGATGCCGCTGGTTTGGTGGATCAACTGGGTGATCGAGACGGTCGACGCCCACTTGGGAAACTCCGGCATGTGCTGGGCGAGTGGGTCGTTGAGCGTCAGCTTTCCCGCGTCGGCGAGCAACAGGATCGCGGTGGCGGTGAACTGCTTGGACACCGAGCCGATGTCGAACACGGTGTCCACGGTGATCTTTTCGCCGGCCGCCGTGTCCGCGATGCCGCGCACACCGGTCCACACGACGGTGCCCTTGGATCCCACCGCGGCCGAGCAGCCGGGCGTCGCGGCGTTGACCGCGTCATCGAGCACCCGCTGGCTCTTGTCCTTGGTGAGCGAGTTGTCCTTGGTCGTGACCACGGCAACCTCACTCGACGGGGCGGGTTTCGACACGGGGTTAGCGGTATGCCGCACACAGCCGCACAGCGATAACAGGACCGCACACAGCACCAGCGCCGCTCGCCCGGCCCCGCGCCCTTCGAAGTCCGAAGGCAGGCTCGAAACCATCTGTCCGCCAGGATCTTTCATTGCACCCGGGAAATCACCCCACGATGGTCAGTCCGGGGCGCGCGATGGCCGACCGGGTTCACACGGTGAGTATGCACGCGGCCTGGCGTCCGCGTGCCCGATTTCACCGGCCTCGTGGCCGAGTCCCTGCGGCCGGAGTGGGTCGCGGTAGGGTACGCGGCTATGTCTGGTCGCAAGTTTTCGTTCGAGATCAACCGGACCAGCAGCGCTCCCGCTGCCAGGGTGTTCGCGCTGCTGGCCGACGGCGCCGCGTGGTCGAGCTGGGCCAAGCCGATGGTTCTGCAGTCGAGCTGGGCACGCCAAGGAAATCCCGCTCCGGGCGGTGTCGGCGCGATTCGTCAGATCGGTGTGCCGCCCCTCCTGGCTCGGGAGGAGATCGTCGAGTACGAGCAGGATCGCCGGCAGGTCTACAAGTTGGTCGGGCCATCGCCGGCAAAGGATTACTTCGGCGAGGTGGTTTTGACGCCGAACGCGACGGGCGGTACCGACATTAGATGGTCCGGGTCGTTCGTCGAGAGAATTCGCGGAACCGGGCCGGCCACGCGGGCGGCGCTGGGCGGTGCGGTCAAACTGCTGGCGGATCGACTCGTCAAGGCGGCCGAGCGCTAGGGGTTGTTGGCCTGCTGTTCGGCCTGCAGCGCCTCCTGCATGCCTTGTTCGAACTGCTGCTCGGCGGCTTCGTTGTGCATGATGCGTAACCTGGTCATCCTGCAGGTATGCGCGCCGTTGCTAGCGGTGAGCTGGGAATCGGCTAGCGCCGGATTATGAGTACAGGCGCTGTCAGTCGGTGCCGGCGTTGTCGGCCCGCTCACCAACTATTAAGCTGGGCTAAGTGATTGACGTCGTCATCGCGGGTGGCGGCCCCAACGGGCTGATGCTGGCCAGCGAACTGGGACTGAACGGGATCCGGCCGGTGGTGCTGGACCCGATGCCCGGCCCGAATCCGATGCGGCGCGCGAATGGCGTTATCGGCCAAGGGGTCCGGATCCTGGACCATCGCGGTCTCTACGGCACGCTGGCGGGAACCGCGGACCCGCCGCGGCTCAACCCTCGCCCGATGTTTGCGGCCTTCCCGTTGGATCTCACGTCGATCGCCGACTCGCAGGTCTTCCTGCTGCCCGTCCAGCAGCCCAGGCTCGTTCAGGTGCTGGCCGACCGGGCCGGCGAATACGACGTCGACATTCGATGGGGCCACGGGCTCACCGGTTTCGACCAGGACGCCGACGGTGTGACGGTGCAGGTCACCGGCCCCGGCGGCAGCTATGCGCTGCGGGCCAAGTATCTGATCGGCGCCGACGGCGGCACCAGCATGACGCGCAAGCTGGCCGGTATCGAGTTTCCCGGGATGTCGTCGTACGACCTCGTCGCCCGGATGGGGTTCGACATACTCCCGCCCGCGGATTGGATCGACCCGGTCAACGGCGGGCTGGACATCCCCGGGTTCGGCCGGGTGCCGCCGTTGCAGTTTCATCGGGCCGACCAGGGCGTCTTCGCCTACGGTGCGCTCGGCGGCCGGGCGGCGATCATTGTCTTCGAGCTGGACAGGGCGGCCCGCGAGGAACCACTGGACGACGACGGCGAGCAACCGCCGATGAGCCTGGCCGAGCTGGAGGCCAGCGCCAAGCGGGTGCTGGGAGCCGACGTGCCGTTGCGGCCCGCCTCGCCCGACGCACCACTGGATCTGCGCAGGTTTTGCGGGATCAATTCCAGGATCGCGTCGCGGTATCAGGTGGGCCGGGTGATTCTGGTTGGCGACGCCGCGCACGTCCACTCCCCGATGGGCGGACCGGGGCTCAACCTGGGCCTGCAGGATGCGGTGAACCTCGGGTGGAAGCTCGCCGCGGTGCTGCGCGGGCGCGTCGAGCCCACATTGCTTTCCACCTACGAAGCCGAGCGCCGGCCCGCCGCCGAGCGGGTCATCATGCACAGCCGGGCGCAGCTGGCGCTCGTGCGGCCCGGGCCCGAGGTCAGTGCGTTGCGCCAGCTGTTCTCCGAGCTGCTCACCGATTCGGATATCGCGCGTCGTCTCAGCAACCTGATATCCGGGGCCGAAAACCGTTACGGCACCGACCCCGACGCGCATCCGCTGACCGGGCACTGGGTGCCCGACTTCGGCGTGACTGACGGCGGATGGACGCGACGCGTCGCGGAGCTGGCCCGCACCGGACGGCCCGTGCTCATCGATCTCACCGACTCCGGCTGCGTGGCCGCCGCGGTGGCCGATGCCGCGGACGAACTCACCGTCGCCGTCGGACGTCCCGATGCCGAGCTGTTGGCCACCGCGCTGCTGGTGCGTCCTGACGGTTATGTGGCGTGGGCATCCTCGGCGGCCTCACCCGACGTCGTGGAACTCCGCGAGGCGCTCGCGCGGTGGTTCGGACTGGGCGCCACTACTTGGCGTTGAGCTCGTCCTGGTACTTCTTCGTCATGTGCTCGACGGCCTGATTCTGCGACTCCGCGAGGCCTTCGCGGGCATCGCTGGCACGCGCGGCCGCATCCAGGGTCGGCTGTGCCTGGCCCTGGAAATGCGGCATCACTTCGGCGGCGAACAATTCGGCGGACCGTTTGGTGGCCGCCGGATTGGCCCACTCGTGGCCCATCTGCAGCATGCAGCCGAAGCCGCCGGACTGATCCCACATCCGCTGGATCTGGGCCCGCGCGCGCTCCGGGGTACCGATCACGCCGGCGCCGTTGTCGTTGATGACGTCGATCATTTCGTCGATCTGTTCGCCCGGCATCGTCATCTGCGGGAACGCGGCCACCTTCTGGAAGTACCGGAACCAGTGCTCGAGGCCGAACTTCACGTCCTCGCGCGCCTGTTTGTCGGTTTCGGCGACGTGGAACGGCCCGACCAGGCTCCAGTTCTTACGGTCGACCGTGGTGCCGAATGCCGCCGCGCGTTCTTCGACGATGTCCCAGTGATATTGCAGCGCGTTGAAGCCCTCGACCGTCAGGGTCGCCCCAATGGAGAGCAGGCCGATGCCGTGCTTGCCGGCCAGCCGCGCGCCCGTCGGCGAGGCGACCGCGGCGACCGCCAGCGGGACTCCGCCGTCGGAGTACGGGGCCAGCTGCAGCTTGGCGTTGTGCAGCTCGTGCGTCGGGGTCTTGGCGCTGACGGTCTCCCCCGCCAGCAGTCGGACCACGATGTCGAGGTTGGTTTCCAGCAGTTCGCGGCAGTCGGCGGGGTTGAGCCCGATCATCGCCGAGTCGGTCGGCAGCGAGCCGGGTCCCACTCCGCCGATCACGCGGCCGCGGGTGAGGTGGTCCAGCATCATCAGCCGGTCGGCCACCCAGAGCGGGTTGTGATAGGCCAGCGAGATGACTCCGGTGCAGAGCTTGATCCGCTTGGTCCGCTCCGCGGTGGCGCCGATGAAGATTTCCGGCGATGCGATGAGTTCGGTGCCGGCCGAGTGATGTTCGCCGATCCATGCTTCGTCGAAGCCCAGGGCGTCGAGATGCTGGACGAACTCGAGGTCGCGCTGCAATGCCAGCGTGGGGTTGGTGCCCGCGCGGTGAAATGGCGCGATGAAATATCCAAACCTGAGCTTCGCCATTGAAGGTCTCCTTGCAGTCGCGTTGCGGAGAACCATAACTCAGCCTCGCGAGCCTCAGGGCAGCTCAGCGGCGCCGACGTCGGGGATTGTCTAAACCCCGCCGTAATGCGAGGGCGCGATCAGTTGCCGCCGCAGATGTTGCCGACGCAGCCACCGCCGCCACCGGGTCCACCGCCACCGACGCCGGGGATGCCACCGCTACCGCCGCCAGGCCCGCCACCACCGGTCGGGCCGCCGGTTTCCGGGGCCGTCGATGGCGCGACGCCGGATGTCGTGCTGGTTGTCGTGGTCGTCGTTGTGGTGCTGCTAGGTGCCTTGTTGCCGCCTCCGCCACAACCAACCGTCAAGACGAGCATGGCCGCTCCTCCGAAAACCGCGACCGCCGTCCGAGCTTGCGTCCTCATCAGACTTCCCTCCGCCACTTTGCGAACTCGTGGTTCGTACCCGCCTGTGTCTGTCGCAAACCGGGCGAATTGGGGCGGCCACCGATGGCGTGGATGCGGAGTTGCCGCCTAACCGCAGTTGAGGCCTGAGATGCAGGCGGTGAGGACGGCCTTGTGCACGGTGCCGGGAGCCTCTGCGTTCGGGGCGGCCGATGCGACGCTCGCCGAAGCGTGGGTCGGCGGGGCGGGCGCGGGCGCGACTTCGCTGGGGCTGATGCCGCCGAGTCCGACGATGAAAGCGACTGCACCAGCCGCGCCGAAGGTCGTGATCGTCATCTTGGTCTGAGACTTCATCGGAGTTCCGCCGTTCTGATAGAGCTTGCTGCACATCCGTTCAATAGATACTGTACACCTATGCAACTATTGCAGATAGGGAAAGTAGCCGATGTGATGGTTTTCATGTTTCGGCCGGGAACGGCCTTATAGTGCGCCACCTGGCACGGGTAGGGCGCTCAAGAGCAGACCGCGGCGGGGTTGAGCCGCGATCTCACGAAAGTTAAAGCCGGCCAATCAGTTTCGCGATTGGATTAGGAAACTAGTCTTCCTTGGTGATCAGCTTGCGCAGCGCCACCCGATCGGACTTGAGCAGCTCGGCGATACGCGGCTTGTTCACCTCCGCGACGATGATCTCGCCGACCTCCGGGTAGACCTCGCTGAAGATCCCGTGGGACTTCATTTTCTCGGTTTGATAGAGGTTGTCCTCGGTCGGCGTGACGTAGTAGACCGCGTCGGCCTTGAACCGGTTGACGAGCCACAGGTGAATCAGGGTCATCAGGCGCTTCTGCCGAAGCTTCTCGCCGAAGGTGTTCTGGTCGCGCACCTGCAGGATGCTGCGGCCATGCCGGTCCTTGATCGGATCGACGACGACGTTGGCCAATTGCTCGTCGTCGTTGCCGTAGATCCCGAGCTCGAGCACGTCCGAGCCGGCGCGGCGCGGCCGCAACGTCACCCGGAGTTTCTCGCCCAGCTGGTAATGCTCGCTCCACAGCGCCAGCCACTCCTCCAGCAGCTTCTTCGGCACCTCGGTCTGCACCAGGTGCTGATGCTGCGTCGAGCCCTTGCCCATCGCCTTCGTGGTCCCGGTGCGGCCCGACGAGGCGGCCAACGCGGCGTCGCTGCGCGGTCCGCCGACCAGCGTCTGCGGTGTCCGGTACGGCGACTCGACCAGGCGCATCTTGCGTTGTAGCCGGGCCAGCGCCAGCATGCCGTCCTGCCGCAGGTTGGTGGCGAACTCCTCGGCGGCGACGCCATCGATCTGGTGCCCGCCGTAGGTGATGAAGTTGAAGACGAAGCCCATCTTGCCGAGCTCGACGGGGAACTGCTTCATCTCCTCATCGCTCATCCCGGTGGTGTCCCAGTTGAACGACGGCGACAGGTTGTAGGCCAGCATCTGGTCCGGGAACTCGGCGTGGATCGCATCCGCGAACTGCTTGGCGTCGGCGAGATCCGCGGTCTTCGTCTCCATCCACAAGATGTCGGCGAACGGCGCCGCCGCCAACGACTTGGCGATTGCGTAGGGAATGCCGCCCCGCACCTGGTAATAGCCCTCGGGCGTCCGTGCCAGCTCCGGGCTCCAGTCCGGTGCGGCACCCAACTCCCGGGCCTTTTCGCGGGCCGCGTAGTGCGACGTCCGTGCGGCGAACTTACGCCAGTCGTCGGGGCTCATGGATGACAGCTCGTCGTTTTCGCTTTCGCCGAATGCCAGCACTTCCGCCACGGCGTCGCTGTAGGTCATCAGCCCGGCGTCGTCCTCCCAGGCGGCCACGAACCGCGACTCGACTTGGTCGAACATGTCGTCGATCGAGTCTTGTCCGTTCTCCCGCCACTGGTTGACTGCATCGGAGACCAGGCCCAGGATTCCCTGCCGCTCGAGCCACGCGTTGGCGATGCCGTACTCGCCGTCGGCGAGGGCGTACAACAGATGACCGTTGAGCTCCTTGACGCCCAGCTCGTAGAAGCGGCGCATCAGCGCGAGGAAACAGGCCTTGTAGGACGGAATGTCCAAATTGGTGGCCCCGAGCAGGAATGCCTGGTCGCGCTCGTCGGAGTTGCTGTCGATCAGGTTCGCCGCCTCGGCGTCGGTGCGCGCCACGATGATGCCTGGCACCCGCATCACGTCGAGCTGGAAGCGGGCGGCGTTCAGGCGCTTGATCTGCTCGTCGGACGGCACCAGAACCTTACCGCCCTGATGACCGCATTTCTTGGTACCCGGGCGCTGGTCTTCGATGTGGTAGCCGGGCACTCCGGCTTCGACGAAACGGCGGACCAGGTTGCGCACGTGCGGATCGCCGCCGTGGCCGGTGTCGGCGTCGGCGATGATGAATGGCCGGTAGTCGTACTCCTTGGCCGCGGCGCGTTGCTGCTCGCTCATGTGCAGCCGCTGGTACTGCTGGTTGCGGTCCGCGGTCAGCAGCGCGCGCACCAGCACCGCGGCATCCTCGGGCACCTGGCTCAGCGGGTAGCTCGCTAGGTCGGGTCCCGGGTCTTCGGTGGTGGACCCCTTGGCGGAGGTCGCCCAGCCGCCGAGGTAGATGCCCTCGATGCCCATCCGCTTCATGCTCACGGCCTGGCCGGGCGAGTACGGGCCGAAAGTCGTGATGCTCTTCTTCTGAGCGAAAAGCTCACGTAGCCGGGGATAGAAGGCCGTCGCCGCTTCCCGGGCCACGGTGTAGTCGGTCGGTATCGTGCCGCGTTGCTCTACTACTTGGCGGGCGGAATAGAGGCGAATTTTCCCGGCAAAGCGTTGATCGTCGAAGTATCGCTGCGTGGCGGCTATTTGTTGATCAAAGTCTTCGTCGAACGGTGCGGGGACCTCGGTGTCCGCGTCGATGATGGCCATGGCTTTACGTTCCCCTTCCAGCACGATTCCGCTGCACGTGAGTCTATCCCCGGACCCGATATTTCAATCATGAGTATTTGACCGATTGCCGAACCGAGCCAAAGCTGTTGCCACAAGGCGTACTCCGGATGCCCCGGGCGACCCCGACGCCTGCTTGGGCGCGGCTAAGAGATTGCGGTGTAATGCTTTTCGGCAGGGCTCGGGTACCCGCGGCTCGCTCGGAACCTCCGGCAGCAAACTGCGTGGACGGCTGGGTAAAGTGAAACTTGGCCGGGCCAGCAAACTGCGAGTAGTCTCGGGGCGGTGCGGACGGAATTGCGCTACGAGCGTTGGTATGTGCTGTTATCCACGCCGCTGGGACTGGGGCCCAGCACCAGCGAGGTGAGTGTCGAAGACGGGACTCTCCACGTGAAAATGGGCTGGGCATTCGATGCGCGTATCCCGGTCGCGTCGATCGTTCGTGCCGAAGCGTCCGATGAGCGCACGTTCACCGCGGGCGTGCACTATTCGAAAGGCCGCTGGCTGGTCAACGGTTCGGGCAAGGGACTGGTGGCGTTGACAATCGAGCCGCCGGTACAGGCGAAAGTCCCGCTGAGGACGGCGGCGCTGCGCTCGCTGGTACTCAGCGTGACCGATCCCGGCGCCCTGATCGCCGCGTGCACGGTCGCGAAGGCCTAGCCCGAACGTTTGAGCAACCACGCCCGTTGGCGGCGGATGAACTCCGCGTCGACGACCTTCCCGTGACCCGGGACGTAGATCGCTTCTCGCCCACCGATCGCCCGCAGCCGATCGAGCGTTGCCGGCCAGGCCGTCACATCGGAGTCGGCGTCGATGGACGGGTCGGCGGACTCTTCGATGAGGTCACCGGTGAACACCACGACGCGGTGATCGTGCTCGTCGAGCCCGGGGACCACCAGGATCAGGTCCGATGTGGTGTGGCCGCGACCCGGGTGAATGACGCGCACGTCGCGGTCACCGAGGTCGATGACGGCGTCGTAGCGGCCGCGCTGCGGCGGGCGCAAAGCCGCGATCGCCCGGTCGATCTCGGTCGCGTCGGCACCATGACTCAACGCGTCGGCGCGAATCTCGTCGTGGGCCGACGACAGGTAGTCGACCACCTCGGCCGAGCAATAGATCTCGGCGTCGGTGAAGAACGAGGAACCCAGCACATGGTCGAAATGCTTGTGCGTCAACACGACATGGGTGACGGGGCCCCCGGTGAGTTGTCGGACGTCCGCGTCGATCGCGGCCGCCTCGGTCAGCGTGGTGCCGCTATCGACGATGAGCGCACCGGCACGCCCGCGCACCAGGCCGACGGTGACGTCGCAGAACGGAAGCCGACAGCGATACACGGTGGGGGTGAGTCGTTCCCAGGCGAATCGCATAGAAAGCAACGTAGCGTGGGTTCGCATGAAGTCGCTTGACGTGTCGGGAATCTCCGACATACAGTGCCCGGCGTGGCGACCTCGGATCGCGTCTTTCTCGCTCTGGCGAATCCGGTCCGACGCGAGCTGTTGGAGATTCTGACGCGCCAGCAACTTTCCGCGGGCGAGCTCAGCGATCGGTTTGCACTCAGTCGCCCCGCGGTCGCCGAGCATCTCAAGGTGCTTCGTGACGCCGGACTGGTGGCCGACGACCCGCACGGCCGGCGCCGAATCTACCGCCTCACCGCTGAGCCACTCGCCGAACTCGGCGAGTGGCTGCACCCCTTCGAGAAGTTCTGGCGCGCGCGGCTGGCCGCGCCGGCGGACGCAGCAGAGGAGCTGGAATGAACCAAACCGACCTGATGCGGCTCTGGTGGGCCGAGGGACAGGTGGCCTGGACGCGCACCGGGTGCCTGGGACCGGTGGGCGCCGGAATCCGAGTGCTCTTGGAAAACAGTGGTTTTGATCTGAACTACAGCAGGCTGGTGGCGGCCTTCGACCCGATGGGACCCGGGTGGCGCGACGTCGTCCTCCCCCGCATCGCCGAGCCCGCCGCGCGGGCGTAGCGCAGGCATCGCGATGCGTGCGGTCGTCATCACCAAGCATGGGGACCCATCGGTCCTTCAAGTGCAGCAACGCCCGGACCCACCCGTGCCGGGGCCGGGCCAGCTGCAGGTCGCGGTCCGCGCCGCGGGGGTGAACTTCGCCGATCACCTCGCTCGCGTCGGACTGTACCCCGACGCGCCGAAACTCCCAGCGGTCGTCGGCTACGAAGTCGCCGGTGTCGTCGCGGCCGTCGGCGACGGCGTCGAACCCGGCCGTATCGGCGAACGGGTCTTGGCCGGAACGCGATTCGGCGGCTACGCCGAGACCGTCAACGTTGCCGCCTCCGATTCGGTGGTACTTCCCGACGCGCTCAGTTTCGAACAAGGTGCCGCCGTCCCGGTCAACTACGCGACCGCCTGGGCGGCGCTGCACGGTTACGGTTCGCTGCGCCACGGTGAGCGGGTGTTGATTCACGCCGCGGCGGGAGGCGTCGGGACCGCGGCCATCCAGTTCGCCAAGGCGGCCGGCGCCGAAGTCCACGGCACCGCGTCGCCGGCCAAACATCGCAAGCTCGCGGAGTTCGGCGTGGACCGCGCGATCGACTACCGTCGCGACGGGTGGTGGAAGGACGTCGGCCCGTACGACCTGATCCTCGACGCGCTGGGCGGAACATCGTTGCGGCGCTCGTACGATTTGCTGCGGCCCGGCGGAAGGCTTGTGGGCTATGGAGTTTCGTCGTTGCAGCAGGGCGAGAAGCGATCGTTGCGGCGGGCGGCGCCGCAGGTGCTGTCGATGCTGCGCGGTTTCAATCTGATGGACCAGCTCTCGGCCTCAAAAACCGTGATCGGCCTGAACATGCTGCGGCTGTGGGACGATCGCGGCACGCTGCAGCCCTGGATCGCCCCGCTGACCGAAGCGCTGCACGACGGCACCATCTCGCCGATCGTGCACGCGGTCGTCCCGTTCGACGAGGCGCCCACCGCGCACCGGATCCTGGCGGCGCGCGAGAACATCGGGAAGGTGGTTCTGGTCCCATGAGACTTCGACGAATCGGGGTCGTGCTCGGCGCGATGGCGTTGGCACTCGCGTCCGGCGCCGGCGGTGCTCACGCGGCACCGGACTCGCCGCTTACGATCAGCAGTCCGGCCTTCGCCGACGGTGCGCCGATACCGTCGCGGTACACCTGCAAAGGGATGGACATGTCCCCACCTCTGACCTGGTCGGCACCGTTGGGAGGCGCACTTGTCGTCGACGACCCCGATGCGCCCGGCGGGACATACATCCACTGGATTGTGGTCGGCCTCGCCCCGGGGACGGGCAGCGTCGTCGATGGCGGGACTCCACGCGGTGGGGTCACGCTGCCGAACTCCAACGGCCAGAGTTTGTACGGCGGACCATGTCCGCCGCCGGGTAGCGGAGTGCACCACTACCGGTTCACGCTGTACCAGCTGCCCAACGATTACCAGCTCCCCGGCGGGCTGGCCGGCGCGCAGGCCGCGCAGACCATTGCCGGCGCCGCGACCGCGCAGGCGCAGCTGACCGGAACGTTCTTCAGATGACGGCTATCGGTCGTCTAGAATCTGATAGGCCGCGTTGTAGCCGGGAGTGAACGTAATACCCGGGCCGCCATGGCATCCCGCGCCGCCCAGGTACAGGCCGTCGATCGGAATCGGCATGTCCAGGAAGCCCTTCGGGCCGGGACGGTTGGGCCCCATCAAATCCGGATGCAACAGACCGTGGCAAAAGTCGCCGGCGGGCGCGCCGAACATCGTGTTCATGTGGTACGGCGTGAAGGTGATGTGCCGGATCATGATGTCCTTGAAGTTCGGCGCGAATTTGGTGATCTTGTCGATAACACGCTGTGCCATATCATTTTTCAGGTGGCCATGCTCGGCGCGGTCGACTTCGACCGGAAAGGCGTAGGCGAACGCACTTGCCGCGTGCTTCCCAGGCGGCGCCATGGCGGGGTCGTGCACAGATGGGATCTGCATACCCATCGACGGGTTGTCCGGAATGAGGCCCTGCCGACAGATCTCCCATTGCCGCTGTTGCTCTTCGGGCGAGCCGAAGATACCGATCGACTGTTGCATACCGTCGGCGTTGAGGAACTCATACGGCGGCGCGAACTCCGGCAGCCCGTCGAGCGCGAAATGAATCTGCACGAACGAGGCGCGATGGTCGCGACCGGAGACGCGTGAAACCAGTTCGGCGGGAACGTGTTCAGGCGCAATCAGCTCGGTCAGAGTCACGTCGGGTGACAGATTCGACACCACGATCGGCGCTGAGATCGTCGAACCGTCGCGCAGCCGCACGCCGGACGTCTTCTGATTGTCGACGAGGATCTCCTCGACCTTGGTACGGAAGCGGATCTCGCCGCCATGGGAGAGGAATAGCTCGCGCAGGTGTTCGGTGAGCGCACCGATGCCGCCCTTGAGCTTGGTCATCATCGCCGTGCTCTCGTCGGGAACCGCCAGCGCGAACGCCAGACACGCGGCGCTGCCCGGCGTGTATGGGCCGCGGTAGGTGGAGTTGACGGCCAAAAACGCCAGCATGCCGCGCATCACCGCGTGCTTGCTGTGATCCGGCAGATAGCGATCGATCACATCCATGGCCGAGCCGAACAGCATTTCGTGAATCGCTCGACGTTCGGCGTCGTTGGTTGCGCAGGAATACATTTCGTCGATCGTCTTGGGCGGCTGGCACACGTCGAAGCGGCCGAGTGCGCGTGCGGGTGCCTGGCTCCAGGCGATCAGCGCGGCCATTCCCATCACCGCCTCCATGCCATGTTTCTCACCCAAGTGGGCCATCAGCTGCATCGGGTCGCGATAGAAGACCATTGGCTCTTCCCCGTTTTCGCCGATATTGACCGACATCACCTCGGGCTCGATCGCGGGCAGCGTGTCAAGTCCGAGGTCCTTGGTGAGTTGGCTGGCCATCGGGAACTGCACCGAACCCGCGATCTCGTAACGGAAGCCGTCGATCAATTCGACCGTCGCCGCCATGCCGCCCGCATAGGTGTTGGCTTCCAGGCACACGGTTCGCAGGCCGGCGCGCTGCAGGATTGCCGCTGCGGTCAGGCCGTTGTGCCCGGCGCCCACCACGATCGCGTCGTATTCCGTCTTGCTCATATTCCCGGCCCTGCCCTTCGTCGGTGGTCTGCGCGTGACAAGAATATGTCAGTACTGACATATTGGGAAGATGTCAGTTCTGACACAAGTGGTGAGATACGATCGGCCTGCCATGACCATCGGAATGAATCGCCACGAGCTGCGCCGTCGATCGACGCACGAGGCGCTGCGCCAGGCCGCGCTAAAGAGCTTCGCGGACAAGGGCTTTGCGAATGTGACGGTCACGCAGCTGGCGGCCGAAGCCGGCGTGACGGAACGCACCTTCTTCCGGCACTTCCCGACCAAGGAGTCGGTGCTGTTCCAGGACTACGAGACGCAGTTGGAATGGCTGGCCGAAGCGCTCGCGCAACGACCGGACTCCGAGTCGCTGTTCGACGCGGTGCTGGCCAGTGTCGCGGCCTTCCCACACGATCTCGAAGTGGTCCGGCAGGCCGCGACCGCGCGCACCGAATTGATCAGCGCGGAGCGCATCGCGGGTCACCTGCGGGTGGTGCAATCCTCGTTCGCCGCGGTGCTGACGGAATTCATCACCAAACGCAACCCGGGCGCGCCCGGCATCGCGCTTGGCGCCGAGGTCGCCGGCTCGGCGTTGGCCGCGGCTCTCGTTGTGGCAGTGGAGCATTGGGGCCGCCACGGCTGTGTCGAGGACCTCGGCGAGCTGGTGGCGGCCAGTCTGGATCTGGTCCGCTCGGGTCTGGCGCCGCTGGCTTAGTCCGCGGCCGGCGTTCCAGACGCGAGCCAAGCAGACCTCGGGATCGTCGAGCCGTTCCCGGAATCGGCGATCAGCCGAGTGTGTGAATAGCACAACCGATCTCAGCTGTCGCACTCGGCGGCGCTCGCCACCGCGGCCTCCACGAAGCGGCGCAACTCGGCGTTGCGGGCGCGCGGCAGGAAGGCCAGGGACACCTCGCTCTGCGGCGCTCCATTCAGCGCGATGAACCGGACGCCAGGGTGAATGTTGCGCCGGACGGCGACGTCGGGGATCACGCCGATGCCTCGATCGGCGGCGACGGATTCGATCCACTCGTCGAAATTCGATGTCTCCACGACGGTTCGTGGGCCTTCGCCCGGCGGCCACGACCATGGTCCGGTGGTGCCACTGGAGACGTTGACCACCAGCGGCCATTGCGGGACCTGGGCCCAGTCCAACTCCGACCTGCGCGCCAGCCGGGAGTGCACCGAACACACGGCCACCCGTGACTCATTGAACAGGTGCACGACCCGTACTGCGGTCGAGGTCACCTGGCCGCGCACCACCGCGATGTTGACCCGGCCCTGCTGTACCGCGGCCAGCGCATCGTCGGTGCGGATCAAACTGACCGTCGTTCCGGTGGCCCGCTCGAACCGGGCGACGGTGTCTTGGGCCCACGGATCGGGCAACAACTAGCTGAATCCCAGGCGAATACTCGTCTGGCGACGCACGGCGTCCACACCCCGTTCGAGTTCGGCGAGAACCCTTTCGACGTGGTCGAAGAAGGTCCGCCCCGCGTGCGTCATCTCCACGTGGCGGGAGCTGCGGTCGAGCAGGGTGACGCCGAGCGCGTCTTCCAACTGCTGGATAGTGCGGCTCAGGGCGGGTTGGGTGATCGCGAGCTCATCGGCCGCGCGCGTGAACGACTGCAGTCGCGCCACTGCCTCGAACGCCCGCAGGTGACGCAACTCGACGCGGCCTCCGTCCAGCACGCCCATGCCTGACAAGCATAGATGGTGCACGGCAGGCATTTCACTCACCGCTCGCCGCGGACCTAACGTCATGGATAAGGCGCACGGACGAGGAGAGAAAATGCCGCTGCTGTACTTCGACCTGATCGAGGGTCGCACGCCGTCGGAGATCCAGGCGTTGCTGGACGCCGCGCATGACGCCGTCCTCGGCGCGTTCGCGGTCCCGCCGGGCGACCGCTACCAGGTGGTGCGCACTCATCCCGCGCACGAGATCGTGGCCTGGGACACCGGTCTCGGCATCGACCGCTCGGCACGGCTGGTGATTGTGCACGTGGTCAGTCGCCAGCGCACTCGCGCCATGAAGGAACGGTTCTACGAATTGTTGGCGGCCAACCTCGCCGAGCGATGCGGCGTCGACCCGGCCGATCTGATCGTGTCGATCACCGAAAACGGGGACGAGGATTGGTCTTTCGGTCACGGTCGCGCGCAGTTCCTCACCGGAGAACTGAAATGAGCACGAAGCTGACGACCCGTCTTACGACATTCTTTGGCATCGAGCACCCGATCCTGCTGGCGCCGATGGACGTGGTTTCCGGGGGGCGGCTCGCGGCCGCGGTGACAGCAGCAGGCGGCCTGGGGCTGATCGGTGGAGGCTACGGTGACGCCGAATGGTTGCGACGCGAATTCGACTTGGCCGAGGGAGCAAGGGTCGGATGCGGATTCATTACCTGGAGCGCTGCCCGCGATCCCGAACTGCTGGACATAGCTTTGGCGCGACAGCCAGCCACGATCATGTCGTCGTTCAGCCATCCGCGCGCCTTCGCCGACCGCATTTTCGGCGCCCTTGTCCCCTTCACCTGTCAGGTCCAGACTCTCGAGCAGACACGCCAGGCCATCGATGCCGGCGCGGATGTCATAGTGGCGCAGGGCGGCGAGGCCGGCGGGCATGGAATGGCGCTGCGCTCCACCTTCACGCTGGTGCCCCAAGTGGTCGACCTCGTCGCCGAGCGTTCGCCCGAGACGCTGGTGGTGGCGGCTGGCGGTATCGCCGACGGCCGTGGCCTTGCGGCGGCGCTGGCGCTCGGCGCCGACGGTGTCTTGGTTGGAAGCAGGTTTGTTGCTTCGGCAGAGGCGCTGGTATCGCCGGGAGCTGTGCAGCGAATCGTCGAGGCCGGTGGCGACGACACTGTTCGCACACAAGTCTATGACCGTGTACGACAAGCGGATTGGCCGCCGGAATACAACGGGCGGGTGCTGAGAAATTCGTTGATCGAGACATGGCACGGCAACGAGCACGAACTCCTGACGCGCTTACCGGAGGTGCTGAACTCTTTCGCGAAAGCCGTTGCAGCAGAGGACTTTGACAGTGTCACCGTACCGATCGGTGAGGCGATCGGGCTCGTCCGCGATGTACGGCCCGCGGCCGAGATCGTGCATGGCATGGCGCGTGATGCCGCGCGAATCCTCGGCCGGGCGTGACGGTCAGTACAAGGGCGACCAGTCCGACGTGCGCAGCAACCGGCTCTCCCACTGATCGCGGTACTTGAGCGCTTCGAACATGTAACTGCCCGGCGCCCGGTACTCGGGCGGCACCTCCTTGGTCAGCAGGTGGACGAGTGCCGCGTAGTTGTTGGAGTCGTCAATCTTCTGCCACAGCATGGCTTCTCGTCGTTGATAGCTGCCATGCGCGACTTGGAAACCGGCCCGCCGCGCACTGCCGTACGGCGGTCGCCAGCTCGCCGTAGCCGACGGTGCGCCCGTCGACGATCAGCGCGGGACGGGCGGGATCGCCGCTGGCGGTGGCCTCGTGGATCGTCCTGGTGCTCATGGCGGCCGCAGTGCCCCTAGTAAAGAGGCGACCACTCGGAGGTGCGCAGCAGTCGGCTGCTCCACTGGTCGCGCAGGTCCAGCGCGTCGTACATCCAGGTGCCCGGCGCGCGGTACTCGGCGGGGATATGGCTGCGCAGCAGATCGAGCAGCGCGTCCGGTCGGCTGATGCGCTGCATCAGGATCACCTCCCGGCGCACGTGGCTGCCGAGGGCGGGCTGGAATGCGGCGTGCATGGTCAGCATCGAGGAGGGTGCCTCGAGGCTCCTGGCGTACACGTCGCCGCAGCGGACGATGTACTCCTCGAACTTGTCCTCGTAGGGCCACATGGTGTCTTCCATGTAGAGGGTCATCTCGTGCTCGCGCCCGTCGACCGGCACCTCGCCGAACTGGACGTCGACCAGCGGCGACCAGGGCAGCGGCATGAGTAGCTTCGCGACGACCTCGTGGCGAAGCTCGTCGAGACCACGCATCCACTCCTGCAGATCGCCCTTCTGCACCCGAAGGGTCAGCCGCTCCCAGGCCGCGCCGTCGCGAACCGCGGTGACCGTGACGACGGTGTACGCGGGCCCGCTGCCGTGCGCTTGGTTGGCGTACCACAGCAGCCGGGCGTCGTCGCCGTCCCCGAGCATCGGCATCCAGCCGTCCCGGAATGCCGCCTCGAAGTCGTCTTCCTTGCGGCCGCGCACCGTGTGTAGTTCGTGCATGAACAGCACGCACAGACCTCCGTTCGCGGCACCGGGCTGGAGGCCGCTCCACCGACGGTAACCCCGGCAGATTCGCGCGTCCAGGCTGGGTTAGTCATATGCGCAATTACGCCGAGTCGGTGACCTGGACAGCCGAGTTGAGAATCTGGTTTGCTCAAGTCGGTACCGTCCTTACCGGGTAGGAGTTCCTCATGGCAAGGCTTGACGTGCCGGACGGCCGGGGCGGCGAAGCCGCGATGATCTGGACGTTGCGGCCGCAGCTGGGCGCCATGGTCGAACGAATGATCCGCGGGGCCTATCGGCAGAGCACCCTGCCGGCCGACGAGCGTGAGCTGGCCAGAATGCGGATCGCGCAAATCAACGACTGCGTGGCCTGCTCCGGTTTCCGCGCCCAGTCGGTGCTGGATGCCGGCGTGGCGCCCGAGCTGTACGACAACGTCGCCGCGTACGCCGGCTATCCCGGATACACGCCGCGCCAGCACCTCGCGATCGAGTTCGCGGAGCGCTTCGCCAACGACCACGCCTCGATGGATGACGGGTTCTTCCACCGACTTCGAGAGTCGTTCTCCGACGAGGAGATTCTGGATCTCACGCTGTGCGTTGCGGTATTTCTTGGACTGGGCCGCTCGCTGACCGTGCTGGGCGTCGACCAGTCCTGTGCCATCGACCTCTAACCCCTCGGATAATCCCTCGGAAGGAACCCATGGACATCGCCACCGTCGACGAACTGCTGAGCACCACGCGATCGGTTCGTAAACGTCTCGACCTCACCCGGCCGGTCAGTCGCGAGGTGATTCTGGAGTGCATCCGGCTGGCGATGCAGGCGCCGACGGCAAGCAATACCCAGGACTGGCGCTGGCTGGTGATCACCGACGCGGACAAGCGCGAAGCCATCGCCGAGATCTACCGCAGCATCGGCTCGCAGTACCTGGCGTATGCGGCCGACAACGCGACGGACCCACAGACGCAACGGGTGTACCAGAGCGCGATGAGCCTCACCGACACGCTGGGAAAGGTTCCGGTGCACGTGATCCCGTGTCTCACCCAGCGCATAGAGACGGCTGAACCGGGCATCGCCGCGGCCGCCTGGGCGTCGATCATTCCGGCGGGCTGGAGCTTTCTGCTGGCGCTGCGCTCGCGCGGGCTGGGATCGGTGTGGACGATGATGCATCTGTTCAAGGAGAAAGAGGTGGCCGAGCTGCTCGGCATTCCTCCGACGGTCACGCAGGCCGCGCTGTTCCCCGTCGCCTACACGATCGGCACCGACTTCCGGCCGGCCACGCGGCCGCCCGCGGAAACCATCACTTACTGGGACACCTGGGAACAAAGCTGATGCAGTCCTACACCGTGCGGTTCCACGTCGACGCGCCGCCGAAGAAGGTCTGGCGAGTGCTGCATCCTCCGGTGCCACCGAACGCGCCGCGGCCCCGGGTGCTCAAGTGGCCGACCGGCAGCATGGAAATCCTGAACGAGGGCAACGAAGCCGGGGAGGGCCTGGTCCGCACCTGCATCTTCGAGGTGCCCAAATACCTGCTGACCGGCGGCAGGGCGCGTTCCTGGGAGACTGTGACCGAGGCCGAGCTCAACAAGCTGTCGCGCTACGTCGCCGTCGGCGCCCCGCTGTGGTCGCGCGCCGAGGGATATCACCAACTCGAGGAGCAGCCCGACGGCACCACCGTGCTGACGTTTCACGAGACCTATCACGCCTACAACCCGGTGCTGCGCTTCTTTCTCGAGCGCCCGGTGCACGCGAAGATCTCGCGGGACAACCTCGACACCTACGAGCACGCACTCGGCTACGCGGGCAAGGTGCGACGGCTGGCCTAGGCGCTTTTCAGCGGCTCGCGTGATTTCACAGTGATGTGAATTAGGTTCCCGGCCCCGGTACCCTCGATAGCTATGGGCGCAATACCTGCTGCGGTAAAGGTAGGGGCCGCGAGTCTGTTGGTCGCCGGCTGGGCCGCGTCCACCGTCGTTGCCAGCGCCGATCCGGACGACACCCACGGCCCGGCGCCGGGGCCGTCGCCCAGCCAGTCGGCGTCGCCCTCTCCCGCGCCCGCGGCATCTCCATCGCCATCGGCATCGCCGTCACCGCCCGGCAGCGCACCCAAGACGGTCATGGACAAGGACGGCATCTACGCGGTGGGCACCGACATTGTGCCGGGCATCTACAGCAGCGGCGGCCCGATCGGGAACGGCACCTGCTACTGGAAGCGGACGTCCAACCCCGACGGCGCCCTGATCGACAACTCGCTGACCAAGAAGCCGCAGGTCGTCAAGATCGATCCGACGGACAAGGCCTTCAAGACGGACGGCTGCCAGCCCTGGCAGCTGACACCGGACGCCGCCGCACCCGCCGACGTTCCCGGGCCGGTCGCGGGAGCCCAGCTCCAAGGCACGATGGGCACTCTCAATGGACTGCTCGGGCCTAACGGAATGCGAGTGCCCGGCACCTGACCGGATAACGTGGCGACGTGGCCAGTACCCAACAGATCGTCGTCGTCGGTGCCGGAGTCAGCGGGCTGACCTCCTCCCTGTGCCTGGCCGAAACGGGGTGGCCGGTTCGGGTGTGGACCGCCGCGATGCCCAAGCAGACGACATCGGTGGTAGCCGGTGCGGTGTGGGCCCCGCCGCGGCCGGCCGAACGAGCCACCAAAACACTGGCGTGGACCGAGTATTCGCTGGCGGTGTTTCGCGAACTGGCCGCCGACCCCGGCAGCGGGGTGCAGCTGGCACCGGCACTAAGCGTCGGCGAATTGACCGCGACCGAGGCGATGTCGTCCGCGGCGGAGCTGATCCCCGAGTTGCAACCGGCCGAGCCGAGCGACCTGCCCGACGGTTACCGGGTCGGGTTTCGCGCGACCGTGCCGATGATCGACATGCCGCACTACCTCGACTACCTCACCCGGCGACTCGCCGCGTCCGGCTGCGAGATCGAGGAACACCCCGTGCGATCCCTGGCCGAGGCCGCCGACGCGGCACCGATCGTGATCAATTGTTCCGGTCTCGGCGCGCGGACGCTGGTGGGCGACGACACCGTGCGGCCGCTGTTCGGCCAGCACGTCGTCCTTGCGAATCCTGGTCTGCGGCAACTGTTTTTAGAGATCAGCAACGGCCCGGAATGGGTCTGCTACTTCCCGCACCCGCACCGGGTGGTGTGCGGCGGGATCAGCATCCCGGATCGCTGGGACACCACTGCAGACCCCGACATCACCGAACGTATCGTCGCGCGCTGCCGGCGGATCGAGCCGAGGCTTGCCGAGGCCGAGGTGATCGAGACGATTACCGGGCTGCGGCCCGATCGTCCGTCGGTGCGGCTGGAGGCCGAGCCGCTCGGGCGGGCGCGCTGCATCCACAACTACGGGCACGGCGGCAATGGGGTGACGCTGTCCTGGGGTTGCGCCCGAGATGTAGTGAGTCTGGTCAGCGCTGATCGCTGACCGGCGAAAGCGCTGTCTCCACACTCGGGTAGGTCGGCAGTAGCGGACTCAGGCCGCACACGGCGATGGTCCGGTTCACGATGGCTTGGCGCGTGACCAGCCGCAGCGTGACGCCGCGATCGCGACATTCCGCCGCCTCGTGCGCCAGCGCGGCATAGCCGCACGAGCCCATGAAATCAAGATCGCACACGTCGATTACGAACGGACCGGGCGCGACGGTCTCGGCGGCGCCGCGGCTCAGCAGATCCTGCCAGGCGGTCTCGTTGCTGGCGTCGATGTCACCGCCGACGTGGACCACTACCGAGGAACCGCTGCGCTTCGTGACCGCGCGCAGGCCGCCTGGCGCATGACCAAAGTACGACCCGTTGTTGGGTCGCGAGATTCCAATTTCGGCAGTGTCCATCTCTGCGACATCCCGTCGTCGTGGGCTTTATCGGGCGACGCCGTCCTTGTCCCGAAAGGTCGGCAGGGTTATCGTCAAACCGATCCTCGTCGGCTTTCACGTCGTTGCTCAGCATATGTGCAATTGAGATTTACGAGGCGAAATTGCGCAAATCGGCCAGTTTTCCTGCGTCCGGTTGGGGCCGAAGGTCACTGAAACCCTTACTATTTCGGTAACGATAGGAATGACGAACCGAAACGGTGGAGCACCCGTGAGCATTGATTACGCGCTTAACGCTCGCATTGCCACCATTACGATCAATCGCCCCGAGACGCGCAACTCGCTGAATAAGGAACATTTCCGCGATTTAGCTCATGCGTGGGGCGACTTCCATTACGATGACGGCGCGTGGGTCGCCGTCGTCACCGGCGTCGGGCGCGATTTCTGCACCGGCGCGGATCTGAAGGAATTCATTCCCGAACTCAACCGGAGACCTTCCCAAACCCGAAGGCTGGGACGCCCTGGACTCCAGTCACGCGGTACTTCATCGCTTCGCCGTCTACAAGCCGATCATCGCCGCGGTCAACGGCACGTGTGTCGCGGGTGGCTTACGACAACGAGACTCGGCACAGCGACCGGGTTTTCGCGACCGAGGACGCCAAGGAAGGCCCGCACGCCTTCGCCGAGAAACGGCCACCGCGATGGCAGGCGCGTTGACGTCTACCGGTTGGTGGCGCGCCGGATGTCCCGGCTCAACAGCGACAGCAACCAACTCACGATCGACAGCACGATCGCGGCCCAGATCGCGGTCCACCAGAAGTGATCGATCTGCAGTCCCCAGTGCGTGGTGTTTTCGGTGATCCAGGCGGTGATCCACAACATCAACGCATTGACGACGACGTGGAACAGGCCCAGCGTCACGATGTAGAGCGGGATCGACAGCAACTGCACGATCGGTTTGACGAAAGCGTTCACCAAGCCGAACAGCACCGCCACCGCGAAGATGATGCCGACCCGCTGCAACTGCGTATCGCCCCCGACGAAGGTCAGGCCGTGGACCAATTTGGTCACCACCCACAGCGCTAACCCGGTCAACGCCGCGCGAATCAGGAAGGGGCCCATACCGAACATCCTCTCACCGAAGTGGCTGCGGGGCAGCCTTATTCGAGCTAATTCAGCGCGTAGAAGCGTTGGGCGTTGAGTCCGCCGATCTTTTCCCGTGCCGCTTCGCTGATGTCGGCGCGGGTGCGCAGGTGCTTGGTGCTCTCCGGCCACTCCCCGTCCCAGTGCGGGTAGTCGCTGGCGAACATGATGAAGTCGGCGCCCAGCACATCGATCACGCCGGGCAGGATCGGTTCTCCCGGCTGGCACGTCACGAAAATGTTTCCCGCGGAAAGGTATTCATGCGGATCGCGCCGCCAGCCGTGCTCTACCCAATCCCCTCGCTTCTCGTAATGCTCGTGGAGGCGGTCGATGAAGAACGGCACCCAGCCGGCGCCCGCCTCGAGAAAGGCGACCCGCAATTGGGGATGGCGCTCGAAGACGCCGCCGGAGACCATCGCGGTCATCGCCGTCATCTGGTCGAACGGGAAGCTGATGCAGTGCACTTGGATGTAATTGGTGAAGCGGTCCACACCGATTTTCGGCAGATGAATTCCGGGGGCACCATGAACGCCCAGTGGCATCCCAAGTTCAACCGCGGCGGCGTAGAACGAGTCGAGATCGGGATGGTCCAGATTGCGGGTCTTCAGCGCCGGCGGGACGAGGGTCGCCACCAGCCCGAGCTCTTTGGCCTCGGTCATGACGTCAATCGCCAGCTGCCCGTACTCGATCGGCGTCACGGCCACGCCGCGCAACCGGCCGCCCGACGAAGCGCAGTAGTCCGCGATCCACTGGTTGTAGAGCCGCGCGAATCCCGCTGCGAATTCCGGGTCTTCGAGGCTCGGGGCGCAGAGCCCGAGGCTCGGGTACAACACCATCGTGTCGATGTGGACGCGGTCGGCGTCGCCCAGCACGCCGTCGGGCGACGAGCAGTTGATGTCGGGCGACTTGCTGATCCCGTGCTCGGGTGGACAGCCGGCGCCCGGGCCGCGATCCTCGGGATAGTTGCGGCCTTCGATCATCAGCCGCAAGCGTCGATTGGTGCTCGGCTTTACGTGATCGGGCCAGCGCTTGATCGCTTCGACTGCCAGCGTGGAGTTTTCCGCGACATGTCCATCGGCGTCGATGATTCGCATGTATTGCGAACTTACTCCCGCTGTTTTCACTATGGAACGGGCTCGCGTAAATGCGCGGCGTGCGCCAGGATGCTGTTGTGACAACACAAAAGATCAGCGCCGATCAGCGAAATTCATTCATCGCCGCAATGCTCGGCTGGACGATGGACGCCTTCGACTACTTCATCGTGGTGTTCGTCTACGCCGATATCGCCAAGACTTTCCACCACAGCAAGGCCGAAGTCGCATTCATTACGACGGCGACCCTGGCGATGCGCCCCGTGGGTGCCTTGTTGTTCGGGCTCTGGGCCGATCGAGTGGGACGACGGACGCCGTTGATGGTGGACGTGATCTTTTACTCCGTCGTCGGCTTCCTGTGCGCATTCGCGCCCAACTTCACCGTCCTGGTGATCCTGCGGCTGCTGTACGGCCTTGGGATGGGCGGTGAATGGGGGCTGGGCGCCGCGCTCGCGATGGAGAAGGTTCCCGTCGAGCGGCGCGGCTTCTTCTCCGGCCTGCTGCAGGAGGGCTACGCCTTCGGTTACCTGCTGGCCAGTGTCGGATCGCTGGTGGTGATGGACTGGCTGGGGTTGTCGTGGCGCTGGTTGTTCGGCCTGTCGATCATCCCGGTACTGATCAGCCTGATCATCCGGTACCGGGTGCAGGAGTCGGAGGTGTGGGAGGCCGCCCAGGACCAGATGAAGCTCACCAACACCAAAGTCACGGACGTGCTGCGCGACGGCAAGATCGTTCGCCGGTTCTTCTACCTGGTACTGCTGATGACCGCCTTCAACTGGATGAGCCACGGCACGCAGGACGTCTACCCGACCTTCTTGGGTTCGACGGCCAACCACGGCGCCGGTCTGGACAGCGTGACCGTCAAGTGGATCGTGGTGGTCTACAACATCGGTGCCATCATCGCCGGTCTGTTCTTCGGTTCCATGTCGCAACGGTTCAGCCGCCGCTACACCGTGGTCTTCTGTGCGATCTTGGGGCTGCCCATCGTCCCGCTCTTCGCCTTTTCGCGGACCGCGGCGATGCTGTGCCTCGGTTCGTTTTTGATGCAGGTCTGCGTGCAGGGCGCCTGGGGGGGTAATACCCGCGCACCTGACCGAGTTGTCGCCGGATGCCATCCGCGGCCTGTATCCCGGGGTGACCTACCAGCTCGGGAATCTGCTCGCCGCCTTCAGCCTGCCGATCCAGGAACGACTTGCCGAGACGCACGGCTATCCGTTCGCGCTGGCCGCCACGATCGTACCGGTGTTGGTGGCGGTGGCGTTCCTGACGCTGATCGGTAAGGACGCGACCGGACTTCGCTTCGGAACCGCCGAAACTGCTTTCCTGCCAACTGAAGTGAAGTGATTTAAAGCGGCGCTTGCTCGCTCAGCGCGCGCCGCAGCATATGCATCGCGACCGTCGCCGAGCGCTCACGCACATCGGAGCGATTCCCGGGCAGCCGCAACGTCCGGGTGACTATCTGGTCCGCGGCGCCGGGGCCGCCAAGGCGAACGGTGAAGCAGACCGTTCCGACCGGCTTCTCCGGCGTTCCCCCGCCGGGCCCGGCGATGCCGGTGATCGCGACGGCGGTGTCGGCGCCGAAGCGCTGCAACGCGCCGGCCGCCATCGCCTCGGCCACCGGTTCGGACACCGCGCCGTGTGTGTCGATCAGCGCCGCATCGACGCCGAGCAGCCGCACCTTGGCTTCGTTGGAGTAGCTCACGACGCCGCCCATCACGTAGTCGGACGAGCCGGGCCGGTCGGTCAAGCGCGCGGCCACCAGCCCGGCGGTACAGGACTCCGCGGTGGCTATCCGCCGCCCGGACAGTAGCCGGGCGACCACGTCGTCCACCTGGGAGCCGTCTTCGGAGTACAGCTGCTGAGAGTGCCGGTCGCGCAGCAGCTGGGTCAGTTGGCCGTAGGCCTGCGCCGCGTCCGGCTCGTAACGGGTGACGATCTCGATCTCGCCGCGCCGAAGACAGGTCGTGATCTCCAGCGACTTGAATCCGGTGACGGAATTCTGGGCGTCACGTAGCGTCTCGGCCAGCCCCGACTCGGGCAGCCCGAACATCCGGATGGTCTCCTGGCGATAGATCGTCCGGCCGGCGATCGCCTGTTGCGCGGCGGGAGTGTCGATGGCCTTGTGCCACATCGGCTGGAGCTCACGTGGGGGCCCGGGAAGCACGATCACGGTGGGCTTTCCGGGCACCACGACGGCCGGGGCGGTGCCCACCGGATCGAGGACCTGCGCACCGGCCGGAACCATCGCCTGCTTGCGGTTAGCGGCGCGCACCGCATCGAAGCTCTCCGAATCGAAGTGCGCCATAAGCCTTTTGAGAATATTGGCGATCTTGCCTTCGACTTCCTCGTCGAGTCGCAGTTCGCGCTGACAGAAGCGGGCCACCACCTCGACGGTCATGTCGTCGGCCGTCGGACCCAGCCCACCGCTGGTGACGATCAGGTCCACGCCTTGGGCGGCCATGAAGCGCAGTTGTGCCTCGATGTCGGAGGGACGATCGCCGCAGATGGTGATGTGTGCCAGCTCCACGCCCAGTTCGAGCAGCCGGTCGGCGATCCACGGGCCGTTTCTGTCTTGGACGCGTCCGGTGAGGACTTCGGTTCCGGTGACGACGATGCCTGCGCGTGCGCTCACCGGAACGAGCCTACTGGCGCGGCCGTCGGAGTCGCGCTAACCCTCGGCGAGGTAGCGCTCGACCGTCGCGACTTTTTCGGTCATCGCATCGTGGACGCCGGCTCGCATGTCCACCTTGATCACCGTGCTGACCCTGGGGGAACGGGCCGCTACGGCCTCGACGGCGCGCTGCACAACCGCCATCACTTCCGCCCAGGTGTCGCCCTCGATCGCGGTGAACATCGAGTCCGTCTTGTTGGGTAGCCCGGACTCGCGCACCACCCGCACCGCCTCGGCGACGATCTCGCCGACGCCCTCGCCGACACCGAGCGGGGTGACGGAAAACGCGACTAGGACAGACACGTGACGAGCGTACCCATCCGGCCTGGCAGCATCGAACCATGCGGGTTCTGGTGCAACGGGTCTCGTCGGCAGCGGTGGCCATCGACGGCCAGGTGGTGGGTGCCATCCGGCCCGACAGCCAGGGGCTGCTGGCATTTGTCGGCGTCACTCACGGCGACGATGTCGACAAGGCGCACCGACTGGCCGAAAAGCTCTGGAACCTACGCATTCTCGCCGACGAACGCTCCGCGGCCGATATCGGCGCACCGATCCTGGTGGTCAGCCAGTTCACGCTCTATGCCGACACCGCGAAAGGCCGCCGGCCGTCCTGGAACGCCGCGGCTCCCGGTCCGGTCGCCGAGCCACTGGTCGCGGCGTTCGCGGAGGCGTTGCGCGGGTTGGGCGCCCGCGTCGAAACCGGCGTGTTCGGAGCGCATATGCAGGTCGAATTGGTCAACGACGGACCGGTAACGGTGTTTCTCGAGCTGTGAACCGGCCCGCGCGGGTACCTTGGATGCTGGCCGATCGAAACAGGAGGGGCGACCATGAGCACCGCGCCTGAATCCGGGCCCGCATTCGGCTCGCTCCGTTCCGATGACGACCAATGGGACATCGTCAGCAGCGTCGGTTATACCGCTCTCCTGGTGGCGGGATGGCGTGCCCTGCATGCCGTGAGCGCGCAACCGCTGGTCCGAGACGAATACGCGAAGGTGTTCATCGCGGCATCACAGGACTCGTATTTGGCCGGTGCGCTTGCCAATCCGGGCACCACCGACGATGAGACCGCGTTTCCGCGTCTCTACGGTGTGCAAACGCGGTTCTTCGACGACTTTTTCGGCTCCGCCGCCGACGCGGGTATCCGACAGGCGGTGATCGTCGCCGCTGGTTTGGACTCCCGGTCATATCGCCTCGAATGGCCGCCCGGAACAAGTGTTTTCGAAATCGACCTGCCGAAAGTCCTGGAATTCAAGGCCGCCGTGCTGGGCGAGCATGGGGCGGTGCCGAAGGCGTCGCGGATTGAGGTCGCCGCCGACTTGCGCACCGACTGGTCCAGACCGCTGGAAGCGGCGGGCTTTGACACCGAAACGCCGTGCGCCTGGTCGGTGGAGGGCATACTCCCCTACCTGACCGATGACGCCCAGAACACGCTCTTCACCCGGATCAGCGGACTCAGCGCACCCGGCAGCCGAATCGCCATCGGCGCACTGGGATCGCGACTGGACCACGACCAGCTCGAAGCGCTGGAAACCAACCATCCCGGGGTCAACAAGTCCGGCGATGTGGACTTCTCCTCGCTTACCTACGAACCCAAGGGAGACCCCGCCGAATGGCTGGCCGCACACGGCTGGAGCGTTGGGCCCGTCCGCAACACCCTTGACTTGCAGGCCGGCTACGGCATGACACCACCCGACGTCGACGTGAAAATCGACGCTTTCATGCATTCGCAGTACATAACGGCAACCCGGTAACGGATGGAGTCGACGTGGTGACCATGACGATGCTCTCGCCCCCCGACGCCATTGCCGAGATCGCGGCCAGTTCACCGGGACCGCGAGTCGGCGCATTCTTCGATCTGGACGGCACTTTGGTCGACGGCTTCACCGCGGCGGTTCACGTGGGCGACCGGATCCGGCGCCGGCAGGTCGGGCTTGGCGAGCTTGCCGGCGTGTTCGAGGCCGCGCTGCGATATCGATTCGGCCGCCTGGAATTCGAGCATCTCATCACGCGGTCGGCGGGCTACCTGCAGGGCCAATCACTGGTCGAACTCGACGAGCTGGGTGAGCGGTTGTTCGTCGAACGTGTTGTGTCACGCCTGTATTCGCACATGCGCGAAATCGTTCAAGCACACCAAGAACGCGGTCACACCGTGGTGCTGAGCTCATCGGCGCTGTCGATTCGAGCGCTGCCGGTCGCTCGTTTTCTCGGTATCTCCAACGTGCAGTGCAACCGTTTCGAGCTTGACGAGCACGGACTCCTGACCGGCGGAATCGTCCAACCGATCGTGTGGGGCACAACGAAAGCGTCCGCGGTACAACAGTTCTGCGTAGAAAACGATGTCGCGGTCCAACACAGCTACTTCTATGCCGATGGCGACGAGGATGCCGCATCAATGTCGGTGGTCGGCCACCCGCGACCGGTGAACCCCCGCTCGGGCCTGGCCGCCGCGGCCGCGGCGAACGGCTGGCCGGTGATGTGCCTCGCCTCGGTGCGACGCCGGCCGATGCGGCCCCTGCGCTATCTGCCGAACCACGTTCGCCGCGAAGGGCATTAAGGCTTCAGCAGAATTTTCACGTCGTCGCCCGATCGCGACTCGGCGGTCGCATATCCCTTGGCCGCTTCGTCCAAGGGCATCGACGTGGTAAGGATGCCGTCGACGTCGAGCCGGCCGGACTGCAGCAGCGGGATCAACTCCGGCCAGGTCCGCTGAACCGGCGCCGTGGTGAATCGCATGGTGGTGCTGCGGATCAGGCAACCCAGCGCGTTGAGCGGGAACGGATTCATGTCGTGTACGCCGACCACCGAAACGGTGCCTCCTGGCCGGACGGTGTTGATCGCGTCGGTCAGGGAGGCATCGGTGGCGACGGCATCGATCACCGCGTCGGCGCCGCGTCCGCCGGTGGCCGCCATGATCGCCTCGAGAGCCGGCGCTTTGACCGGCGTCGCACCCCACCGTGCCGCACGGTCTAGGCGACCGTCGACCATGTCGATCGCGAAAACCGTTGCAGCGCCTTGGAAACAGGCGCTACGCAGCGCGCACAGCCCCACCGCTCCCAAACCGATGACCGCGACGGTGCCGCCGAACGGAATGTCGGCGCGCTGCGCCGCCGCCCAGCCGGTGGCCAGATTGTCGGTGAGCAGCAGCGCCTGTTCGGTGCTGATGCCCTCGGGCACCTTCAGCAGCTGAAAATCGGCGGCGGGCACCGCGAGCAGATCGGCTTGCGCACCGCCGAGCAAACCCCCGCCGAAGATCTGAAAGCCCGAGTAGCACATGACCGGATCGCGGGTGGCGCATCCCGGGCAGCTGCCACAGCCCGTCACCGACGACACCATCCCAGCGCGATCGGTTCGGGCATCGGGAAATCGGCCTCGCAGAAGTGCAGGTCGGATCCACAGATGCCGGCGGCGGTGACTTCGACGATCGCTGCGTCGGGGCCGGGAAGTACGGGATCGGGACGGGTATCGACCCGGATGTTTCGGGGTCCATCGACGACTACCGTGCGCATAGTGCGGTGCTCACTTCCTGGTCGAATTACGAACTACGGTGCCGCACAACAAATTGCGACCAGTCGGGCTCGCGCACCGCGGCCCAGTACTCGTTGAGGCGCCACGGGCTGACGGTGTGGATCTCACCGTCGGCGTTCTTGAAATACGAATGTTTGACCGCGGGATGAGACCACACCATCTTCTTGATCTGGGTCTGCGTCCGTCGGTGCCAGTCGGTCGCGGCGCCGGTCTTGGGTTCCATCGAGTGCACGTCGGCGTCGGCCAGCCGCTGCAGGCACTGGTCGATGTAGCGCATCTGCAATTCGGACTGGAAGATCAGGCTGCCGCCGTGCGCGAGATGGGTGCCGGGTCCATAGATGATGAAGAAGTTGGGAAAATCCGGGACGGTGATGCCCAGGTAGGCATACGGACGGCTCCCCCACATCTCGTGCAGGTCAATTCCGTTGCGGCCGGTGACTTTCAGCGGCCACAACACGTCGGTGTGCCGGAACCCCGTGGCGTAGACGATGACGTCGACCTCGTGCTCTGCACCGTCGTCCGTGACGACCCCGCGGGGGGTGATCCGCCGGATCGTGGTGCGGACCAGTTCAACGTTGTCGCGCTGCAGGGTCTGTAGCCAGCTGCCGTTATCCTGCAGCGTGCGCTTTCCGCAGGCGGGATAGTCGGGCATCACCTTGGCCAGCAGATCGTCATCGTCGCCGACCTGGCTGGTGATCCACTGCGAGAACATCATCGCGGCGGCGGCGTTGATGTCGCTGACGGCCGCGCCCTGGTCGGCATAGTTGGGATCCCCTTCCGCGGCGTTGAGGCCCTTGTCCGAACCGGGCCACAACACCAGGAACCGATACCAGCGCCCGTAGAACGGCAGGTTGCGCATCGCCCAGCGCACTCCGTCGCCGACCTCGTCGTGGTACATCGGGTTCGGGAACATCCACTGGGCGGTCCGCTGGAACACCGTCAGATGCCCGACGTCTTCGGCGATGGCCGGCGCGATCTGGAAGCCGCTGGCGCCGGCACCGATCAAGGCGACCCGCTTACCCGTGAGGTCGACCGAGTGATCCCAGGCCGCGGAGTGAAAAGACGGTCCCGCGAAACTGTCGGCGCCCTCGAATTCGGGGATCGGCGGCCGATCGAGCTGACCGACGGCGGTGATCAGAGCGCGCACCCGAAGCGTGCTGGTCTGCCCGTCGCCGTCGCGCAGCGAAACGCTCCAGATCCCCTCGACGTCGTCCCATTCGGCCGCGAGAACCTCGGTGTTCCAACGAATGTGCTCGGCAAGGTCATGCCTGTTCATCACCTTGGTGAAGTAATGCTGCAGCTCGTCCTGCTCCGCGAAGAAGTGGGTCCAATCGCTGTTGGGTTCGAAGCTGTAGCAATAGAAGTGGTTGGCCACATCGACCCGGGCTCCGGGATAGCTGTTCTCCCACCATGTTCCGCCGGGGCCGGCGTTCTTCTCCACGATCGTGAACGGGATGTTGGCTTGTCGCAGCCGGACGCCGGCCAACAGGCCGGACTCCCCGCACCCGACGACGAGCACCGGGACGTCGGCCGCGCGCTCGGCGGGTATTGGCACCGGCCGGCGTGGGTCGGCCCCGTCGAGGTCGAGTTCTTCGCCGACCAGGGGCAAGTAGTCGTCGGGAACGTGTTCGCAGGCCGCCCAGTCCATCATTTCCCTGACCAGTTCCGGGCTCAGGGGCTCCGGCTCGGGGCAGCCGCGGTCGCGATATTCGCTGATGACGGTCAGCGCCTCGGCGCGGGCGCGGGCCTTGTCCTCCTCCGACATGAACCCCTGCACCTCGTTGAGGAAGATGCCCATCTGCTTGTAGTCGCGGATGAATCGCGGGTCGCCGGTGATGTGGACCAGCGACAGCAGCAGCGTGGGAATGCTGACGTCCTCTAAGGCCGCCGCGATTTCCGGCGTCGACGTGGTGAAAGGGCGGCCGGAGTAGGGGCTGCGCATCGAGCCGTTCCTTTCGTTGGACGGGGGATCCTATTACGCTACTCGCCGTTTCGTAATTGGCAGCACTACGCTACCCGCTGCCGACGGAGCGGATCAAGGGTCGTCGCCCAGCAACCTCTCGGGTTGGTGGAAGGTGTTGACTCGCGGTTCGCTTCGATCGAGATGCGGCGGCGGGATCCATTCGGTGTCGCCGTTGGCGCGGTGGCGGGTCTGCCAGCCGCCGGGCTTGATCAACCGATGGTGCGGCCCGCAGGCGAACGTGAGGTTGTCCATATCCGTTGACCGGCATATCGCGTAGTCGTCGATGTGGTGGACTTCGCAAAGATAACCGGGTACGTCACAGCCGGGCGCAGAGCAGCCACGGTCCTTGGCGTAGAGCATAATTCGTTGCCCCGGAGACGCCAATCGCTTGGCGTGATGAAGGGCTATCGGGCGGCCGTTGTCGAAAATCGCCAGATAGTGGTGGGCATGGCGGGCCATGCGGATGACGTCGCTCATGGGTAACAGGGTGCCGCCGCCGGTGAGAGCGGTGCCCGCCGCGGCTTCCAATTCTTGGAGCGTTGTGGTCACGATGATGGTTGCGGGTAACCCGTTGTGCTGGCCCAGTTCTCCACTTGCCAGTACCGAGCGCAGCACGGCCAGTAGTCCATCATGGTTGCGCTGGCTCGCCGAACGCGAGTCTCGCTGGATTGCTTCCTCCCCCGGCGAGCCGTCGATCACCGGGGTGGGGTCGTCGGGGTTGCACATACCGGGGGCGGCCAACTTCGCCAGCACGGCCTCCAAAGTGGCGCGCGTCTGCGCAGTCAGCCAGCCGCTGAGCCGCGACATTCCATCGATTTCCTGCTTGCCCAGCAGCAGCCCGCGCCGTCGCGCGCGATCGACGTCGCTGAAGTTGCCGTCGGGGTTGATGCAATAGGCGAGCCGGTCTGCCAGCTTGCGCACCTGCTCGGGGCGAAATTCGATGGCCCGCTGAGCCAATTGTTGTTCGGCGAGGGCTTGGGTCTCCGCGTCGAGCCAGGCCGGCAATTGGTCGAAGAACTGGCGGATGACCCTTACGTGGCCGGCCCCGATGGCGCCGTCGTGCTGTGCCGCGGCCGTGGCCGGCAAGCGGGGTTCCAGCTGCTCGCCGGTCAGTGCGCGACGTGGCCCCAGATCGTCGGCCTCGGCTACCCGTCGTGCCGACTCGGCTCGGCTGATACGTAAGCGGTCGGCCAATGCATGCGAGAGTTTTCCGCCCAGTTCGTCAGGGATTGCCTGCTCGACCAGTTGATTGATCAGCTGGTGACCGGGAACTTGGAGTCGGCGCGTCTCGCGCTCGAGTACCTCCAACAGCCCCAGGCGCTCGGGGGTGGTCAGTGAATCGTAGGAGTGGCGTTGGATGCGGGAGACGACGGCGCGCAACGCGTCGTAGTCCGCCTGCAGCTCCTCGCGACTACTCGAACTCATGTTCGAATAGTAAGGCAAGCCGCCGACAGAAAGCATCCTGTCGAAACCACTGAAACCAAAGTGGTGCAGGTGATTTCGCGGCGCGATGTCCGCGCCCAGAGCTTGTTCCGGCCGGCGTCACCCAGGAGGGTAATGCGGTTTCGCTAGCCGCAGCCCTGTGTCTATTCGGCCTGTTGGGA
Source organism: Mycobacterium stomatepiae (assembly GCF_010731715.1). NCBI lineage: Bacteria > Bacillati > Actinomycetota > Actinomycetes > Mycobacteriales > Mycobacteriaceae > Mycobacterium > Mycobacterium stomatepiae. The sequence continues at coordinate 665,161 of NZ_AP022587.1, forward strand.
AACAATGAAGCAAGTCGTCGTCCGGGGATGGCGATGGGATTGACCGCGTGGGCGAACGAGCAAGCGGTGAACCGGAGGTGGATGGGCATGGCTCCCTTGCTCACGGCCTGCAGCGGATTCCTTTTCGCCGTGTTGTGGATGGATTTGATGTTCGACGTCCAGGTCCTCGCGCATCGATCCGCCGGCGAGGAATTGCCCGAGCCGGTGCTCGCCTCTATCGCGGGGTATTACCACCGCGCCACCACCGCGGCGCGCCCGATGAGCCGGCTGATCGCATTGGTGATGTTGATCTTATTGGGCGCGTTGGGGTTTCAGGCAACCCTTGGTCGAGACCTGGCTTGGTTGCTCGTGGTTTCGGCCGGGCTTGCCGGGATCCCGACGATGCTGGCGCTGACCCAGACGGTGCCCGACGCGATACGGCTCGGTCACCGCACCGACAGCGTTGCCGAGCAAAGCCACCTGGCGCGTTCGATCTGCCGCGATCACCTCGTCTGCGTCGGGTGCATGTTGACGTTCCTGCTGCTGTGGGTGGCCCGCGCCCTGGTGACCTGACGCTTCGTAGTCGTTTGGCGTTAGTCAGGGGGTGCTGGCCACGTCATGGGCACGCGCACTAAACTAGAACACGTTCCAATTCGGCCAGCATCCCAGGAGTTGTAATGCACACCCCTATTTGCGATGAACTCGGTATCGAGTTCCCGATCTTCGCCTTCACGCACTGTCGCGATGTCGTGGTGGCGGTCAGCAAGGCCGGGGGGTTCGGCGTACTCGGAGCTGTCGGCTTCACGCCCGAGCAATTGGAGATCGAGCTCAACTGGATTGACGAGAACATCGGCGACCACCCATACGGCGTCGACATCGTGATCCCGAACAAGTACGAGGGCATGGACTCGCACCTGTCGGCCGAGGAGCTTGCCGAGACGCTGCGCAAGATGGTGCCCCAGGAGCACCTGGACTTCGGCAAGAAGATCCTCGCCGATCACGGCGTGCCCGTCGAGGACAGCGACGGCGACAGCCTGCAGCTGCTTGGCTGGACCGAGGTGACGGCCACGCCGCAGGTCGAGGTGGCGCTCAAGCACCCGAAGGTCAAGATGATCGCCAACGCGCTCGGCACCCCGCCGGCGGAGATGATCAAGCACATCCACGAGGCAGGACTGAAGGTGGCCGCGCTGTGCGGCTCCCCCTCGCAGGCGCGCAAGCACGCGGACGCCGGCGTCGACATCATCATCGCCCAGGGCGGCGAGGCCGGCGGGCACTGTGGCGAGGTGGGTTCAATCGTGCTGTGGCCCCAGGTCGTCAAGGAGGTCGCCCCGGTCCCCGTCCTGGGCGCGGGCGGCATCGGCAGCGGCCAGCAGATCGCCGCGGCGTTGGCGCTGGGCTGTCAGGGCGCTTGGACCGGCTCGCAGTGGCTGATGGTCGAGGAATCCTCGAACACCCCGGTTCAGCAGCAGGCCTACGTCAAGGCCGGCAGCCGCGACACCGTGCGGAGCCGCTCGTTCACCGGCAAGCCGGCCCGCATGCTGCGCAACGACTGGACCGAGGCGTGGGAGAAGCCGGACAACCCAAAGCCGCTCGGTATGCCGTTGCAGTACATGGTTTCCGGTATGGCGGTGCGGGCCACGAACCGCTACCCCAACGAATCCGTTGACGTGGCGTTCAACCCCGTCGGTCAGGTCGTCGGCCAGTTCAGCAAGGTGGAGAAGACGTCGACCGTGATCGAGCGCTGGGTGCAGGAGTACCTGGAGGCGACGGCCAAGCTCGACGAGCTGAACGAGGCCGCCAGCGTCTAGCGGCGACTACTCGTCGTCGGCTAGTGCTAGTCCTCTTCTACGTCGTACTTGCCGCCAGTGAAGACTTCCTTGGTTCGTTCCACGGCGTGAGTGGCGATGTCGATGGAATTCTCGACGATGCCGCTGACCCCTCCCTTGAGGTCGCCGCGGATGATGTCACTGGCGTTTTCGACGATGTCCGAAGCTTTTTCGACGGCATTGGTCGCGATGTCCTTGACCGCGTCCACGGCGTCTCTGGGGTTGACCGCCACCGGAGTTTCCTAATCGTTGCGGGACTTGAACAGAACGTGGTTATGACTCTAGAGGGTCAGTAATTGACCAGGGAGCGCCAATAGTCCTCGGGGATTTCGGCACCCGAACGCAGAATCCGGGCCAACCCCACCGCCATCGCGATGCCGAGCAGCCCCAGCCACAGCCCCGCCAACCCGATCACCGCCCACAACGCGGCGGTCACGGCGGGCCACGGGGACAAGACCGCGAGCACCGGAGCAAAGAAGAAACCGGTCCCGATGTACCAGGCCGAGCCGGCCCGGTCGGTCGTCAGCACGATGCGCAGCCACCGGGGAATCGGAGTTTGCGCCGGCTGACGTTCGCCCATGATCGTTATCCGGAAGGCGGGAAGAACCCCGCGCCGGTGAACCAGCCCTCTTGCCAGCCCTGAGCTCCCAAGCAGAGCATCGGAAGTCCCCGGTCCGACTGGGCCGCGGTCTGCGGGCCCGGGCACTTGGCCCCGGCCTGCTGGACGCCGTACAGCGGATACGAGATCACCCAGTAACCGGTGGTCGCCGCCGGGAACTGGTTCGGCGGCGGAAAATGGCAGGCCTCGGCCTGGCCGCTGGGGCCTCTGCCGAAGATGAAGCGTTCGTAGTTGTCGCACGGTGCGCCTAACGAGGCCTGATAGTTCATGTTCGGCACATCGCCCTCATAGCCGGCTGCCGCACACGGCGCCACGCTGATGGCGCCGCCCGTGATCGCGGCGACGGCGAGTACTTCGCGAATCATGCGCTTCCACCCCTTCGCGTCAGCGTCAGCCGGTCCGTTAGCGCCGGTGACCTGGACAAAGCATATCGATTGTGGTCCAGGCCACAAGGCCCGGGCGAGCGAAAGGGGCCGCGGGACTCCCGAGCCGGTGGTGACGATGCATTTCGGTCGACGTCGCCGCTGGTGCGGTCCGGGCGGGCACGCCGCCCGGACCGCGTCGTCGGTGAACATGTTGCAATTTGGTCGGTCGATGTTGTGTCAATGCTTCCCAACGATGGTGTTCCAGTGGTTTATTTGGCACAAGACTTACGACTAGAAGACTTCGTATCGAGGAGTGGGGCCTTGTCAACTACTAAGACGACCACCAAGCCGATCCCAAATCTCCCGCCGGGGTTTGATTTCACCGATCCTGACATCCACGCGGAGCGACTGCCGGTGGAAGAACTGGCCGAGCTGCGACGCACCGCGCCGATCTGGTGGAACGAACAGCCCAACGGCTGCGGCGGGTTCGACGACGGCGGCTTCTGGGTCGTCTCCAAGCACAAGGACGTCAAAGAGGTTTCCCGGCGCAGCGACGTGTTCTCCAGCCTGGAGAACACCGCCCTGCCCCGCTACAAAGACGGCACGGTGCAACAGCAGCGCGAGACAGGCAAATTCGTGCTGCTCAACATGGACGCCCCGCAGCACACCCACCTGCGCAAGATCATCTCGCGAGGCTTCACGCCCCGCGCGGTCGAGCGCCTGCGCGATGACCTCAGGGCACGGGCCCGCCAGATCGTCGAGGCCGCCGCGGCCGAGGGCGCCGGAGACTTCGTCGAACAGGTGTCCTGTGAGCTTCCGCTGCAGGCGATTGCGGGTCTGCTCGGTGTGCTGCAGGAAGACCGCATGAAGCTATTCCACTGGTCGAACGAGATGGTGGGTGATCAGGATCCCGAGTTCGCCCGTAACGATGCGATGGGCGCCTCGATCGAACTGATCACTTACGCCATGCAATTGGCCGCCGACCGGGCCCAGAACCCGGGTGAAGACATCGTCACCAAACTGATCGAGGCCGACGTCGACGGCCACAAGCTCTCCGACGACGAATTCGGCTTTTTCGTGATCCTGCTGTCGGTCGCCGGGAACGAGACCACCCGCAACTCCATCACCCAGGGAATGATGGCTTTCACCGACTTCCCCGACCAGTGGGAGCTGTACAAGCGGGAGCGTCCGGTCACCACCGCCGACGAGATCGTCCGCTGGGCCACTCCGGTCACGTCCTTCCAGCGCACCGCCCTGGAGGACTACGAGCTGTCCGGGGTGCAGATCAAGAAGGGTCAGCGCGTCGTAATGGTTTATCGCTCAGCCAATTTCGACGAGGAAGTGTTCGAGGACCCGTTCTCCTTCAACATCCTGCGCGATCCCAATCCCCATGTGGGATTTGGCGGTACGGGTGCGCATTACTGCATCGGAGCCAACTTGGCGCGGATGACGATCGACCTGATGTTCAACGCCATCGCCGACGTGATGCCGGACATGAAATCGGTCGGCCAGCCCGAGCGATTGCGGTCGGGCTGGCTCAACGGAATCAAGCATTGGCAGGTGGATTACAACACCAACGCGTCCGGGGGAAGCCCGGTCACGCACTGAGACTCGATTCGACGGGGTAGACCATGCCGACACATCAAGCCATCCAAATGCATTCCCCCGGTGGGCCTTTGGAGCTGGCAGAGGTTGAGACCACACCTCCCGGTCGTGACGAGGTGCGGCTGACGGTTACCGCTTGCGGCGTGTGCGGCACCGACCGCGCGTTCGCCAACGGCGGCTTCCCGAATATGACGTGGCCGCTGACCCTCGGGCATGAAATCGCTGGAACCATCGCCGAACTCGGTGACGGCGTCGAGGGCTTCGCAGTGGGTGACCGAGTCGCCGTCGGCTGGTTCGGCGGGAACTGCAACCGCTGCGACTCCTGCCGTAGGGGCATCTTCATTCATTGCGCGAACATCAAGGTCCCAAGCTGGCAGTACCCCGGCGGCTATGCGCAATCGGCGACGGTACCGGCCAATGCCCTGGCCCGGATTCTTTCCGAGCTTTCGGACGTGGAGGCCGCGCCGATGGGCTGCGCCGGCGTCACGACCTACAACGCCCTGCGCCACACCAAGGCGTTGCCGGGTGATCGAGTCGCGGTTCTCGGTGTCGGTGGACTCGGACACCTCGGGGTGCAGTTCGCCCGGGCGATGGGCTTCGAGACCATCGCGATCGCGCGCGGCACCGGAAAGGAAGCCGACGCGCGGAAACTGGGCGCCCATCACTACATCGACTCCACTAGCGGCGACGTCGCTCAGGCGTTGCGGGCCCTGGGCGGTGTCACGGTCGCGTTGTGCACTGCCGGAAACTCGGCGGCGATGGCCGAGACGGTCGGCGGGTTGCTGCCGCAGGGCGAGTTGATCACCATCGGCGTGACCACGGAGCCGCTGCCGATCAGCCCGGTACAGCTGATCACGCCGGGGATCAGCATTGTCGGCCACCCCTCCGGCACCTCGAAAGATGTCGAAGACACAATGCAATTCGCGGTGCTGTCCGGTGTGCGGGCATGGATCGAGGAGTTGCCGCTGGCGCAGGCCGCCGAGGGTTACGCCGCGATGGAGCAGGGTCGAGCGCACTATCGCACCGTTTTGACGATGTGAATACTGTCGGTCTGTGACCGACTTGTGGACTCTCGACGCCGCTGACGGCGAACTGCTTCTTCGTACCGGCGTCAAGGGCCGGGCCGCGCGGATGGGCCATCGCCTCACGATCGCGATGACGCGCTGGCGGGCGTCCGTGCGCTGGGCGGACACCGATCCGGTCGCGGCCGAACTGACGGTCGAGGTGGACTCGCTCGGCGTGCTCGCCAGCCAGGGTGGCGTCAAGGGCCTGTCAGGTCCCGAGAAAGCGCTGGTGCGCTCGAACGCGTTGAACTCGCTGGGCGCCGCCCGCTTTCCCGAAATTCGCTTCACCGCGGACGTGATCGAGGAAACCGAGACCGGCTACCGGCTGACCGGCACCCTCGAGATCCGCGGAAAACAGCGCGAGCACGTAATCGACTTGCATACACAAGATCTCGGTGATTCCTGGCGAATGTCGGCCGAATCGACGGTTCGCCAGTCCGACTACGGCATCAAGCCATACTCGCTGTTGGTGGGCTCGGTGCAGGTCGCCGACGATGTGACGCTGTCTTTCTCCGCGGTTCACGCCAAGGACGAGTGAACGCCACGGGCAGTACTCGTCGGCGCGTGTATCCTCGGTGAAGGATTCATTACCACCGCTAAGTATCTCGCCGAAAGAGGGCAAAATGCCTCGCACAGAGAATGATTCGTGGGACCTGGCAACCAGTGTCGGAGCGACGGCCACCATGGTCGCCGCCGGCCGAGCCGTTGCCAGCAAGGGCGCTAACCCGCTGATCGACGATCCGTTTGCCGAACCGCTGGTGCGGGCCGTGGGAATCGAATTCCTCGCGCGATGGGCTAACGGGGAGATCGACGCGGCCGACATCGACGGCGCCGACGACGGCTGGGGTTTGCAGCGGATGGCCGACCTGATGGGTGTTCGGACACCCTACTTCGATGCGTTTTTCCGGGATGCGATGGACGCGGGTATCCGCCAGGCCGTCATCCTGGCGTCGGGCCTGGACGCGCGTGCCTACCGGTTGTCCTGGCCGGCCGGGGCCACGGTATTTGAGATCGACCAGCCCGAGGTGCTCGAGTTCAAGAACTCCACGCTGGCCGATCTCGATGCGCGGCCGACCGCCGAGCTCCGTGTGGTGCCGATCGACCTGCGACATGATTGGCCAACGGCATTGCGAGAAAAGGGTTTTGATCCTACCCAGCCCAGTGCGTGGATCGCCGAGGGGTTGTTGGCGTTCTTGCCTGCGGATGCCCAAGATCGCCTGCTGGACAACATCACTGCCCTGAGCACGCCCGGAAGTCGGCTTGCGGCCGAAATTTTCGGCGCCCGTCCGGACGAAAACGCTGAGCAAGCGAAGGACATGGTTGCCGTCGCCGGTGACCGGTGGCGCGAACACGGATTCGATGTGGAACTCGCCGACTTGCGCTATGACGTCGAGCGCAACGACGTTGCCGCATACCTGGATCGCCACGGCTGGCGGACGGAAGTCCGGACCCTGAATGAATTGTTCGCCGCCAACGGCCTGGCCGAAGTGCCTGCGGTCGCAGGCAATCCCGCCTCCGACGCCTACTACTGCACCGCGATCAAGCAGCCCTAGGGCTGCGGCGGTGCGGCCGGTGCTGTCGGATCACCGGTGTCGCCGGGGATATGCTCGAGCACCCTCGTCAAGTACGGTTGCGGGCCGCTGGGATCGGACTGCTGCTCAGCCGGCGCGCCCTCCTCCGGTGTGCCGGGTCGCGAAACGGGTTCACCGGTGGCGGCCCACCGCGGTGCGGGTTGCTCGGTCGCCGGCGGCGCAACCGCCGAAGCCCCGGCTTCGGCAACCTGTGGCGTCTGCGCGTGCTCGACGTGCTTGCTTGCGGCGTGTCCGGCATCGGGAGCAAGCTGCATGCCGACGGCAATCGCCAGTGACGAGACAAAGGTGACGGTGCCGGCGGCCAATGCGGTCACCGCGCCCGCATAGGACAAGTGCCCGGGCCGCCGTGGCGCGGTGGTCGGCGCGGGTTCGGCGGTCTGAGGGATCAGTTGCTCATCGGTGAACTCGGTGCTGCGCGCGGCGGCCAGTGCCGCGCCGCGCGCGACGGTCACCTGGGCCATCGTCTGCGCGAAGACCGGCACCGGCAAAGCCTTTTCGAGCCGCCAGGAAAATCCGTCGATGTCGCTGTCCGCGCCGACGACGACCACGCCGCCCGGACGCCATCCGCTGCGCTCGAACATTCCGGTCAGCCAGGATCGCAGCCCGTCGAAGCCACCGCTGATGTGCTTGACGACGGTCTGGGTGTCGCCGTCATGCGTGTCGACCATGGCGACCGTCGCCCACTCGTGTTCGAGAACGCAGACCGCCGTCTGCTCGTATCCGATGACGGGCGCGATCGCGCGCGCCAGGGTCTCGACAGCCTCGAGCAACCGGACCGGCACCACGTTGTCGAACCCGGCGTCGGTCAGCGCCTCCAACAGCAGTGCTGCCTGGGCGGCGGCCTCGTCGTTCCAGGTCACCCCGATGACGCGCAGATGGTGATCGCTGGCATTGGCCTGCGCGTCTACCCGCAGGACTTCTTGTGCCACCTGCTCTGCGGTACTGACGGCGGGTACGCCGTCCTCGGCGTAAAGCGCCGATTCCTGGTGGTCCAGGATGGTGCCGTCTGCGCCGTGTCCCTCAGCGAGGACCCACCCGAAGGCGGTCGGCGTCAGTGATAGCCCTAGTACCGTTTGCAAAATTTGCACCTCAATCGGCCCGGACTCCGAGGCCCTGCCGCACCACCACGCGCAAAAAATCCGCGGTGCGGTGATCGTGAGGGCCGGAACGGACCGGGGTTAGCGTTCGGTCTCCATCGGCTTGCTCCGACAGAGCCTACGCGGTCGTCACGGGTTCGGCTGCACCGATCTGAGATCTGGGAAAAATTGGGTAGTGCCCGACATCGGCGACGGACTCCAACTAATTGTCGACCGTGTCAAGGCGTGCGACCGCGGCTCACCGGCGGTGGTCCCGCGGCGTACCACTCATCAATGCACTAACCGTCGGGCCGATTGCTCAGCGACGCAGGCCGTGTCGAAATCGGTCGGCCGCCGCTAATTTACAACGTTTGTAGCCTATGTTGTCGCATGCCACTCCCCTGCCGCATCGATTTTGGAGCAGGCCGTCTAGCTGGTGTTTTACTCGGTGAGAGTGCCGGATGGGGGCGAGCAAGCGGGCGCGAGGTTTCCCGATCAGTTATCGCACTCGGACTACTTTTGGCGATAACCGAAACAAAACCGGGATGACAACGCGCCCCAATCGACATTTCAGCTATTCACGCGGTAAATTCTGCGGGGGCACCACGCGACGACATACGACCGACAAGGGGCGCAGGTATGACAGACGTGAGCAAGAAGATCCGGGCCTGGGGGCGCCGGCTTTTGGTCGGTGCGGCAGTGGCTGGGGCCCTGCCGGGTCTGATCGGTCTTGCCGGCGGAGCGGCCACCGCGAGTGCTTTCTCGCGGCCTGGGCTGCCCGTCGAATACCTCCAAGTGCCGTCGGCGGGGATGGGCCGCAGCATCAAGGTCCAGTTCCAGAGCGGTGGCAGCGGCTCACCCGCGGTGTATCTGCTCGACGGATTGCGGGCCCAAGACGACTACAACGGCTGGGACATCAACACCCCCGCCTTCGAGTGGTACTACAAGTCCGGCCTGTCGATCGTGATGCCGGTCGGTGGCCAGTCCAGCTTCTACACCGATTGGTACCGGCCCGCGTGCGGTAAGTCCGGCTGCTCGACGTACAAATGGGAGACGTTCCTGACCAGCGAGCTGCCCGGATACCTGTCGTCGGAGAAGGGCGTCAAGGCGAACGGTAGCGCGGCGGTCGGGATTTCGATGGCCGGTGCATCGGCGATGAACCTGGCGATCTACCACCCCGCACAGTTCGTTTACGCCGGTTCGCTGTCCGGCTACCTCAGCCCGTCCACCGGGCAGAGCTGGATAGGCCTGGCGATGGGCGACGCCGGCGGCTACAAGAAGGAAGACATGTGGGGGCCGGATAGCGACCCCGCCTGGCAGCGCAATGACCCGCTGGTCAACGTCGGTCAACTCGTCGCCAACAACACCCGGCTCTGGGTCTACTGCGGTAACGGGACCCCGAACGAACTCGGTGGTGCCAACTTGCCGGCTACCTTCCTGGAGAGCAACTTCATGATCGGCGTCAACAAGAAGTTCCAGGACGCCTACAACGCAGCGGGCGGCCACAATGCCGTGTTCAACTTCCCCAACTACGGAACCCACAGCTGGGAGTACTGGGGCGCGCAGCTCAACGCGATGAAGGGTGATCTGCAGACCACCTTGGGCGCGACCCCAGGCGGCGGCGGATAAGCCCCTTCGTTTCAGATGTGGCTCCTGCGCTTGACGACCATCGTCAGGCGCAGTAGTGCGTTGAGGGCGCTGGTGACCGCGTTGCCGGCCGCCACGCTGCTGGCGACGCCGGCACGAGCCGACGCCAGCGCGCTGACCGACCTCGTCGATGCGGCCGCACAACGCTTGCAGGTCGCCGAGGCGGTGGCCGCCTACAAGTGGATTGCGCATGCCGCGGTCGAGGATCCGGACCGCGTCCAGCAGCAACTCGCCAAGTTGAGCGACGACGCCGCCAACGAACACATCGACCCGACCTACGTCACGCGGGTGTTCGGGGACCAGATCACTGCCACTGAAGCCATCGAGCACAGCCGATTCGCGGAATGGAAACTCAACCCGTCGAGCGCGCCCGCCGGCGCGCCCGACCTATCGTTATCACGGTCGACGATCGACGGCCTCAACCAGACGATGCTGACCCAGATCGTGGTTCACTGGGACCTCCTGCACTCCCCGGCGTGTGCCCCGCAGCTCGACGCCGCGAGGGCCGCCGTGACCCATGCTCGCCTGCTAGACAGGCTCTATCAGCAGGCCCTGGCGCTGGCCACGCAGTCTTATTGCACTTAACTATCGGGCCGTCGTTGCCGTGTGACGTGCCAATTTCATTGCCATAGAAATGCCATAGGCTTCTTATCTCGCGAATCAATCAAATCGGTAACGCTTTGTACACACATGCCGAACTGCTTGACATGAGAAACTTGGGGAAGCCTCTCGTGAAGTACGCCGTGGCCGGCGTTTTCATCGCGGCGACGCTAGGTCCGGCGACCGCCGAGGCCGGCGCGGCGCCCACACCCAACTGGGACGCAATCGCGCAATGCGAATCCGGCGGCAACTGGCACGCCAACACCGGAAACGGCGCCTACGGCGGACTGCAATTCAAGCCCGCCACGTGGGCAAGTTACGGCGGTGTCGGCAATCCTGCCGCAAACTCTCGCGAGCAGCAAATCGCGGTCGCTAACCGGCTTTTCGCTGACCAGGGTGTGGAGCCCTGGCCGAAGTGTGGCGCTGCGTCCGGCCTCCCGATCGGGTGGTACTCGCACCCCGCGCAGGGCATCAAGGAGATCATCAACGGCCTGATCCAGGCGGCCGTCCCGCACTGATGACCAAATCGAGCGGGCCTAGGTTCACGCCCCGGCATGTGCTTGGATCGGCCAATGGAAGGTTCGGCGACAGTACATATCGCGGCACCCGCGGACAAGATCTGGAATCTGATTTCGGACGTCCGCAACACCGGTAAGTTTTCGCCGGAGGTCTTCGAAGCCGAGTGGCTGGGTGATTCGACGGGCCCGGCCCTCGGTGCCAAATTCCGTGGTCATGTTAAGAGAAACGAAATCGGACCGGTTTATTGGACCGTCTGCGAGGTGACCGCGTGCGAACCCGGCCGTGAATTCGGCTTTGCAGTTCTCCTCGGTGACCGGCCGGTCAACAACTGGCACTACCGATTGGCGCCGTCGGGCGCCGGCACGGATGTGACCGAGTCGTTCCGGCTCAGTCCCGCGCCGTGGCTCGGGGTCTACTGGCTGTTTGGCGGCTTCCTGCGCAAGCGCCGCAATGTCCGTGATATGACCAGGACGCTGAACCGCATCAAAGATGTGGTCGAGGCGGGCTGACCAGGAAGGCTTGTATGCCAAGCGTGGCGAAGTCGGTCTTCATCACCGGCGCGGGCAGTGGGATGGGTCGTGAAGGAGTCCGCCTCTTCCACGCCAACGGGTGGCGGGTCGGCGCCGTGGACCGCGACGCCGACGGCCTGACGGCGCTTGGCCAGGAACTTGGCGACGAACGGCTGTGGACCCGCCCCGTCGACGTGACGGTTAAGACGGATCTCGACGGAGCCCTGGCCGACTTTTGCGCCGACAATGCCGGCGGCGGGCTGGACATGATGTGGAACAACGCCGGGATCGGTGAATCCGGCTGGTTCGAGGACGTGCCCTACGAGGCCACGATGCGCGTCGTCGAGGTGAACTACAAGGCGGTGCTGACCGGCGCTTACGGCGCACTGCCCTATCTGAAGAAGACTCCCGGCAGCCTGATGTTCTCGACGTCGTCGTCGTCGGCCACCTACGGGATGCCGCGCATCGCGGTCTATTCCTCGACCAAGCATGCGGTCAAGGGACTGACCGAAGCGTTGAGCGTGGAATGGGAGCGCCACGGTGTGCGGGTCGCCGACGTGCTGCCCGGTCTGATCGACACCGCCATCCTCACCACGACGCCCAACCACTCCGCCGACGGCGGGGCGCCGATCACCGCCGATGAGCTGCGGGCCACCGCGCCGAAGAAGGGCCTGATGCGGCTGATGCCGGCGGCCAGTGTGGCCGAGGCCGCGTGGGCGGCCTACCACCACCCCAAGCGGCTGCACTGGTACGTGCCGAAGAGCATTCGCCTGATCGATCTGCTCAAGGGCCTGAGCCCCGAGTTTGTCCGAGGCCGCATCGCCAAGTCGCTGCCCGGGCTGATGCCGAAGCGGCAGTAAGGAGCCGAAGTGGTGCAGTACAGACTGGTCGCGGTCGGGTGTGTGCTGGCCGCGAGTGTGGCGGGTTGCGCGGAGCCCCAGACCACGCCGCGTGCCGCCGCGCACCTGAGCATCGGCGGTGCCACCCATGTGGCACGTCCGCCGGCGTGCAGCCAGGTGCAGTCCTACCGGACGATCGACATCCCCGACCGCGACGGCCAGGTCGAAGCGGTGGTGCTGTTCAGCGCTTCTCGGGTCATCCCGCAATGGGTGAAGATCCGCAACGTCGACGGATTCACCGGAAGCTTCTGGCAGGGCGGGGTAGGTGACGCTCGCGTCGATCTGACCAACAGCGCCTACACGATCACCGGCAGTGCCTACGGGATCAACAGCAGCAACCCCAACAAGGTCATCACCACCGACTTCAAGATCACCGCCGAGTGCTGAACACTTCCCGCTTGACGCGGGCATCCGGCATACGCTTTTCGTGACGACCACCTGTCGGCCCCAGGGAGGCCCTGTGAAACAGCGATTGCACTGGCTGGCGATGCACGGGTTCATCCGGGGCGTCGCAACCATCGGGCTCCGCCGCGGTGACATGCAGGCCAGGCTGATCGCCGATCCGAGAGTGGCGGCCGACCCGGTTTCCTTCTGCGACGAACTGCACGCGCTGGGCCCCATGGTGAAAAGCCGCGTCGGCTATCTGGCCGTCGACCATGGCCTGATCCACAACCTGCTGCGGTCCGACGACTTCCGGGTGCTGGTGCTGGGATCGAATCTGCCGGCGCCGGTGCGATGGCTGGAGCGCCGCGCCCGCGACGATCTGCTGCATCCGCTGCGCGAACCTTCGTTGCTGGCCACCGAGCCGCCCGACCACACCCGCTACCGCAAGACGGTTTCGGCCGTGTTCACGTCGCGAGCGGTCGCCGCGCTCCGCGACCGTGTGGAGGAAACCGCGGCCAACCTGCTGGACGAGCTGGCCAGCGAGCCCGGCGTGGTAGACGTCGTCGGCCGCTACTGCTCGCAGCTTCCGGTCGCCATCATCAGCGATATCTTGGGTGTGCCCGAGCGAGACCGGCCGCGCGTCTTGGAGTTCGGCGAACTGGCCGCCCCGAGTCTGGACGTCGGATTGCCGTGGCGCCAGTACCGCAGGGTGCAGCAAGGGATCGCCGGGTTCAACGCGTGGCTCGTCGACCACCTGCGGCAACTCCGGCGCTCGCCCGGTGACGATTTGATGAGTCAACTGATTCAGACTGCCGAAAGCGGTTCTGCCGACACTCATCTGGACGAAACCGAACTCACCGCAATCGCCGCGCTGGTATTGGCCGCCGGTTTCGAGACCACAGTGAACCTGTTGGGAAACGGGATCCGCATGCTGCTCGACACGCCCGAACATCTCCAGACGCTGCGCGAGCGTCCCGAGCTATGGCCTAACGCCGTCGAAGAGATCCTGCGGCTGGACTCGCCGGTACAACTCACCGTCCGGAAGGCCGTCAACGACGTCGAGCTGGTTGGCCGACAGGTCAACCGCGGCGACGTGGTGCTGCTCTACCTGGCCGCCGCCAACCGGGATCCGTCGGTGTTCGAGGATCCGCATCGCTTCGACATCGAACGTCCGAACGCGGGCAGGCATCTCGCCTTCTCCGGAGGTCGGCACTTCTGCCTCGGCGCCGCACTCGCGCGCGCCGAGGGCGAGGTCGGGCTGCGGGCCTTCTTCGACCGCTTCCCCGACGTGCGGGCGGCCGGTGCCGGCACGCGTCGGGACACCCGGGTACTGCGGGGCTGGTCTAGCCTGCCGGTCGCGCTGGGGCGGGCGCGATCGATGGCTCCGCTCGACGTCTAGGCAGACAGGTACCCGCTGAACCAGTCCAACAGTCGCCGCCAGGCATCGGCGGCAGCCGTCGCGTTGTAGCGAGGGCCGGTGTCGTTGAAGAACGCGTGGTCGGCGCCTGGTTCCACCACCAGCTCGTTGATCAGCCCAAACCGGTCGAGTGCGGCCTTGGCGGTCGCTTGCGAGCCGGTGACCCTGCTGTCCAAGGCGCCGTAGATGCCGAGCACCGCCGCCTTGGACCCGGCGAAGTCGGGGTTGGGCGGCAACGGACCGTAAAACGGCACCGCGGCCGAGACCCCGAGCGCGCCGGCGGTGAGCAGTTGCCACACCAGTCCCCCGCCGAAGCAGAAGCCGACCACCCCGACCTTCTGCCCCGGTGCGCGCAGGGTCAATTCCGCGATGCCGGAGTTGATGTCGTGGGTGAACTGGTCCGGCGCGATAGCGCCGAGCGCGGCGGTCGCCTCCGCCGGGTCGTGAAAGACGGCGGTCCCGCCTTTCTCCGAGAGCAGGTCGATGGCGAGCGCCGAAAACCCGGCCCCGGCCAGCCGGCCGGCGACCGATCGCACCCAGTCGTTGAGCCCCTTGTTCTCGTGAATCACCAACACGGCACCCTTGGCGTCGGCCGCCTGGGCCCACGCGCCTTGCAGCGGACCCGCTGACCCGTTCCACGAGATCGACTGCGTGGGCAGGACATGCGCCATACCGGGTGGTTGTGCTGGGCCAGTTGAGGTTTCGGGAACTAGCCGGGGTTGGGGCGCCTCCGACTGTTCCTGCGCCGTGGAGCAGGCGGCGAGCAGCGCGGATGCCGCCGCACTCCCCAATCCGAGCAGAGCCAGCCGCCGCATCGCTTCGCGTCTGGGCAGCAGGCCATCGATGTGGTCGATCGCGATCTCGTCGGCGATATAGCGCTGCAGGGGGTTCACCGTCGCGATATCCGCCTGCGGCGGCGTGGTTGACACCCGTGCGGCGAGCGAGTTTATTTGCCGGTATGACAGAAGTTTCTATGATCGCGGTCGAGGATGTCGTACTCGGGTTGTGGCAGGCGCTTTCGCGGCGGGATTGGGATGCGGTCAAGACGTTCTTGGCCGACGACTGCCTCTACGTCGACATGCCGGTTCCCGCGGTGTCGGCGCGTGGTCCGGAAGACATCGTGAAACGGCTCAAGATGGGACTCGAGCACCTGGCGGGATACGAGAACCATGACGGCGTGCTGCTATCCAACGGCACCGACGTGATGTACGAACATTCCGAAACTTGGACGTTCAGCTCCGGTGAACGGGGAGTGTTGCGATTCGTCACGGTACATAAGGTCGCCGACGGCAAGATCACGGTCTGGAAGGACTACTGGGACATGAACAGCCTGGTCAGCTTCGCGCCGCCGAACCACTTCGAGGCGCTGGCGTCCGCCGATACGTCCTGGGTTTTCGATGCCACAGGTCTGATCTAGCCGCGGTTTCATTCGCTCACGAATAGGTTATGCGGTTAGTCATTACTCGTGAGTATCATCTAGCGCGTTGCAGCGCATCTCGGTTATGATCTGTACCGGCCGATCGGGTCTGAATGCGGCGGTGGGCGCCAGGGCGTTCTCGAAACGTCGTCGATCCCCCGGCGCCGTCCAGCATCCGTGGACGTGGTGGTCGATCAATGCCACTTCGCCGATGTGGTGGGAGAGCGCGGACGCGGCAACCACCGCTAGAGGCTCCACGCCATCCGGAACTTGTCCGCCAGCTGTTCGGGGCCGAGGTCGCCGTAGCACTCGTGCTCCAGGCGCCGGACCGCGACAACCATGTCAACCGCGGGATCGCCCAGAATAGAACGCATCAGCTTCGAATTATCCAGTGCTGCAATTACTTCGGACTGATCAGCGGCCAGGCATACGATGCCGGCAGCGTCGCGGTCCGCGTCGGAAAGCTTGGCCGGGTCGATCGTGGTTTCGGGTGGCAGCACCGCCTCGTGAATATTGCCGTCCAGGGCCAGCCCGAGAATCGCGGCGGAGGCGAGGTAGGGGTTCGCCGACGGATCGACAACTTTAACCTCGACATTGGCGCCGTACACCGCGCCGGGACTGCCCTTGACGAATCGCACTGCGGCTTCCCGGTTCTCGGTGCCCCATCAGGCGTATGCTCCCGCCCAGTTGCCCGGGCGCATCCGCAAACCGGATACGATGGATCCGCACAGAATGCCCTGGGCTTCCGGCAATCCGCGCAACACCCCGGCGACCGCTGCCTCCCCCGCCGCGCCGTTCCCGCCGGAAAAGATCGGCTCACCGGGAATGCTCATCGAGAAGTGCTGATGGGCACCGCATCCCACGCCGTCGGCGAACGGCGTCGGCGAACGGCGCCGGGGACAGGCTGACGCGCAGCCCGTGGCGGCGAGCGGTCCGGGCGATGATGATTCGGGTCAGAACCAGCTGGTCCGCGGCGGGGACCGGTGTCAGCGGCGCCAGCGAGATCTCGAACTGGTTGGCACCGTACTCGGCGTGGAACTGCTCGATCCTGACACCGGCCGTTGTGGCGGCGACGGTCACGTCGCGAACAAATCCTTCGTACTCGAGGACCCCGGCCAGGCCATACTGCGCCCACAACGTCGACGGCAATCGGCCACCGTCGGCATCGACGAGCACGAATTCGATTTCGTGACCGACGGACGCGCTCATCTCGATGCCGGGCGAGCCGAGCAGTGTTTCGAGCCGGCTCAGTGTTCCCCGGGCGCACGCAGGAACCGGCACGCCGTCCTGCTCGTAGAACGCGGCGGGCGCCCAGGCCAGCCCGTCGCCTATGATGCGCAGCGCGGACAGGTCGACGCGGATCCGCTGGTCGCCGATTACGTTGACATCGTCGGTGAACGCGATGCCCGTTTGGTCGATGGCGAAGGCGTGCCACGACGGGCTGGCACCCAGTCCCGGATCGGCGAATGTACTGAGGTGCCGGATCGGCACCGTCTTGGCCAACATGAGGCCGGCGGGATTCACGACGGTGCCGATGACCGTGTCGACGCCCCCGGCTTCCAGTTGGGCGATCGTCGCCGCGGGCAGCGGCGCGGGTCTCATGGCGGCGTGCGCGCGGCGGTTACGCCCGGCTGGGCAGGGTCAGCATGCAGGTCTGGCCGATGTCGAGGGTCCGCAACATTCGTCCCATGCCGACCCACAGCGCGCAGGACATGGCGAGGTCGGCGAGTAACTCTTCGGAGAAGTGCTCGTTGGCCCGGCTCCAGAAGTCTTCGTCGTCGCGCAACTTGGTGTGCTCGGTGCCGAACCGGTGCGCGAACTCGGCCGCCAGCCGCTCCTGCTCACTGAATCCGGGCCAGGTGCGCCACTCCAACGCGTGCTCGTAGAGCTCTTCGTCGACGCCCGAGGCCGGCCCGTCGGCGTCGCGGGTGTTCATGCACACGGTGCATTCGTTGTCGTGGGCGATCACGGCGCGGGCGATCTCGCGGGTGCGCATCGGCAGCCGGTTCTTGGTGTACACAGCCTGGCTGAAGTTGGCGATCGCGCCGCCGAGATCCGGAGACTTGGCGGCCCAGCTGTAGATGTCGTCGTCAGCGAACGTTCCGATTCGGCTCATGGCGTGATGGTACGCCCGAGGTCCCGATTTTTGGAACACGTTCTAATGCCGGCCCGCGGCGGCGGCCTCCAGCCGGCCGATGCCGGGGGTGTCGTCGTGCCAATCGCGTTGGGCCAGAACGCGGTGGGCGATGTGCTGCAGCGCGATTTCGACTTCGCCGCGGTCCGGACGGCCCTGATAGCTGGGTGACCGGGAGAGCTTGTCGACGATCCAGCCCAGCAGCAACGAATAGACGTAGTCGACCTGCTCGGCCCCGGACGGGGTCAGCCACATCTGGTCGCCGTCGCGCCGCACATAGCCGCCCGCGACCAGGCGCCCGAAGGTGGGTTCGAGCACCTCGAACGGGATCCGCATCGAGTCGCCGATATCGCTGAGCCGGGCCGTCCCGTACATCTGCCCGAAGCGGTAGATACGCATCACGCCCCACAGCCCGGCCACGTCGAGGCGACAGTCGGGCCGCATCGCGATGCTGCGTAACCGAACCCCGGGGATCGCCGCGAAACATGCGTGCAATCGCGTTCTCCAACAGCCGTTCCGGGGTGTCGGTGGTTGGCATGCCGAATCCATCGCCGAGATCGACTGCGCTGTTGTGGATGTCGCGCAGTGGAATCTCACGCAGGAACAATGCGAGCACAAACCCGAGCAGGGCGACCGGCGCGGCCCAGAAGAGCACCTCGCTCAGCGACTCGGAATAGGCCGCCACGATCGGGGCGGCGACCTCATGTGGTTGGCGATGCAGGGCCCCCGGCGAGCTGACGGCCTCGGGCGGTGCGCCGCTGGCGGCCAGGGCCGCGGGCATCCGGCCGTCGAGGAAGTTCGAAAACAGTGAACCGAATATCGCCGCCCCGAACGAGCTGCCGATGGTGCGGAAGAACGTCACACCCGAGGTGGCGACGCCGAGATCCTCGAAATTCGACGTGTTCTGCACGATAAGGACCAGCACTTGCATCGACAATCCGATGCCGGCACCCAGGACGACCAGGTAGATGGATTGAATCAGCGCCGAGGTGGACGGTGTCATCCGTGACATCAGCAGAAACGCCACCGCCATCAGCGCGGTGCCGGTGACCGGAAAGACCTTGTAGCGGCCGGTCTTGCCGACCAGCGTGCCGCTGCCGGTCGAGGTGATCAGCATCCCGATCACCATCGGCAGCGTGCGCAGCCCCGACGTCGTCGCCGAGACGCCGTTGACGTACTGCATATAAGTGGGCAGAAACGTCATCGCGCCCAACATCGCGAAGCCGACCACGAACGACAACACACAGCAGACCGTGAACACCGGGCTGGCGAATAGCCGGGTCGGCAGGATCGGCTGCGGGACACGGCTTTCGACCCAGACAAACCCGGTCAGAGCCGCGGCGGCACCGACGAACAACCCGACGATCGTCGCCGAAGCCCACGGGTAGAGGGTGCCGCCCCAGCTGGTCGCCAGGGTCAGGCCGGCGGCACCCAGGCCGACCAACATGATTCCGCCGTAGTCGATGACGGGCTTGCTCGCCGACGCCAGCGCCGGAATCGCAGCCGCCGCAACGAAGATGACCAGCACCGAGATCGGCACATTCACCCAGAACGCCCACCGCCAGGTCAGGTAGTCGGTGAAGTAGCCGCCCAGCAGCGGGCCGACGACCGTCGTGACCCCGAAGACCGCGCCCAGGATGCCTTGGTAGCGGCCACGTTCGCGCAACGGGACAACCTCACCGATCAAGGCGCTGGCCGTGACGGTGATCCCGCCGCCACCGATGCCCTGCAGCGCTCGCGATCCGACCAGCATGGCCATCGACTGGGACAGCCCGCACGACACCGACCCGATGACGAAGAACACGATGGCGGCCTGGAAAACACTCTTGCGGCCGAATAGGTCGCCGAGCTTGCCGACCAGCACGGTCACGATCGTCGACGCCAGCAGGTAACTGGTGACGACCCAGGATTGTCGCCCAGGTCGGCGACGATGGTCGGCAGCGCGGTCGCGACGATGGTCTGGTCCAGTGCCGCGAGCAGCATTCCCAGCACGATGGCGACGAAGATCAGGTTCCGCCGTTGCGGGGTGATCAGCGCGCCGCTGGTTGCCGGATCCCCGGCAATGGGATTGAGTTGGGTGGCCGCGCCGGACGCTGCTCTCGGGCTCGTCATGCCTGCCTTTCCCGTCGGCGTTCGATGCTAACGGGTACCCAGGCTGACGGGAGGAACTACGCGATAGAGCCCGGCGGGCGCGAGACACATTGCGCCAGGTACAGCGGCTCGCCCAGCTTGTCCATCAGCTGCAGCTGCGTCTCGAGATAGTCGACGTGGTTTTCCTCGTCGGCGATGATCTTCTCGAGCAAGAACGCGCTGGTGCTGTCTTCCTTCGCGCGGCACATGATGACGCCGGGCTTCAGCCGGGCCAATACTTCGTACTCGATGGCCAGATCCGCCTCGAACTGCTCGCGCAGTGTCTGACCGATCCGCAACGAGAACAGGCGCTGATAGTTCGGCAGGCCGTCCAGCAGCAAGATGCGGTCGGTGATCGCCTCGGCGTGGCGCATCTCGTCGAAGGACTCCGAGCGGGTGTGCTCGGCCACTTCGGTGAAGCCCCAGTTCTCTTGCATTTTCGAGTGCAAGAAGTACTGGTTGATCGCGGTGAGCTCACTGGTCAATTGCTCGTTGAGTAGACGCAGAACGTCCGCATCCCCTTGCATGATCACTCCTCCGGTGTCAGGACTCTGATGTTCCAGCGCGGCAGGTGCGCTGGGCTGGCGCGCGCCATGCCGGCCGTAGCAGCACTGTGCCACGCAGATTGGAATAGTTCCAGCAAGGTATGGCTGCGCTCACTAGCCGAAATAGCGATTCGTGGCGTAGTTAGGTTCGTCTAACCTACTTAGGTTAGACTCCCTTTATGTAAGGCCCGTTCGGGCTGGTCCGACCTGCGAAGGGTGTGTTGATGTACGTCTGCCTATGCGTTGGCGTCACCAACCACGCCGTGGCCGAGTGCGTCGCACGCGGTGCATCCACCTGCAAAGAAGTGGCCTCGGCGTGCGGCGCGGGCGGTGACTGCGGGCGCTGCCGGCGCACCGTGCGCGCCATCATCGAGGCATCCCAAAAACACGAGACCGAGCTCCAGCCCGCGGCATCGCTCTAGCCGCGCCGAGCTTCGTCGATTCCGTTTGCGCTCAGGGCTTTAACTCTTCCGCTCCGCGAACGAGGCCAGGGCAGCGGCGTTGGCGTGTGCGCCCATCAGCTCGGCGAAGTGGGCATTCTCTCGCGCGGTCGCGGCCACGATGCCGGGCCGGATCGGTTCTGTCATCGTGTGTTTGACCGCCATCAGGCTCGAAACCGGCCGGGAGGCAAGGACTTCGGCATGCCGACGGGTTTCGGGCAGCAGCTCTTCCGGCTCACAGACCCGCCACACCAGACCCATCCGCAGGGCCTCCTGCGCGTCGACCCATTCCGAGGACATCAACAACCACGCGGCGCTCTGGCGACCCACCAACTGCGGCAGCAGGTAGGACGATGCCGCCTCGGGGGCCACGCCGAGGCTGGTGAACGGGCATTTCAGCCGCGCTGTCGACGACATGAATGCCAGGTCGGCATAGCCGAGGATGGTGGCACCGATTCCCACGCCGACGCCGTTCACGGCGCAGATCAGTGGTTTGGGAAACGCGCTCAGCGCATCGATCAGGCCGGGGAATCCGTGTTTGCCAGGAGTGAACTCGGGGTCCGTGATGCGCGCCTGCATCTCGGCGAGATCGGTGCCGGCGGAAAAGCCGCGCCCGGTCCCGGTCAAGACGACGACCGCGACCTCAGGATCGTCGGCGGCGGCCAACAGGGCCTCGGCGGTGGCGTCGTACAGCGCTTCGTTGAAAGCGTTGAGCGCCTCGGGCCGGTTCAGCGTCAGGGTGCGCACCCGGTTGGTGTCATCGATCAGCAGCGTCACCGCTGCAGCCTAACCTCGCGACCCTGCCGGTCCGAGTTCACCCGTTGCTATAGACACGGGTGGGTGCGATCAGCACGACGGCGCGACGTTCCAACGCCATCATCCGGTCGTACTCGTCCCAGTCCTCGTGAGTCCCGCCGGCGGCGGTGAAGACCTCGCGAAGCAGCAGCCGCAATTGGTCGGCGCCGGCAAGCCACGGCTGCGAGTCGTCGGGCCCCACCAGCTCCGCGCGTCCTTCGACGGTCGCCCACTGCCAGCCGTTGCGGTACGTTACGGCCAGTTGCGGTCGCTCGCGGAGATTGGCCAGTTTGACTTTGCCGTAGGTGGTGAAGCCGAGGACCGGTTCACCGGTCTGCGGGTGCGGTAGCAGACCGACGTTGACCAGCGACGCCTGCACGGTTCCGTCGGCGCGAACGGTCGAGATCACCGCTAATCCGCTTTCCTCCGCCGCCAGCGCCACAGCGTCTTTGAGTGTGGCCATCTCGTTCCCCTTACGTACGAAACGGTGTCCTGAACACGTAGCGACTCGTTGCCACCGAGTCGATGTTCTCGTTGGCGCCGAACGCAGCAGTGCTGGCAACCATCCGGCCCAGGCGGTCCTTCAGGTCGTCATCGTCGGTGGCACCGAAAAATGCGTGCAAATCGGCTATCGCCTCCGCGGGGAACAACTCCTCGACGATCCCCGAGATTCCCGGGGCGTCCGCAGTCAGTGCCCGCACCACCCAGTTCTGGGTGTAGCCAAACGTCGACTGGGTTTCGATCGCCACGGATGTCTGGTGTAGCTGCCATCGGTCCAGCCAGAACGCCTGCTCCATCTCGGCCGGTCTACGCAGCAATACGACGTTCGCGAACCCGATTGTGCGACAACCGGGTTCGATATCCGGACCGGGCAGCGGAGTCGATTCGGTCACCAGGTAGGCGGACAGCTGCTCACATTCCGCGGCGAGCAGCTCCAACGCGGCGGTCATTTGTTCGCCATAGCACTGCTGGGTCCACATGCTCACCACGGCGGCGACGGGCGGGTCCAGGACCGTCATCGTCATCAGCGAGTTGCGCACCGCGGCATCCCGGACGTTGACTGCCAACCCGGGCAGGCCCAGGCCTAACAGGGCGTCCGCGACCGGACCCCGCTGGCGGGCACACCATTCGTCGTTCGAGTCGGCGCGCCGCAGCACCGCGATCACCTTTTCCATAGGCAGAACCTACAGGCGGCGCCGCCGCGCGATGCAGTAGTCGCTCCCGGAACGAACTATCGTGATTTCCGTTGACGATGCCCGGCGAATGCGTTGGCCGACGAGAGCAATCCCAGCTGTCGACGCCCTGACGGACGTGCCGGCCGCCATCGCCGAGTGACGCTATTTCACCAACCGCACCTGCTGTTCGCTGCCGATCGACTCCCCGATGATCGCGGCCAGTCGCCGATAGGATTCGTCGCGGCCGCTCGACGAGCGGAACACCAGGCCGATTCGCCGGCCCGGGCGCGGGGTCGCAAACTGGGCGAGCCCGAGCCGGCTTCGCGCGGCCTCGACGGGCGCGGCGCTCTGCGGGATCAGGGTCACTCCCAGGCCGCCGGTCACGCATTGCACCGCCGTCGCCAGTGAAGCGGCTCGAGTATCGGCGAGTTCGGCTCGCACACCGGCCTTTTGGCACACGTCGAGAGCTTGATCCCGGAGGCAGTGGCCTTCGTCCAGCAGCAGCAGCGGCAAGTCGGCCAATGCCGCGGTGGGCACCCGGCGTTTGCCCGACAGGGGGTGTGCGGGCGGTACCGCGAGCAGAAAGTCCTCCTCGTAGATCGGGACCTCGGTGATCCCGCTGGTGCCGTCGGGCAGTGCGATCAGCGCCGCGTCCAGCGACCCCTCGCGCAGCGCCGCCAACAGCCGTTCGGTTTGGTCCTCGATGACCCGCAGCGTCAGCGTGGGCAAGCGACTGGCGCGACCGGCCAGCACCGTGGGCAGGACGTAGGGCGCGACCGTGGGGATCATGCCCAGCCGCAGGGTGCCCTGCAGCGGATCCGAGGTGCCCCCCGCCGCCGCGGTGAAAGCCTCCGCCGCCTCGACCACGGCTTGGGCCAACGGCAGCAGCTGCGTGCCTTCCGGTGTCAAGCGGACACGCCGCGTCGAGCGCTCGACGAGGTGGGTGCCCAGGCCCGTTTCGAGGGCGGAGAGCGACTGCGAGAGAGTCGATTGACTGACCCCGAGAGCCTTTGCGGCACTTCCGAAATGGTGCTTCTCGGCGACCGCGGCGAATGCCCGCAGCCCGGCCAGGGTCGGTTGAAAAGTCTTATCGGTCATGCCTATAAGTATAGTGTGATATATCACCTTTACTTCAGGCACCGCGTGCGGCAACATGGTGAGGGGCACTTAAACTTGACTAAATCTAGATAAGGAGCGGATATGACACTGCTAACGATCGGCGACCAGTTCCCCGCTTACGCGCTCACCGGGCTGATCGGTGGCGACCTGTCGAAGGTCGACGCTCAGCAGCCCGAGGACTACTTCAAAACCTTCTCCAGCGATGACCACGAGGGCAAGTGGCGAATCGTGTTCTTCTGGCCGAAGGACTTCACCTTCGTGTGCCCGACCGAGATCGCCGCGTTCGGCAAGCTGAACGACGAGTTCGAGGATCGCGACGCGCAGGTGCTCGGCGTCTCGGTGGACAGCGAGTTCGTGCACTTCCAGTGGCGGGCCCAGCACGAGGACCTCAAGAAGCTGCCGTTCCCGATGCTCTCGGACATCAAGCGTGAACTTGCCCTGGCTACCGGGGTGCTCAACGCCGACGGCGTCGCGGACCGCGTGACCTTCATCGTCGACCCCAACAACGAGATCCAATTCGTCTCGGCGACCGCGGGTTCCGTGGGGCGTAACGTCGACGAGGTGCTGCGGGTGCTGGATGCTCTGCAATCCGACGAGCTGTGTGCCTGCAACTGGCGCAAGGGCGACCCGACCCTGAACGCCGGCGAGCTGCTCAAGGCTTCGGCGTAGCCAGAGGAGGCGAAATGACCATCGAGAATCTGAAGGAAGCGCTGCCGGAGTACGCCAAGGATCTGAAGCTCAACCTGGGCTCGATCGCCCGCAGCACCGTGTTGAACGACGAGCAGCTCTGGGGCACGTTGTTGGCAAGTGCCGCGGCGACGCGAAACACCCAGGTGCTGGCCGAGATTGGCGCCGAAGCGGCGGACAACCTCTCTGCCGAGGCGTACCAGGCGGCGCTGGGAGCCGCGTCGATCATGGGGATGAACAACGTGTTCTACCGTGGCCGCGGCTTCCTGGAGGGCAAGTACGACGACCTGCGGGCCGGCCTGCGGATGAACATCATCGGCAACCCGGGTGTGGACAAGGCGAATTTCGAGCTGTGGTCCTTCGCCGTGTCGTCGATCAACGGGTGTTCGCACTGCGTCGTCGCGCATGAGCACACCCTGCGCGAGGCCGGTGTTGATCGCGAAGCGATCCTGGAAGCCCTGAAGGCGGCCGCGATCGTTTCCGGGGTGGCACAGGCGATCACCGCC
Source organism: Mycobacterium stomatepiae (assembly GCF_010731715.1). Classification (NCBI taxonomy): domain Bacteria; kingdom Bacillati; phylum Actinomycetota; class Actinomycetes; order Mycobacteriales; family Mycobacteriaceae; genus Mycobacterium; species Mycobacterium stomatepiae. Next base: position 690,210 of record NZ_AP022587.1, read on the forward strand.
GCCGAGACGCTGGCGAGTGTCGGCTGATCGCCGCTTGCTGACGACTCGCCTATGACGCCAACCTGGGTCTCACATGCGATCTGGTGGCAGGTCTATCCCTTGGGTTTCGTGGGAGCATTTCCCACGCCCGAGGGATCGGCCCCGCCGGGTCCGGGAGAACACCGGCTGCGGCGCCTCGCCGAATGGTTCGACCACGCTATCGAGCTGGGGGCATCCGGAATCGCGCTGGGGCCGATCTTCGCCTCGCGCACACACGGATACGACACCACCGACCATTTCCGGATCGACCCCCGCCTCGGTGACGACGACGATTTCGACTACCTGATCGCGCAGGCCCGAGCCCGCGGCCTGCGGGTCTTAGTCGACGGTGTCTTCAACCATGTCGGGACGGACTTCGGCCGCTACTGCGACGCGACACGCGACGACGGGGCCGCGCACTGGTTTCGTGGCCGTTCGGGGCGATTTCACACCTTCGAGGGGCATTCCGAACTCATTACCCTCAACCACGACAATCCGGACGTCGTCGACTACGTCGTCGATGTGATGGCGCACTGGTTGCAACGCGGCGCGGATGGCTGGCGTCTGGACGCGGCTTACGCAGTGCCGCAACAATTCTGGGCTACCGCTTTGCCAAGAGTGCGTGAACGGCATCCCGACGCCTGGTTCGTCGGCGAACTCATCCATGGCGACTACGCGGCGATCGTCGAGCAGGCTACGTTCGACTCGGCCACTCAATACGAGCTGTGGAAGGCGATCTGGAGCAGCCTCAACGACGGCAACTTCTTCGAGCTTGACTGGGCACTGCAGCGGCACAACACCTTCCTGGCCAGCTTCGCACCGTTGACGTTCATCGGCAATCACGACGTCACGCGCATCGCCAGCCGCCTGGAAAACACCGATCATCTGCCGCTCGCGCTGGTGTTGTTGCTGACGATCGGCGGGGTGCCCAGCGTCTACGGCGGCGACGAATTCGGATTTCGCGCCGTCAAAGAGGAACGGTACGGCGGCGACGACGCGGTTCGCCCGGAATTCGCCTCTCCCCCATTGTCTTTGGACGACTTCGGCGCCGAGATATGGCGACTGCACCAGTTCCTGGTTGGACTGCGTCGTCGCCATCCCTGGCTGCATGCGGCCACGACCACCGCGCTGCGGCTCACCAATCGGCACTACGTCTACGAGACGCGTAGCGGCGACGACGCACTGTTGGTCACCTTGAACGTCGACAACGAGCCGCTGCGGCTGGTGCTTTCGGAGCTGGGCGCGGCGCGCGCCGAGGTGCTCGCCGGATCCTCCGCGCCGCCCAGCGACGTCGTCGGCGAGCTGACCGTCGAGCCGCATGGCTGGCGAATCCTGCGGCCCGCCTAGTCGTGGAGCTGGGCCAGCGTCAGCTCGTCCCGCTTGCCGTCGTAGTAATTCTCGAGCAGCGTGGTGAAGTCTTGCCCGCCGTCGTCGGCGGCGAGGGCGAACAGCGTCATCGACGAACGCAGCTTGAGATCATCCGGTGAGCCGAAGATCTCCGCGATCGAGCGGCCCTGCACCCGATTGACCAGTTGAGTGCACTCGTGCAGCCGCGGCCCGAGCAGCTCATGCCGCAGATATGCGCGGGCCTCCTGCAGCGACGAGATGCCGTAGTGCACTGCCGTCGGACTGCTGCCCAGGCCTCGTAGCTGCGAGAATATGTACCACATCCAGTGACCGCGTTTTCGTCCGCCGCGCAACTCCTCGACAACGGACCCGTAGACCGGGGCCTGCGCGACAACGAAGCGTGTCAGATCGAAGGGATCGTCTGCGGAGTCCATATGACTACGGTGACATACATGGTGGTCAAACGACGCATGCCCAAAGCCCGTGACCTGGCTCCGCTGATGCAGTTCAAGCGGCCTGTGTTCGACGCGACCAGGCGCCGGCTCGACGCGGCCTTCACGATCGACGATCTGCGTCGCATCGCCAAGCGGCGGACCCCGAAGGCGGCATTCGACTACACCGACGGCGCGGCCGAGGACGAGCTGTCGCTCGAACGTGCCCGACAAGCCTTCCGCGACATCGAATTTCATCCGACGATCCTGCGCGACGTCAGCACTGTGACCACCGGGTGGGACGTGCTGGGTCTGCCCGTGGCGTTGCCGTTCGGCATCGCACCGACCGGTTTCACCCGGTTGATGCAGACCGAAGGCGAGATCGCCGGCGCCGCCGCGGCGGCCAGGGCCGGCATCCCGTTCGCGCTCTCCACGCTCGGCACCTGCGCGATCGAAGACCTGGTGACCGCGGTCCCGCAGGGCCGCAAATGGTTTCAGCTGTACATGTGGAAGGACCGCGAGCGGTCGATGGCGCTGGTCAAACGCGCCGCCGACGCGGGATTCGACACCCTGCTGGCCACCGTCGACGTGCCGGTCTCCGGAGCGCGGTTCCGGGACAACCGCAATGGCATGACGATCCCGCCGTCGTTGACGCTGCGGACCGTGCTCGACGCGGTGCCGCACCCGAAATGGTGGTTCGACCTACTGACCACCGAACCGCTGGCGTTCGCGTCGCTGGATCGCTGGCCGGGCACCGTCGGCGAATACCTCAGCACGATGTTCGACCCCAGCCTGACCTTCGACGACCTGGTCTGGATCAAGCAGCAATGGCCCGGCAAGCTCGTGGTCAAGGGCATCCAGACGCTCGAAGATGCGCGCGCCGTGGTGGAGCGCGGTGTCGACGGCATCGTGCTGTCCAATCATGGTGGGCGCCAACTAGATCGGGCCCCAGTGCCCTTTCATCTATTGCCGGTGGTGGCCCGCGAACTCGGCAAGGACACCGAGGTCGTGGTGGACACCGGCATCATGTCGGGCGCCGACATTGTCGCGGCGATCGCGCTCGGGGCGCGGTTCACGCTCGTTGGGCGGGCCTACCTGTACGGGCTGATGGCCGGCGGCGAGGCGGGGGTCAACCGCGCGATCGAAATCCTGGAGAGCGGGATACTGCGCACGATGCGGCTGCTGGGTGTGAGGAGCCTCGAGGAGCTTTCACCCGCGCACGTCACGCAGCTGCGGCGGCTCGGACCGGTCGGGTAACCGGCGGGAATCGCCGCGGATGCGAATGAGTTGGAGTACGCGCGCCGCCAGCGGTTGCGGGCCCCTGTGAAACCTGCCAAGGTGGTGACGTGAAATTCGGGTTCGTGTGCGGCCGGGCCTGCCTCAACTTCGCCGGCACGATGAAACACCGCTACACCTCGCGCGAGGAGGGGATGACCAGTCCGCAGCTCCTCTCGGAATGGGCCGTTCAGGCCGGGCTGGTGGACTCCGGTATCGAGGTCAGCGACCAGGATCTCGCCACCGCGATCGAAGTCCGCGAAGCCATCTTCCGGACCGCCACCGCGCGGCTGGACGACCGCCAGCCGGAGCCGGCCGACGTCGACCTGCTCAACCAGCGGGCGGCGCAACCTCAGCTGACGCCACGACTGCTCGTCAACGGCGGCACCTGCCGCGAGGGCACCGCGCCGCAGCTGATTGCCAGCCTGGCCGCGGATCTGCTCGACCTGCTCGCCGGGCCCGGCATCGCCAACGTCAAGCGGTGCGACCACCCGAACTGCTCGTTGCTCTACATCGACTCCTCACGGGCCAAGAATCGCCACTGGTGCGGCATGGCCACCTGCGGCAACAAAGCCAAGGTCCAGGCCTTCCGTGCCCGCCAGCGCGCTGCGGCCAATTGAAGGCCAACTGACCTAGTCGTCGACCGACGTCACACCCGAGGCCGGAGTTTGGTGGGGAACAAAAGGCACTCGGCAAAGGTTGAGCGCAGCAGACTAAACCTTTGGAGTGCAGATGTCTGAATCTAAATCAGTGCCGGTGCTGTTCGTCACCGACACGATCGTGTTGCCCGGAATGGTGGTTCCGATCGAGCTGGACGATGCCGCGCGGGCGGCCATCGACGCGGCGCGGGCCAGCGAATCGGGTGAACTGCTGATCGCCCCGCGGCTCGAGGACCGGTACCCGTCGCACGGCGTCATCGCAAAGATCCTGCAGGTTGGACGCATCGCCGGCAGTGGCGGCACCGCGGCCGTCGTGCGTGGCGAGCGCAGGGCGCAGATCGGCGCCGGAGCCACCGGCCCGGGCGCGGCGCTGTGGGTCGAGGTGACCGAGGTCGCCAACACCGAGCCCACCGACGAGGTGAAAACTCTTGCGGCGGAATACAAGAAGCTGCTGCTGGCCATGCTGCAACGGCGCGAGGCCTGGCAGATCATCGACTACGTCAACAGCCTGACCGACCCGTCGGCGCTGGCCGACACGTCGGGATACGCCTCGTATCTGACCGATGTGCAGAAGCGCCAGCTGCTGGAGACCGTGGACGTCGCCGAGCGGCTGCGGGTGCTGATCGACTGGACCAGCGATCATTTGGCCGAAGTCGAGGTCAACGACAAGATCGCCGAGGACGTCCGCGACGGCATGGAAAAGACGCAGAAGGAGTTCCTGCTGCGCCAGCAACTCGCCGCCATCCGCAAGGAGCTGGGCGAGGGCGAACCCGACGGGTCCGACGACTACCGCGCCCGAGTGGAAGCCGCCGACCTGCCCGACAACGTCCGCGAGGCCGCGCTACGCGAGGTCGGAAAGCTGGAACGCTCCAGCGACCAGAGCCCGGAGAGCGGCTGGATACGTACCTGGCTGGACACCGTGCTGGACCTGCCCTGGAGCGTGCGCACCGAGGACTCGACCGACCTCAAGGCGGCCAGGGCGATACTGGATGCCGACCACCACGGACTGGACGATGTCAAGGACCGCATCGTCGAATATCTGGCCGTGCGGTCGCGGCGGGCTCAGCGGGGTCTGCAGGTCGTCGGCGGTCGCGGCTCCGGTGCCGTGATGGTGCTGGCCGGCCCGCCCGGTGTTGGGAAGACATCGCTGGGCGAGAGCGTGGCCAGGGCGCTGGGCCGCAAGTTCGTCCGTGTCGCCCTGGGTGGCGTGCGCGACGAGGCCGAGATCCGCGGGCACCGGCGCACTTATGTGGGTGCGTTGCCCGGAAGGATCGTGCGCGCGATCGGCGAGGCGGGATCGATGAATCCCGTTGTGTTGCTGGACGAAATCGACAAGGTCGGTTCCGACTATCGCGGCGACCCGAGCGCGGCGCTGCTCGAGGTGCTGGACCCGGCGCAGAACCACACATTCCGCGACCACTACCTGGATCTGGACCTCGACCTGTCCGACGTCGTGTTCTTGGCCACCGCCAACGTGATCGAAAACATCCCGTCGGCGCTGTTGGACCGCATGGAGTTGGTGCAGATCGACGGTTACACCGAAGACGACAAGGTCGCCATCGCCCGCGAATACCTGCTGCCGCGGCAACGGGAGCGGGCGGCGCTGACCAGCGACGAGGTCACCGTCACCGACGCGGCGCTGCGCAAGATCGCCGCCGACTACACCCGCGAGCCGGGGGTTCGGCAGTTCGAGCGGCTGCTGGCGAAGGCGCTGCGCAAGGTGACCACGAAGATCGCCGAAGGCGGGCCGGAGAACGGGGTAATCGTCGACGAACCCGAGCTGGTGGATTACCTTGGCAGGCCGCGGTTTACACCGGAATCGGCGGAACGCACCGCGGTGCCCGGCGTTGCCACCGGACTGGCCGTCACCGGCTTGGGCGGCGATGTGCTCTACATCGAAGCCGGGGCAACCGACGGCGAACCCGGGCTGCAGCTGACCGGTCAACTCGGCGACGTGATGAAGGAATCCGCCCAGATCGCGCTGTCCTACGTCCGCTCGCACGCTACCGAGTTGGGCGTCGACCCGAAGGTGCTGGACCGGCGCATCCACGTGCACGTGCCCGCGGGCGCGGTGCCCAAGGATGGCCCGTCGGCCGGTGTCACGATGGTCACCGCGCTGGTGCCGATGGCCGCCGGACGTCAGGTTCGCTCCGACGTCGGCATGACCGGCGAGGTCACCCTGAACGGCCGGGTGCTGCCGATCGGCGGTGTCAAGCAGAAGCTGTTGGCGGCCCAACGTGCCGGTCTGTCAACGGTTTTCATCCCGCAGCGCAACGAGCCGGATCTGGATGACGTGCCGGCCGAAGTGCTCGAGGCGCTGACCGTCAGGCCGATGACCGATGTCGCGGAGATCGTGGCGCTGGCATTGGAACCGACGGCACCGGCTGCCACCGCTGCCGCGTAACCGAACGAGTCGCTTCCCGGGGGGATGGCCGGAAAGGTTTCGGCCTCCCCCGGGTCCGGGTACGCCTTCGGGCAGGGGAAAACCGGCCGGGGGGTATTACCTCTTCCCGTTAGTCAGTAGACGCGGGGGTGACGAACAAGAAATCACAGCTGTGACGTCGCCGAATGGTGGCGTAGCGGCTGGATAAGGAGTTCACGATGAGGTTGAACAAAATCGCTGCCAGCACTGTGATCGCGGGCGCTTTGACGTCCGGTGCACTCGGGATGGGGGCCGGGTTGGCTCAGGCCCACCCGAACGACCCCTGGGTGCCGGGTTGTAACGGGCCGGGTGTGAATTGCAACGGGCCCGGCGATCCGCTTCCGCCGGGACAGCGCGGGGCGCCACCGCCGGGGCATTGGAATGATCCGATCGGCTACGGCCTTCCTGCCGTCTGGAATCCGCCGAACGCGCCGGGCGCGTACCCGGTGGTGTGGAACCCGAATGTTTCGGCGTGGGGCGTGTACCTCACACCGAATGGCGTGTTCATTCCTTACCAGGGATAGCACGGCACTGCGGCGGCCGCCCCTAACACGGGTGCGGCCGTTCGCGTTTAGCGGCCCGACACCGCCTAACGCTCTGTCGCACTTGACAATTGAGCCCGTAACGGCCGGGGATCGCGCCGGCCTGTTCGCTGTTGCAGAATGGGCGGTATGACCGGTTTTGGGGATCGTAAACGGCAGGTAGTGCATCGCATTCAACGGCTGGTGGTCAATCCGGTGGGTCGGCAATTGCCGGTGACCATGCTCGAGACGACTGGTCGCAAGAGCGGGCAGCCACGCCACACCCCGGTCGGCGGGCGCGTGGTGGACGACAAGTTCTGGATGGTCTCCGAACACGGCGAGCACTCCGACTACGTCCGCAACATCAAGGCCAATCCCAGCGTGCGGCTGCGCCTCGGTGGTAAATGGCGCAGCGGAATCGCTCACCTGATGCCCGACGACGACGCGGTGCGGCGGCTCGGCGATCTCCCCCGGCTCAACAGCGCTGTGGTGCGCGTGATGGGCAGCGACTTGCTGACCATCCGGGTCGATTTGGACTGACTCGGCCACGGGTGTCGGCGCCGACGATTAGCGTCGACCCATGGCATACGACCGCGAACTCGCCAACCGGATCCGCGAGCTCTTGGCTCCGCAGCGCGGTGTCGACGAGAAGGCGATGTTCGGCGGCCTGGCGTTCCTGATCGCGGACACATGGCGGTAGCCGCCAGCGGCAAGGGCGGATTGATGGTGCGGGTGCCGCCCGAGGACACCGCCAAGCTGCTGGATCGCGCCCACGTCAGTCCCATGGTGATGGGCGGCCGCGAAACCCGGGGCTGGCTGCGGATCGACGCCGAGGGCGTGAAAACCAAACGCCAGCTTGAGAGTTGGGTGTCCCGCGGCGCCGGGTATGCGCGCAGCCTGCCACCGAAGTGATGTTTGTCCGCGCGCGTGGCGGGTACGCGCCGAGCTATGAGCAAGTCCGACGGGTCCAAGCAGTTGGTACGACGCGTGCTGAAGGCCGGCGGGAGGACCTACGCGGACGAAGCGGGAATTCGGATCAGCGATAAGCCGATGCCGCTATTCCAACTGCTGGTGTTGTGCATGCTTGCCAGCAAGCCTATCGACGCCGCGATCGCCATGTGCGGGGCGCGCGAACTGTTCGAGACGGGTTTGCGCACGCCCAAGGCGGTGCTGGCGGCCGAGCGGCAAACGATGATCAGCGCCTTCGGCCGCGCTCACTACGTGCGCTACGACGAAAGCTCGGCGACCCGCCTCACCGAGATGGCGCAGCGCGTCAGCGACGAGTATTTCGGCGATCTGCGTGAGATTGCCGAGCGCAGCCGGCATGACGCCGCCCTAGCGAAGCGAATGCTGAAGGATTTCAAGGGAATTGGTGATACTGGCGCCGACATCTACCTGCGCGAGGTGCAGGACGTGTGGACGTGGGTCCGTCCCTACTTCGACGACCGTGCCATCGCGGCGGCCAAGCAATTGGGCCTGCCCGCCGACCCCGTCAAGCTCGGAGCACTCGCGCCGCGGGCGAACGCGCGCCTGGCCGCCGCGCTCGTGAGGGCGTCGCTGGACGACGACCTGCGCAAGCGGATGGCCGGTTGACCGTTCGCATCGGCACCTCCGGCTGGTCCTACGACCACTGGGCCGACGTGCTCTACCCGGCCGGAACGCCGTCCGCGCGCCGGCTGGCCCGGTATGCGGAGGTTTTCGACACCGTCGAGCTCAACGCCAGCTTCTACCGCTGGCCCAAGGATTCGACGTTCGAGGGATGGCGTGACCGGCTGCCGCCCGGCTTCGCGATGTCGGTCAAGGCCCACCGCGGATTGACTCACTATCGCCGGCTGGGCTCGCCCGAGCCCTGGATCGAGCGCTTCGAACGATGTTGGCACCTACTGGGTGACCGGCACGGTGTGCTGCTCACCCAAGTGCACCCTGAATTACAGTGCGAGACAGCCTCCTTCGCCCGCCTGGATTCATTTCTGAATCGCATGCCGGCGCAGATCCGGGTCGCCGTCGAGTTGCGCCACCTGTCCTGGAATGTCCCCGCCGTGTACGAGTTGCTGGAACGCCACCGGGCCGCGTACGTGGTGATGAGCGGCGCTGGACTGGCGTGCATACCGCGCGCAACCACCGATCTGGTGTACATCCGGATGCATGGTCCAGGCTCCGATCCGATCTATACCGGCTCCTATCCGGACGACGAGTTACGGTGCTGGGCCGACCGAATTGCCGAATGGGAACGCGATGGCAGGGACGTGTGGATGTACTTCAACAACGATCTGGGCGGCCATGCCGTCCGCAACGCGCTCACGCTGCGGGATCTGGTGAGTTAACCGGACGCGAGTACGGTGGAAAACGCGATACGAACGGAGCATCATCATGGCCAGTTCGACTATCTTCGTCATCGTCGGCGGCGGACTTGCCGGAGCCAAAGCAGTAGAAGCGTTGCGCGACAGAGAATTTGGCGGACAAATCGTACTGTTCGCCGATGAGCCACAGCTGCCCTACGAGTGGCCACCGCTTTCCAAGGATTATGGCCGGCAAGAAGTCGCTGACCGACTTCACCGTGCAGAACTCGGACTGGTACATCGACCACGACGTCGACCTGCGGCGCGAGTTCGTCGCGTTCTGGCTCGATGGCGAGAATCGAGTGTTGGCCGGCATGAACGTCAACATCTGGGATGTGCTCGACGATGTCAAAGCCGTGATCCGATCCAGGTCGACCCCGGCAAGTTGGCCGACCCGCAGTCACCCCTCACTGATCTGCTGGGCTGACGGTTGGTCGACCGGCACCCATTCGTGGTCGATGACTTCCGGCGGGTGCTGCGCCTGCAAGCGCTCGCGTTCGGCACGACGGCGTTTGATCCGCAGCCGGGCATCGGCCGGCATCGTGACTAATTCGTCGCAGGTCAGGTAATGCACATCGTCGACGACATCGATGAGGTCGGCCGCGACCAGGCGGGAACCCAGCTCGCGCAAGGTCATTCGAAGCTCATGGGTGAACCGTAGCGTGGTGTCGCCACCAACGCTCGCGCGAAACGCGAGCGTTGGTGGCGATTCGCCGGACCAGCGTCGCGGGCGGGGTCGGCTCGGCGGGTCCGCCGGCCACGTTCAGCAGCATCGCCGGGTCGTCACTGAAGACCCGGCTGGCCAACTCGCCTTCACCGGGCCCGCGGTGCCCGATCTTGGCGATCGCGGTATCCAGCAGGGCGGCGGTGTCGGGCGACAGCGCGCGAATGCTGGCGAGGTTGCCCTCCTGAGCCATTGCCCGCAGCGTTGGGTCGGCGCGCAGCGCCACGACCAACTCGGCCATCTCCTCGGCGACACGATCGCTTTCCATGATCGCGCTCACGCCGGGCACCCGGGAGCCCGCCGCGGTGTGCTCCAGCGCCGCCGCCGTGACACCGGAGTCGATCAACCACAGCGCCGTGAGAATCCAGCCTTGGTGAATGCGGTCCCGCAGCAGCCGGACTCGCACCCCAAGGCCCGCGTCGGGCAACAGGGTCAACTGCGTGGCATCCCAATGTTCGATGGTCGCGGCGGTGCTGTAGGCCCGCGTGTCGGCCTTGAGGTGACGCAGCAGGCCCAGTGACCGGGTGGTGGCGACCGCCTTGGCGACCGACCCGAGCGCTCCGGCCGCCAGCCGGGGCTGCCCGAACGGCAGCACGTCGCCGACCTGCGGCTGATCGACCAGGGCCCGCCGGACCAGGGCCTTGTCGTCCCAGCCGAGCAGCTGGTGGGCGGCGACGACATTGGCCGACACCCCGACGTAAGGCCGGTGGCCGAACACCGCGATGGCCCTGCTGGCCCATTCGTCATCCACCACGCCGCCCAGCGCCAGCGCCTGACCCATCACCCGGCTGGCGGTGCGCAGCCCGCTCAACTGGACATCCAGGGTTATCGGGGTCAGCGGCCCGGGCAGCGCCTCGGCGAGGCCGTCGGTGGCGAAGACCGGGAACCGTGGATCGATGCGGTCGTCGAACTCACCCTCGATGCCGTCGGGTGCGGCGCTGAGCAACTCGTCGGAGGGCGCGGGGCGCGGCAGCACCTCCACGGGAAGCGCCATCTGCGCCCCGTGGCTGGTCGCACCGCCGGCACCGAGCCGGCGGCCTACGAGTCCACGCGCGGTGTCGGTGACCGCGTCAAACGCCGGCCAGCCGAACTCGAACATCCAATCCTCTTGCGCAGCAACGGTATCCATCGGGGGAATCAGTTCCGTCCAACCGCCGATCCGACGGCTTCGCGATCGGGGGTCGACGGCACGCAATAGCCGCCACGCCGTCACCACATTGATGGTGTCCGGGGTCGCCAGATCCACCACGCCGTTGCGGTCGGTGTTGAGCGCAAACACCAAGAAGCGCACCAGGTCGTCGAGGTGTAACACCCGCATCGGCTGCGCCGACACCTTGGTGCGCAGCAGCGAGGCCACGGTACGGCACACCATCCAGTCGAGCTGGCGGCCCACCGGCGGCGCGATCCGGACGATCAGGCTCGGCCCCAGGGCGGTGGATACCAGCTCCTCGGCCGGCTCGTACACCGCAGGGGCGCCAGCGGCCTGGGAGACGAACAGCAAGCGGGCACCGGCGCGGCCGGCCGCATGTGTCACGTACGCCACACCGTTGATGCCCGCGCTCCCTGGTGCACCGGCTTCGACCGGCGCCAGATGAATCACCGCGTCGGCTTCGTCGGCCAGTTCTTGCAGGATGGGGTCGCTCAGCGGCGCGCAGACGAACTCTACGGTCGGGTCCAGGCGAGCGTCGGGATACTCAGAGATACCGGTGACCGAGTGGCCGGCAGCAATCAGCTGCCGGGCAACCAGCCGCCCGACGGTGCCGGTGGCGTCGGTAACCAGGATGTGCACCTGGGCTCACCTCCCCCAACGTCGCCTCCGACAATATGCGCGCCTCTATCGCTGCGCGACTGTTACGCGGATTACAGTGCTCTAACCTGGGGTTTTATTTCCAGCCGGGTTACTGCAGGGTGGCGCTGCCGTCGGCTGCGACGGCGATCTTGGCGCCACCGATGTCTTCACGAACGGTGGCTTGCGCCATGCCGGGATCGGCGATGACCGCAAGTGCCCGGGACCCGTCCGGCGTGCGCACGGCAACGAAGGCCTTTTCGGGCTGCCCGTCGCGGTCGAACGGTGTCGTCCACGCTTCGACGGTGCCGACGCCTTCCCACTGCGCCAATCCGTCTCGGGTCGGTTCCTGTTCGACCACGGATTGCGCGTTCTCCCAACGGAATTTGGCTGGCGGCTCGGTGCTGTAGACGCCGAAGCTGTGCTTGGTCAGGTAGCCGCCGTTGGCGGTGATCAGGGCGCGGCGTCCGGGATTGGCCACCAGGAGCTCCGCCATGGTGGCAATCGAGTGCATCACGTAATTGCTCCACGGGCCGCCGGCGAACGTCAGCCCGCCGGTGGCCGTCAACGGGCGGGCTGGATCGTTAGTGCCCAATCCCAACTCGGCGGCCGCCACCTGAACGGCGGACGGGAAGCACGAGTACAGGTCGACGTAGTCGACATCGTCGATGCCGAGGCCGGCGAGCTCCAGGGCCCGCGCACCGGCGATCCGGATGGCTGCCGACCGGTACAGCTCGTCGCGATCGGCGATCGACGGCGTGTCGTAGGCGTCGGTGCCGGCGTGCGGGTAGATCCGGCGTTCGGCGGGGATGCGCAGGCGATTGGCCTGCTCGACCGAGGTCAGGATCAGCGCGGCGCCCTGATCGACCATGTTGTTGGAGTTCATCAGCTTGGTGTAGGGCCAGCTGATCATCCGGTTCCGCGGACCGGGCTGCGAGATCTCGGCCGCGGTCGACGGTTTGCGGATCCAGGCGTGCGGATTGCCGACGGCGACGGCGCTGAAGCGCGCCCACAGCTCGCCGATGCGGTTGCGGTGGTCTTCGATCGATTCGCCGTTCGCGATGCGAAGCGCCTGTTCGAACAGCGGGTAGACGTAGGCCGGCCGGTCCAGGCTGATCCGGATCTCGGCGTCACCGGCCATCGGCACATCCTCGCCGCTGACCGGCGCCATCGGCACGGATTCGTCCTGAGCCGTCCATTCGAGCCGGGCGCCGTGGGCCTTGAGTCCTCGCCGGGTGCGCCAGGTTTCGGCGCCGGTGAGCAGGACCACGCCGGCGCGGCCCTGCTGGATGTCGAGGCAAGCCTGGTTGAGCAGCGTCTGCGGCACGTTGCCGCCGATCGGGCTGTAGAGCGTCGTGAATTTCTGGGCGCCGATCCGTTCCCCGACCAGCAGCCCGGCGTCGCGGTAGGTCGCCGACAGGACGTTGACCACCCGGATGGAGTCCACGGCCTCGAGGACGTGGGCATCGGCGGCTTCGGCGGCGGCGGCGACCATCAGGTCGACTGGTTCGACCGAAGGTGTTTCCGGGTCGATCTCGTCACGGTGGTTGACCTGGCCATAGCCGATCAGCACCGGTGTTGTGGGGTCGACGGGCATGCGACGAATTTATACGGGCGCGAACAGCACCTGTTCGGCGATCAGCCGGTCGATCTCCTCGGTGCTCATGCCCAGCAGCGTCCGGCACAGCTCGCGGGTGTCCTGACCTGGCAGCGGCGCGGGCCGTTGCGGGGCCGGCGGGATGTGGCGGAACGGCGCGGGCCCGGTCTCCGCCGGCAGCGGCCGCTCCACCAGCGGATGCACCATGGCGCTGAGCAGCTTCCGCTCGATCAGCTGCGGGTCCTCGAGGAGGTCCGGTGGGCGATTCATCGGGCCGGCCGGAATGCCCGCCGCCTGCAGCGCCTCAGCGGCCTGCGCCGGGGTTCGCGTGCTGGTCCAGGCGGAGACCAGCTGCACCAACTCGGCACGATGGGCGGTGCGCGACTCCCCGGTCGCGAAACGCGAATCGTCAGCCAGCGGGGCCTGCTCGAAAAGCGTGGTGAGACATCTCCATTCGTTGTCCGAGCGGATGGAGATGACGCACCACTCGTCGTCTCCGGCGCACGGGTAGACGGCATGCACGCTGGTGTCGTCGCGGACTTCGGCGACGCCGGCCCCCAATGCGGCCTGTGTGACGAACAGGGTGTCCAGCTGGTTGACGACGACCTCGGCCTGCGAGATGTGCACGTGGGCCGGGGCGCCGGTCCGGTCACGCCGGATCAGGGCGGCCAGCGCGGCGATCGCGGTGACCCGCCCCACGATGTGGTCGGGGAAGATCGTCGTCGCGTCGTAGAACGCATGCCGGGCGCCGGCGGCGCGGGCCTCCTCGGAAGCCTCTTCGGAAGTCCAGAGACTGGTCACGCCGGTGGTGGCGCGGACCAGCGGGCCGTAGCCCATCCGCCTGCTCCACGGCCCGCGGTTTCCGAAGGCGCTGCTGCCCGCCAGCACGATGCGGGGGTTGATCTCGCGCAAGGTGTCGAACGAAAACCCAAGCGACGTAAGGGTTCCCGGCTTGAAGTTGGCGAACACCGCGTCGGCCTGGGTGACCAGCCGGCGAAAGATCTGCTTGCCCTGCTCGCTGCGCAGGTCGAGGCCCAGGGCCAGGTGGTTGCGGTGCGTCCAGGCGAACGACTCGCTCATCGCCACGCCGACCCGCGATTGCCGCAACCCGTCGGGATAGTTGGCGCTTTCGACCTTGACGACCTCGGCGCCCAGGTCGCCGTAGAGCCGGCTCAACTCGCCACCGGCAACGATCACGCCGAGATCGAGAATCCTCAGGTCCTGGAACGGATACTCCCCGGCCCGGCCCGACGGTGCGGCCGTCGCGGGGTCGGCCAGCCAGCGCGGTTCGTCGGCACCGGCGGCCGGCGCCGGGGTCCGGAAGCCGGCCCGTTCGTCGTCGACGACGAAGTAGCCGGTCGGGACGTCGGTGTGCACCCCGGGGACGAGCTCGGCACTGGTGATCGCGCCCACTGCCTGGAAGTGCTCGGAGGCCAGGATTCGCGACGGCGTCAGCACCGCGGAAATGGGGACGCCGTGTGACTGCCCCTCGGCCACCAGTTCCTTCATGGTCTTGTCGGCGAACAGCGCGTCCACCAGCACGCTGATCTGCGGCCATGCGGCGAATCGGGCGCCCAGCGTGTCGTAGCTGGGGTCTTGGAATTCCGCCGGCTCCCCCAGCCAGCGGCGCAGGCCGCGCCACTGCCGCGGCGCCATCACGCAGAGCCGCACATGCCCGTCGCGGCACGGGCAGATCGGATAGGGATCCTGGTTTTTCGGACGTCCCCGCCACGAGCTGGCCCGCTGTCCGGCGGTGGCCTGCCCGTGCGCGCCGAACGCCGGGTCCAGCGCCATCACGACCGCGTCGAAACGGGAGAAGTCGATGTAATCGCCTGTACCGCAACGCAATCTGTCGTAATACGCGACGAGTGCGGCCCAAGCCGCCTGCACGGCGGCCGTCGCCGTCGCGATGCCGTCGGGCGGCAGCACCGGGGCGCCGACGGTCGGTCCAGACCGCGACAGCGCGCCGGACATCGCGAACAGCACGGGGTCGGTCGCGCACCACGACGAGCGCGGGCCGGTAGCGCCGAAGTCGGTGATCGACAGCACGACCAGGTGCGGGTAGCGGTCGGCCAGCTCGGCACCCGAGGTTCCGAACGCGGCGGCTGCCCCGTCGACGACGATGTCGGCGCCCTCGACGAGTGCGAAGAAGCGGCGGCGGTCGTCGTCATCGCGCGCATCCAGGACCACGCTGCGCTTGTTGGCGTTGTGCACGGCGAACGGGATACTGGCGCCGGCCAGCGTCGGACGGTCGTCGCGCGCCGGGCTGCCGCCCGGGGGCTCGACTTTGACGACGTCGGCACCCAGGTCGGCGAGCAGTCTGGTTACCGTGTCGGTGACGCCGCCGGACAGGTCGAGGACGCGCACCGCGGCGAGCAACCTGTCAGCCATTCGCCCACCGTACCGGCCCCCACGACCAAATGCACAGCCGCTCAACCTGGTTCGGATCGACGTCCCCGACCGGCTACGCTGCCGTAGTTTGTTGTCCGACACGCAGGAGGCCCGTGAGCGCGCACTTGAGCTATCTCGAAGCCCTATTGGTCGGCGCCGCGCAGGGCGTGACCGAGTTATTCCCGGTCTCCAGCCTCGGCCACTCGATTGTGGTGCCGGCGCTACTCGGCGGCCAATGGGCGCGCGACCTGGACGTCTCCGCACCGCAATCGCCGTACCTGGCGTTCATCGTCGGCCTGCACGTCGCCACCGCCGCCGCGCTGCTGGTGTTCTTCTGGCGGGACTGGCTGCGCGTGCTGGCCGGGTTCATCTCGTCGGCGCGACACCGGCGGATCGAGACGCCCGACGAACGGTTGGCCTGGCTGATCGTGGCCGCCACCATCCCGGTGGGCCTGGCGGGACTGTTCCTGGAAAAGCTGTTTCGCACCACGCTGGGCAAACCGATTCCCGCCGCGGCCTTCCTGTTGCTCAACGGAGCTGCGCTGTACGCGGGCGAGGTGCTGCGCCGCCGCTCGGCCGCAGAGGACCCGCCGGCCCAGCATGGTGGGGAGGCCGTCGACCACCGGTTGGCCCAGCTGCCGCTCGGCCGTGGCGTGTTGATCGGCAGCGCGCAGATCCTGGCGCTGCTGCCCGGCATCAGCCGATCCGGCATTACCATCGTGGCGGGCCTGTGGCGTGGCCTCTCCCACGAAGACGCAGCCCGGTTTTCCTTTTTGCTGGCCACGCCGATCATCCTGGCCGCCGGGGTGTACAAGATCCCCGATCTGTTCGGCCCGATGGGCGACGGGATCGCCGGCCAGGTCCTGGCCGGCAGCATCGCCTCGTTCGTCTGCGCCTACCTCGCCGTGCGTTTCCTGACCCGATACTTCGAAACTCGCACGCTGATCCCGTTCGCCGTCTACTGCGCGCTGTTCGGGGCCGGAAGCCTGGTCTGGTTGATGGTGCGCTAGTCACAGCCTGCATCGATAGCGCACTTCGTCCGCGGCGGTGCCACCGTAGGTCGAGATGCGGTGTGTCCCATCGCGTCGCCAGCCATCGTGTTCGTAGAACCGACGAGCCTGGGCATTGCCGTCCAGCACCCACAGCGCAGCCGTCGTTACGCCCACACTGCGCAGCCGGGTCCGGGCCGCGGCCATCAGCAGGCGGCCGACGCCGGCGCGCTGATAGGGCGGATCGACGTATATCGCCATCAGCTCACCGAAATTCGACAGGTCGTCGTCGCGGAACAGCCGGTGGTGACCATGCCGCACACCGTCGGGCCGTCGACCGCTACCTGGGTGGACGGCTGCCCAATTCCGATGCGGCCGAACGTGTACCTGTCGACCCAGGCATCCGTTTCGAGGCCGTCGAGATATTCCTGGGCGAGCAATCCTCGGTAGGCCCGCTGCCACGACCGGACCTGCACCCGGGAGACGTCACGGGCGTCGGCGGGGACGGCTCGTCGCACGCTGATCACCGTTGCAGTATCGACGCCGCTGACATCGGCCGTGTCATTGCGTCGCCCGGAGCCGAGTGCTGTGCTGGGGAGATGGCAGACACGGCATCCATCGGCCTCAAAATCCAGGGCAAGGTCATCGTGATCACCGGCGGCGCACGGGGAATCGGGCTGGCCACCGCGACCGCGCTGCACAACCTGGGTGCCAAGGTCGCGATCGGCGACATCGACGAGGTCAGGGTCAAGGAGTCGGGCGCCGCACTCGGGCTTGACGTGTACGGCAAACTCGACGTCACCGATCCGCACTCGTTCGCGGAGTTGCTTGACGAGGTCGAGCGCCAACTCGGACCGATCGACGTGCTGGTCAACAACGCCGGAATCATGCCCGTCGGGCGCATCATCGACGAGCCGGACGCCGTCACCCGCCGCATTCTGGACATCAACGTCTACGGCGTGATGCTGGGTAGCAAGCTGGCGGTGCAGCGCATGGTCCCCCGCGGCCAGGGCCACGTGATCAACGTCGCCTCCTTGGCCGGCGAGATCTACGCCGTCGGGCTGGCGACCTACGGCGCCAGCAAGCACGCCGTGATCGGCTTCACCGACGCCGCGCGGCTGGAGTACCGCCCGGCCGGCGTCAAGTTCTCTTTGGTGTTGCCGACGTTCGTGAATACCGAGCTCGTCGCGGGCACCGCGGGAATGAAGGGATTCCGCAACGCCGAACCGTCCGACATCGCCGACGCGATCGTCGGGCTCATCGCCCACCCCAAGCCGCGGGTGCGGGTCACCAAGGCGGCCGGCGCGCTGATCGCGTCGCAGAAGTTTCTGCCGCGGGTGGTCTCCGAGGGGCTGAACCGCGTCATGGGTGGTGAGCACGTCTTCACCGACGACATCGACGTCGACAAACGCAAAGCCTACGAGTCCCGCGCCCGCGGTGAGGAGTGACTTTCGCTCCTAGCGGCGCTGCGCGGGGGCGCGGAGAATCGGGCAAGTGAGCCTGCAAACCCCGACAACCGCGCCCGAAGCACTCTCCGACGACGAACTCACGCTGATCGACAAGTATTGGCGCGCCGCCAACTACCTGTCGGTCGGGCAGATCTATCTGCTGGACAACCCCCTGCTCGCCGAGCCGCTGGCGGCCGGGCATGTCAAACCCCGGCTGCTGGGGCACTGGGGCACCACGCCGGGGCTCAACCTCATCTGCGCGCACCTGAACCGGATCATCCGCAATCGCGACGCCAGCGTCATCTACGTCACCGGACCGGGCCACGGCGGTCCGGGCCTGGTGGCCAACGCCTACCTCGAAGGCACCTACACCGAGGTGTACAGCGGTATCGGCGAGGACACCGAGGGCCTGCGCAAATTATTCCGCCAGTTCTCCTTCCCCGGCGGCATCCCGAGCCACGTTGCCGCCCAGACCCCGGGATCCATCCACGAAGGCGGCGAACTCGGCTACGCCCTGGTGCACGCGTACGGCGCGGCGTTCGACAACCCCGACCTGGTGGTCGCCTGCGTGATCGGCGACGGCGAGGCAGAGACCGGACCGCTGGCGGCCGGCTGGCACTCGAACAAGTTCCTCAACCCGGCCGTCGACGGCGCGGTACTGCCGATCCTGCACCTCAACGGCTACAAGATCGCCAACCCGACCGTGCTGGCCCGTATCCCGGAAGCCGAACTCGAATCACTGTTGCGCGGCTACGGCTACCGGCCGATCACGGTCGCCGGTGACGACCCGGCGACCGTGCACCGCGAGCTGGCCGCCGCCCTCGACGACGCGTTCGACGACATTGCCGGCATCCAGCGTGCCGCGCGCCACGGTCAGCAGACCGATCGCCCGGTGTGGCCGATGATCGTGCTGCGCACGCCGAAGGGCTGGACCGGGCCCAAGGAAGTCGACGGCAAACACGTCGAGGGCACCTGGCGCTCCCATCAGGTACCGCTGGCCGAGACCCACGAGAACCCCGCGCACCGAGCACAACTGGAAGAGTGGCTGCGCGGCTATCGGCCCGACGAATTGTTCGACGAGCACGGCGCGCTGCGCCCGGAGCTGCGCGAGCTGGCGCCGAGGGGCCGGCGGCGGATGAGCGCCAACCCGCACGCCAACGGCGGCCTGCTGCTGCGCGACCTGGATCTGCCGGACTTCCGCGACTACGCCGTGCCGGTCGAGAAGCCGGGCGGATCCACCCACGAAGCCACCCGGGTGCTGGGAACCTTCCTGCGCGACGTCATCATCCGCAACCCCGACCGCTTCCGGCTGATGGGCCCCGACGAAACCGCCTCCAACCGGTTGTCGGCCGTCTTCGAGTCCACCGACAAGGTGTGGCTGTCGCGGACCGAACCCGACGACGATCACCTGGCGCCGGACGGACGCGTGATGGAGGTGCTCTCCGAGCACCTGTGCCAGGGCTGGCTGGAGGGCTACCTGCTGACCGGCCGGCACGGGCTGTTCAACTGCTACGAGGCGTTCGTACACATCGTCGACTCGATGCTCAACCAGCACGCCAAATGGTTGGCCACCAGCCGCGAGCTGCCCTGGCGGCGGCCGATCGCCTCGCTGAACTACCTGCTGAGCTCGCACGTCTGGCGCCAGGACCACAACGGCGCCTCGCACCAGGACCCCGGGTTCATCGACCTGGTCGCCAACAAGCGCGCCGAGATCGTGCGGGTCTACCTGCCGCCGGACGGCAACACGCTGCTGTCGGTGGCCGACCATTGCCTGCGCAGCCGCGACTACATCAACGTGATCGTCGCCGGCAAGCAACCCGCCCTGGCCTACCTCGACATGGACGACGCGATCGCACACTGCACCCGCGGGCTGGGGATCTGGGAGTGGGCGAGCACCGCGACCGGTGAGCCCGACGTGGTGCTGGCGTGCGCCGGCGACATTCCGACGCTGGAGACGTTGGCCGCCGCCGATATCCTGCGCCGCGAGCTGCCCGACCTGGCAGTGCGGGTGGTCAACGTCGTCGACCTGATGCGCCTGCAGCCGGACTCCGAGCATCCACATGGGTTGCCGGACAATGAATTCGACGCGTTGTTCACCCGCGACAAGCCGGTCGTCTTCGCCTACCACGGGTATCCGTGGCTGATCCATCGGCTCGCCTACCGCCGCAATAATCACGCGCACTTTCACGTCCGCGGTTTCAAGGAGCGCGGCACCACGACGACACCGTTCGACATGGTGATGCTCAACGATCTGGACCGCTTCCATTTGGTCATCGACGTCATCGACCGGGTGGATGGCCTGGCCGGCCGCGCGGCACTGCTGCGACAGCGCATGGTCGACGCGCGGCTCAATGCCCGCCGCTACACGCGCGAGCACGGGGAGGACGACCCGCAGATTGCGTACTGGACGTGGGAATCGATCTGACCTGGGCCGCACTGGCGCGCAGGTAAACTCGGCGGCAATGTCTGAGCACGCCGCCTTCGAAACTGTCGACCTCCACCCGGTGGTCTCACAGCTGTCGGCGCTGCACCGGCTGCGGCTGTACTCCGACATCGCCGTGGTGGTCACCGTACTGGTGCTGACGAACCTGATCGCACACTTCACCACGCCGTGGGCGAGCGTCGCTACGGTGCCGGTGGCCGCCGTCGGGTTGGTGGTGTTGATGCGCGCCACCGGTCTGGACTGGGTCGACCTGGGCCTGGGCCGTGAGCATTGGCGATCCGGGCTGGGCTATGCGCTCGCCGCAGTGGCCGTCGTGGCGTCGGTGATCACGGTCGGCGTGCTGCTGCCGATGACGCGGCCGATGTTCCTGAACAACCACTACGCGACGGTATCGGGCGCGCTGATCGCCTCGATGGTGATCATTCCGCTGCAAACGGTGATCCCCGAGGAGCTGGCCTTCCGGGGCGTGCTGCACGGCGCGCTGCATCGGGCCTGGGGGTTTCGCGGGGTCGCGCTCGTCGGCTCGCTGCTGTTCGGTCTGTGGCACGTCGCCACCTCGCTGGGGCTGACCAGCAGCAACGTCGGCTTCACCCGGCTGTTCGGCGGCGGGTTCCTCGGGATGGCCGCCGGGGTGATCGTGGCGGTGCTGGCGACGGGCAGCGCGGGCTTCGTGTTCAGCTGGCTTCGCCGGCGCAGCGGCAGCCTGATCGCGCCGATCGCGCTGCACTGGTCGCTGAACGGACTGGGCGCGCTGGCCGCTGCGCTGGTCTGGCACCTGTCGGCCTGAGCCGCACTACACCAGCAGCACCGCAGCCCCCGCGATGCGGCCGGCGGCCAGATCGGCCAGCGCCCGATCCGCCCCATCGAGTGGATACTGCGGCGTCGTCACCTCGATGCGATGGCGACCCGCGAAGTCGAGAAACTCCCGCGCGTCGGCCCGGGTGTTCGACGTGACCGAGCGAATCTGGCGCTCCTGGAAGAGATGTCGCTGGTAGTTCAGCACCGGGATATCCGACAGATGAATCCCGGCGATGGCCAGGGTGCCGCCGCGGTCCAGCGCCTCGCACGCCGGCAGCACCAGATCGCCGACCGGGGCGAACAGGATCGCGGCGTCCAGCGGCACCGGCGGCTGATCCGCGGCCCCCTGAGCCGAGGCCGCGCCCAGCTGCAGCGCCAGCTCGCGGGCCTGCGCGCCGCGGGTCATCACGTGCAATTCGGCGCCCTGCGCCAGAGCGACCTGCGCGGTGATGTGCGCACTGCCGCCGAAGCCGTAGATGCCCAGCCGGCCGCCCGGCGGTAGCTGCGCCCGCAGCAGCGAGCGGTAACCGATGATGCCGGCGCACAACAGCGGTGCCAGCTCGCTGTCGCTGTAGCCGCTCGGCAGATGGTGTGCGAAAGCCGCTGGGACGGTGGCAAATTCGGCGTATCCGCCGTCGGCGTCCCAGCCGGTGTAGCGCGATTGGGGGCAGAGGTTTTCGTCACCGCGCAGGCAGTACTTGCACACTCCGCAGGTGTGGCGTAGCCAGGCGATGCCGACCCGGTCCCCCACGCTGAACCCGTCGCCGGCCTCTGAGCCGACCTCGATGACTTCGCCGACGACCTCGTGGCCGGGGGTGACGTGCTCGCGGTGCACCGGCAGGTCGCCCTCGGTGACATGCAGGTCGGTGCGGCACACACCGCAGGCGCGCACGGCCACCAGCAGCTCGGACGGCTCCGGCCGCGGCACCTCGGCGGTGACCCGCTGCAGCGGATCGGTGTCCATCGGACCGGGCCGACGCACCCGCCACACGTTCATGGTCACCGACGCCATCGCCCAATCATGCCGCTACTGGCCGGCGATCCGCGCGGGTACAAAGACCCCTACAAGGTCTTGGTGCGGGAGGCGGCGAACTTGTAGATCAACAACAGGATCACCGCGCCAACCAACGCACCGAGGAACGAGTGCTGAATCGGCGGGGTGACCGTGAACTGGTGCGGTGGGAAAACCACGCTTCCGAGCGTGCCACCGACATACGAGCCGACGATGCCGAGCAGCGCGGTCGCGACCCAGCCCATCGGCTGCTTGCCCGGCACCAACAGACGCGCAACCAGGCCGACGATCAGACCCAAGACAATTAGCCAGATGATGTGCAGAATCACGACCGGCTCCTTCGATTTAGCCGACAGAGGGGACCTGGGACGTATACCCCGCGGAGGCCGGCTAAACCCGCTCAGCGCTTGCGGACCATGCCCACGATCCAGAGCAGGATCACCGACCCCAACAGCGCGGTGAAGAAGGTGAACCATTTACGGCCGTGTTCGACGTCGACGTGCAGCAAGATGCCGGCGCCGCCGCCTTTCACGATCTTTCCCGCGATCCAACCGGCGAATCCGCCGATGACCAGGTAGGCGAGCCAACTCACGGCCGTCGGCGGGGAAAGGGCCAGGTACTGCGAAGCTGCTATGACGCGCATGCGGTCTCGCGTTGCCGGTCAGGCGGGGAGTGTCTGCTGCGGCGTGGGGCTCGGGGTCGGGGTGACCTCGCTCGCGGGTGCCTGGCTCGGCGCTGCCGGCGCGGGTGCGCCCGGTGCCGGAGCCGGAGTGGCCGGAGCTCCCGGAGCCGGCGCCACTGCACCCGGCGCGGCGAACGGCAGAATCGACTCGGCCAGCGCCTTGGCTCCGACCTTGTCTACCGGGTTGTTGCCGGTGCCCAGCCAGACCACAAACCAGCGCTGCGGCGGCCCGGCCGCGGCGGCATTGGGGGCACTGACGACACCGGTCCAGATCTGCCCGTTCGGCTTGCTCGGGTCGCTGAACTTGACCTCGTAGAACGACGAACTTCCGGTGATGCCGTTCGCGCCGGTGAGCGGGCCGGATTCCTGATTGATCCGGGTGCCCGGATACGGCATGAAGAACTCACCCATGTCCGAGCCCAGCCGTACGGCGGCCTTGCCGTCGTTGGCTTCGGCACTGGCATAGAGCTTTTGGTCCAGGCGACCCATCACGATGCGGGTGTCATTGGCGACCGGCGCCGGCTGTCCGGGCGCCGGCGGCGGACCGATCATCTTGCTGAGCAACGCCGAGCCGTAGTCGAGATGCGAGGCATCCGACTCGGCCCAGCCGCCGGGAAGCAGGTAGCTGAATCCGCCCACCACATTAGTGATCCGCGCCAAGTTCGGGTCGACGGGCGGTGGCGGGGCAGGCGCGTTCGGGTCGACCGGCGGTGGCGGCGGCGGTACCGGCGCGTTCGGGTCGCCCGCCGCCGGTTGTCCGGCGGGTGCCGGAGCGGCCGGCGCCGCGGTCGTCGGAGCGGGTGCGCCGGCCGGAACCGGCGCGGTGGTCGTTGCCGGAACCGGAGTCGGGACCTCGGGATCGGCATTCGCGGGGGCCGGCAACCCGAAGGTGATGGCACTGGCACTGGTCACCGTGGCGATCGCCAGCGTTGTCCACAAACCCTTGCGACGTTGCGAGTTTGAGTCCACCTGATCCATGGCGACGAACCTACCGTGTTACCGCTGTGACGCAAGGGTGCCGTGCTGGCGATGCGAGGCGGTTTTCGCGATGTTGCCGGAGCGCAACCTGCTCCAAGTCTGCGCAGATCACCGCCGGTTGGCGCGTCGCGACGCGGCCGGATACAGCGCCACCTCAAGCGCCTTGACCGAAAACCAGACCCGGTCTCCGGGTGTCAGCCGCAACTCGGCGGCGGCGTCGACGGTGATCTCGGCGGCCAGTCCAGGAGCGCCGTCGGGCTGCTCCTGGCCGCGCACCACGACCGCGGGTCCGCGAATGTCCAACTCCGACACGGTGAGTTCGGCGCAGTTGCGGGGACTGCCGTGCGGCAGGTCGCGGTACACGGCCACCGCGGTCGGCGGGAACACTGCGATCGCGTCCTGCCCATCGGCCAGCACGGCGCCCAGCCGCTCGGCGGGCAGCCCGTACCAGTGGGCCCCGGTGCTGGTGTGCAACGAGCCGTCCGGCGCGATCGTCCCGTTGACCAGGTTGACGCCGGCGATGCGGGCACCGAAATGGCTGCGCGGTGCGGTGAGTACTTCGGGCACCCGGCCGACCTCGGAGATCGTGCCGCCCTCGAGCACCAGCGCCCGATCGGCCAGGGTGAAGACGTCGAGCAGATCGTGGGTGATCAGGACGACCGCGCAGCCGCTGCGGGCGACCGCGGCGCGTAACACGGCCCGGATGGCCGCGGCGGCCCCGACGTCGAGGCCGGTCAGCGGTTCGTCGAGCAGCAGTACATCTGGTTCGGCGGCGAGCGCCCGCGCGATTGCCACCCGCTGGGCCTGGCCGCCGGACAGTTGAGCGGTTTGCGGTCGGCGAGCTGCTCGGCGTCCACCTCGCGCAGCCAGCGCAGGGCGGTCTGCTTCTCCTTGCCGCGCGCCGAGCCGAAAGGGCCCGGCCTTTTCTGACGGCTGCGCGGCCCGAACGCCACATTGGCGGCGACACTCAGGTGCGGGAACAGCAGCGGGTCCTGTAACAGCCGCCCGACCCGGCGGTCATGCGTCGGCACGTCGACCCCGGCGGACGTGTCGGTCAACACCCGATCCCCCAACCGCACCACTCCCTCGTCGGGTCGCACCAGCCCCGCGATCACGTGCAAGGCGGTCGACTTACCCGCGCCGTTGGGCCCTATCATGGCCAGCACCTCGCCGGGAGCCACCGAAAACTCGACATCTACCTGGCGGTCGGCGACGACCGCGCAAAGCTGCAGCTCGCTCACTTGCCGGTACCTCGCGTCCGTTGCGGTCAGCCGGCCAGCACCCAGCCCGAGCACCACCACGGCGGCCACCGCCACGAGCAGAACCGACAGCGCCACGGCCGCATTCGCGTCGGTGACCCGTTGCAGGTAGATCTCCAGCGGCAGGGTGCGGGTGACCCCTTCCCTCGAGCCCGCGAAGGTCAGTGTCGCGCCGAACTCCCCCAACGAACGGGCGAAGGCCAGCACCGCGCCCGACATCAAACCCGGCAGCAGCAGCGGCAGGGTGACCCGCCACCACACCGTGCTCGGCCGAGCCCCGAGCGTCGCGGCGACCACCTCATAGTCGGATCGCGCCGTGCGGGCCGCGCCCTCTAGCGAGATCACCAGAAACGGCAGCGACACAAACGTCTGCGCCAGCACCACGGCGGTGGTGCTGAAGGCGATGCTGATCCCCGCCGCCTCCAGGTAATGGCCGATCAATCCGAGCCGGCCGAATGCGTAGAGCAACGCGATGCCGCCCACCACCGGCGGCAGCACCAGCGGCAGCAGGATCAGCGGCCGCAGCAGTCGGACCGGTCGCGC
The DNA here is from genome assembly GCF_010731715.1 of Mycobacterium stomatepiae. Taxonomy (NCBI): domain Bacteria; kingdom Bacillati; phylum Actinomycetota; class Actinomycetes; order Mycobacteriales; family Mycobacteriaceae; genus Mycobacterium; species Mycobacterium stomatepiae. Next base: position 715,872 of record NZ_AP022587.1, read on the forward strand.
CGTGCTGCGGGCCAGCACCAGCGCCATCGGCACGCCCAGTAGCACGCACAGGGCCGTGCTCGCCGCAGCGGTCTTGAGGCTGAGCAACAGCGCCGTCTTGGACGACGAACTGGTGATCAACGACCAGAAATTCGGCCAGTCGACCTTGATCGCGATCGCCAGCAGCGGTAACAGCACGAACGCGGCCCCGACGGAAGCAGGGACGTACACCCATCGGGGCAGGGTCGTGGGCGGACGCACGGTCAGGGTTTTGCGAAGCCCGACTGGGCCAGGATCTTCTGGCCTGTATCGGAGGTCACCAGGGTCACGAACTTCTGCGCCGTCGCCGCCTGGGGCGCCTTCTTCAATACGCCGATGGGGTAGACGTTGACCGCGCCGGCGGCCTCGGGAAAGTTGACCGATGCCACCTTGCCTTTGGCGTACTTCGCGTCTGTCACGTAGACGAGCGCGGCATCGGCCTGGCCGGTGGCGACCTTGTTGAGGACGTCGCTGACGCTGGGTTCCTCACTGACCGGGTTGAGGTGCACCCCGGCGCTGTTCTCGATGCGCTGGGTCGCCGCCCCGCACGGCACCGGCTTCTGGCAGATGACCACGCTGACGCCCGGCTTGGCCAGATCGGCGAAGGAGGCGACGTTGCGCGGATTGCCCGGCGCCGTGACGATGACCAGCGTGTTAGCGGCGAAATTGGTTGGTTCCCCGGCCAGCAGCCCGGCCTTGACGACGGTATCCATCTGCGCGGTGTCCGCCGACGCGAAGACGTCGGCACTCGCCCCCTGGGTCAACTGCGTCGCGAGTTCGGAGGAACCCGCGAAGTCGAACTCGACACCGCTGCCGGGGTTGTCGGCCTTGAACTGCTGACTGAGCTGGGTGAACGCCGGCTTGAGCGAGGCCGCGGCGAACACCACGATCGAGCCCGACGGCGCCGACGACTGACCGGGTGATGACGACGGCGGCGGATTCGAGCCGCACGCCACGAGACCCGCGACGAGCATCGTGGACGCCAATCCGGTCAGAACCACGATCCGACGCATGGTCAGACCCTAGCTTGCGCACGGTTAAGCAGTGACGTCCAAAGAGTTATCGAAAATTGTCTGCGCGTCGCGGCGTCCTTAGTTTCCCCTTAGAGCTACTGTCCAGTAACATCGACGGCGATCGATGCCATACGCGTTGAGATCCCAGGCAACGGTTCGGTGGCGTGCCGCTATCGGAAGCACCTGGGTTCAACGTTGAACACGAGGAGGTCATGGCAGTGGAGGTGCTGGTCACCGGCGGCGACACGGATCTGGGGCGGACAGTAGCCGAGGGATTTCGCGATGACGGTCACAAGGTGACCCTCGTGGGTGCCCGACGCAGTGACCTCGAGGTCGCCGCCAAAGAGCTGGACGTCGACGCCATCATCTGCGATACTGCCGATCCCGCCAGCCTCGAAGAGGCTCGTGGGTTGTTCCCCCACCACCTCGACACCATCGTCAACGTGCCCGACAGCGGCTGGGACGACGGCGACCCGCGCACCTATTCGCTGTCCGACACCGCCGCGGTGTGGCGCAGCTCCCTCGAGGCGACCGTGCTATCGGCAGTGCTGACGGTGCAAACCGTCGGCGACCACCTGCGCTCCGGCGGCTCGATCATCAGCGTCGTGCCGGAGAACCCGCCCGCGGCCAGCGTCGACGCCGCCATCAAGGCCACGCTGTCGAGCTGGATCACCGGACAGGCCGGCATTTTCGGCACCCGCGGGATCACGGTCAACGCCGTGGCGGCCGGGCGCAGCGCCCAGGCGGGGTACGAAGGTCTTTCGCGCACAATGCCTTCCATCGCCGACGAGGTCGCCCGGTTGGCGTTGTTCCTGACCACTCCGGCGGCCCGCCACATCACCGGCCAGACACTGCACGTCAGCCACGGCGCCCTGGCGCGTTTCGCCTAGAGCGTGGCGCGCACCGCCGCCGAGGCATTGCGGTCTCAGCTCGCCATGTAACCGTGGTCGCATTCGGCGTCGGACATGACGCGAATCACGTTGGCACGACCAACGACAACAGGCCGGTGTGGTTGATTGCACAGGCTTACTATCTGGGTTTCGACGCGGCGGGGTGACTACCGTTATAGCTAACTGTCACCGCGCAAACGAAGCCCCATCAGGAGCATCCGAAGTAATGAGCCCCCAGCAAGAACGCACAGCTGAACCGAAGCCACGGCACCGAGTTGTCATCATCGGATCCGGATTCGGCGGACTCAACGCGGCAAAGAAACTCAAACGGGCCGACGTCGACATCAAGTTGATCGCCCGCACCACGCACCACTTGTTCCAGCCATTGCTGTACCAAGTCGCCACCGGGATCATCTCCGAGGGTGAGATCGCTCCGCCGACCCGGGTTGTACTGCGCAATCAGCGCAATGTCCAGGTGCTGCTCGGCAATGTCAGCCACATCGATCTGGCCAACCAGACCGTCGTCTCGGAGTTGCTCGGCCACACCTACGAAACTCCCTATGACAGCTTGATCGTCGCCGCCGGTGCCGGCCAGTCGTATTTCGGCAACGACCACTTCGCCGAGTTCGCACCTGGGATGAAGTCGATCGACGACGCGCTCGAGCTTCGCGGTCGCATCCTGAGCGCCTTCGAACAGGCCGAGCGATCAAACGATCCCGAACGTCGCAAGAAGCTGCTGACCTTCACCGTTGTCGGGGCCGGGCCCACCGGCGTCGAAATGGCCGGGCAGATAGCCGAATTGGCCGAGTACACCTTGAAAGGCGCTTTCCGGCATATCGATTCGACGAAGGCCCGGGTGATCCTGCTCGACGCGGCCCCCGCGGTGTTGCCGCCAATGGGCGAAAAGCTCGGTGAGCGGGCCAAAGCGCGGCTGGAGAAGATGGGCGTCGAGATCCAGCTGGGCGCCATGGTCACCGACGTCGACCGCAACGGCCTCACGGTCAAGGATTCCGACGGCACCATTCGGCGCATCGAATCCGCGTGCAAGGTCTGGTCCGCCGGCGTGCAAGCCAGCCGGTTGGGGCGCGATATCGCCGAACAGTCACCCGCCGAACTCGACCGGGCCGGACGCGTCAAGGTGCTGCCCGACCTGTCGGTCCCCGGCTACCCGAACGTGTTCGTCGTCGGCGACATGGCCGCCGTCGAGGGCGTGCCGGGAGTCGCGCAGGGCGCGATCCAGGGTGCCAAGTACGTGGCCAGCGCCATCAAAGCCGAACTCGCCGGGGCCGACCCCACCCAGCGTGAGCCGTTCCAGTACTTCGACAAGGGATCGATGGCCACGGTGTCACGCTTCTCTGCGGTGGCCAAGATCGGCCCCTTGGAGTTCAGCGGCTTCATCGCCTGGCTGATCTGGCTGGTGCTGCACCTGGTGTATCTGATCGGCTTCAAGACCAAGATCACCACGCTGCTGTCGTGGACCGTGACGTTCCTCAGCACGCGCCGCGGTCAGCTGACGATCACCGATCAGCAGGCCTTTGCCCGAACTCGGATTGAACAGCTCGCCGAACTGGCCGCCGAGGCCCGCGAGGACGCGATCACCCGGGCGGCTAGTTAGCCGACCAGCCGGTCGGCCTGCCAGGTACTGAGCGTCCCCCCAGCCGCTAACGCCAGCACGGTGGACGCACTCGGCATATCGGTGAATTGTGTTGTCGGATAGCATAATTCGCTGATTATTGCCCGCGGGGCGGCGATGCTGTCGTCGGCCACCGACCCCGCGCCCAACTCCACCCGGTGGCGCAACAGCGGCCGATCGTGCCGGTTGGCCCGCAGCGATCCGGACCAGAAGCCGTCGCGCTCATTGCACCTGCCGATCTGCACTCGCTCGCGGAAGCGAACGCGACCGTCGTCGCGCAGCACCAGAGCCACCGTCGACACATGCCGCGCGTCGGCGGCCACAACCGTCGGCTCCAAATCGACATCCAGAGTTCCGCTCACGTCGATGGCCCAGTCGGCATGCGACGTCGGTGTTTTCGCCCCGGGTAGGACCACGGTGGCGGCGGCACTGCGCAGCTTCAAGACCGCGCCGGCCTCGACGACGACGCGGATGCTGATGGTGTCGCCGCCCAGCGGGGTGGCTGCCGCCGACACCAGGTGCACCGTGTCGGGTGCGGTGCAGCGGGCCTGGATAGCGCCGCTGCACTGGATGCGCGGCAACCGGTCACGCAGCGCGACCAGCAAAACCTCAGAATGCATCCGCGGCCAGCTGGGCGTGCACCCACGCCAGCACCTCGGTTGCGGCCGGGTCCTTGGTCAGTGACTGCAGCACGGTGGGCCGGCCGTCGCGCACGGCGTCGGCGTCGCGGGCCATCACGTCGAGGTCGGCGCGCACCAACGGCGCGAGATCGATCTTGTTGATTACCAATAGGTCCGAGAAGGTAACTCCCGGCCCGCCCTTGCGCGGCACCTTGTCGCCGCCGGCCACGTCGATGACGAAGATCTGGACGTCCACCAAGCCCGACGAGAAGGTCGCGGTCAGGTTGTCGCCGCCCGACTCGACCAGGATCAGGTCCAGCGCGTCGTGCGCGGCGATCAGGTCATCGATCGCGTCGAGGTTGGCGGTGATGTCGTCACGGATCGCGGTGTGCGGGCACCCGCCGGTCTGCACGGCCGCGATTCGGTCGTTCGGCAGCACCGCATGTTTGCGCAAGAAGTCGGCGTCCTCGGTGGTGTAGATGTCGTTGGTCAGCACCGCCACCGACAGTTCATCGCGCAACTGCCGGCACAACGCTGCGACCAGTGCGGTCTTCCCGGAACCGACCGGGCCGCCGACGCCGATGCGCAGCGGCTCCCCCGGTTGCCGGATGCGTTTGGGTCGGTCGGTGTGCGGATGCGGGTGGCTGTGGGAATGTGCTGGCATGGCGCTCCTTTCAGGACACGAATAGTGGCCGCTCGCGTTCGGTGTGGCGCTGGGCCAAGGTATCGAGCAGGGGGTCCGACAGATCCGCCAATCCGGCGGCCGCCTCGGCGGCGGTGCGCTCGCACACCGCCGCCAGCCGGAACGTCAGCGCGGCCACGTCGGCCGGATCCAGCGCCAGCAGCCGCTGCGCCGCAGTCGCCGAGCCCGTCATCGTGGTGTAGACGATCGCCAGCGCGCCCTGCTCGGGACTCATGCCGCTCACCGCGCCGATCCGTCCGGCCGCGACCGCGAGATGTGGCCGGGGGCCGAGGTCGTCCCAGCGTTCCTCCGGCCAGACCCGTCGCGCCAGCCGCGCCAACCCGCGGCCCTGGCTGCGCGACGCCTGCCGGGCAGCCGGCGCCGGTGTGCGGGCATCCGTCTCGAGGTCGGCCTGCTCGGGGTGAAGTTCGTCGCGATGAACCGCGGCCGCGATCGATGCCGTGACCAGTCCGTGGCAGCGAATCCTGCGGCGCAAGAAGGCTTCCAAGGTCTCGACGTTGACCACCAGGCCGCTGACGACGGCCTCCTCCACGCCGCCCGAGTGCACATGGGAGCCGGCCGGCAGTCGGGAATCGGCCAGGGTGAGCAGGGTCGCCAGTGCGGACATGGGCTCAGAACAGGAAATAGCGTTGCGCCATCGGCAGTTCGGCGACCGGCTGCTCCTGCCAGACCTCACCGTCGATGCGCACGGTGAACGTATCCGGATCCACTTCGATGTCGGGCAGGGTGTCGTTGAGCGGCAAGTCGCTCTTGCCGATGCCGCTGGTATTTCGAACCGGCACCAATCGCCGGTTGACCGAGAGCTCTTCGGCCAGGCCGGCCTCGATGGCCTGCGGCGCAACGAAATGCACCGACGTGGCCGCGGCGGCTACCGGCGCGGCGCCGAACATCGGACGCGGCAGCGCGGGCTGCGGAGTCGGGATCGACGCGTTGGCGTCACCCATTGCCGCCCAGGCGATCATGCCGCCCTTGAGCACCGCGTGCGGGCGGACCCCGAAGAACGCCGGCTCCCACAGCACCAGATCGGCCAGCTTGCCCACTTCCACCGAGCCGATCTCGGCGTCGAGCCCATGCGCGACAGCCGGGCAGATGGTGTATTTGGCGATGTAGCGCCGCACCCTCAGGTTGTCGCACCCGGAGTTGTCGCCGGGCAGCGCACCGCGCCGGCGCTTCATCACGTGCGCGGTCTGCCAGGTGCGCAGTACCACTTCCCCGATGCGGCCCATAGCCTGTGAGTCGCTGCCGATCATCGAGATTGCGCCGATATCGTGCAGCAGGTCTTCGGCCGCCATCGTCGACGGCCGAATCCGGCTCTCGGCGAAGGCCAGATCCTCGGGCACCTGAGGGTTGAGGTGATGGCACACCATCAACATGTCCAGATGCTCGTCGAGGGTGTTCACCGTGTGCGGTCGGGTCGGATTCGTGGAACTGGGAAGCACATTCGGCTGGCCGGCAACCCGGATGATGTCGGGAGCGTGACCGCCACCGGCGCCCTCGGTGTGATACGTGTGGATCGACCGGCCGGCGATCGCGGCCAGCGTGTCTTCGACGAACCCCGTTTCGTTGAGCGTGTCGGTGTGCAACGCCACCTGCACCCCGGCTGCGGAGGCAACCTCCAGGCAGGCATCGATGGCCGCAGGCGTGGATCCCCAGTCCTCATGCAGCTTGAAACCCGAAGCGCCGCCCCGCAATTGCTCCCACAGAGCCTCGCTGCTGACGGTGTTCCCCTTGCCCAGCAGCGCGAAGTTCAACGGCCAGCCGTCGAGCGCCTCGAGCATCCGGGCCAGGTGCCACGAGCCCGGTGTCACGGTGGTGGCTTTACTGCCCTCGGCGGGGCCCGTGCCGCCGCCCAGGATCGTCGTGATTCCGGCCCCGAGCGCCTCGGGCATCAGCTGCGGGCAGATCAGGTGCACATGGCAGTCGACAGCACCCGCGGTGACGATGCGACCGTTGCCCGCGATGACTTCGGTACCGGGCCCGACCACCAGGTCCGGATGCACACCCGTCATCGTGTCGGGGTTGCCGGCCTTGCCGAGCGCGACGATTCTTCCATCGCGAATACCTATATCGGCCTTGATGATTCCCCAATGATCGACGATCACGGCACCGGTGATCACGGTGTCGGGCGCCCCGTCGGCGCGGGTCGCGCGACCCTGGCCCATCGACTCGCGCAGCACCTTGCCCCCGCCGAACACCGCCTCGTCGCCGGCCAGTCCCGGTCCCCCGCTACGGTCTTCGGTGATTTCGATCAGTAAATCGGTATCCGCCAGCCGAATCCGATCGCCGGTGGTCGGCCCGTAGAGCTGGGCGTACCGCTCGCGGGACAGGTATGCCATCAGTCGTCCAGCCGTCCAGGCGAATTCAGGTTCAATCTATGTACTTCGCGGCTTCCGCGCAGCGGAACCAACTGAACATATTGGGGCACACCGGGTTCGAAGCGCACGGCGGTGGCTGCCGGTACGTCCAGCCGGTAGCCGTGCGCGGCGTCGCGATCAAACGAGAGCGCCGAGTTGGCTTGCGGCAGGTGGACGTGGCTACCCACCTGAACCGGGCGGTCGCCCACGTTGAGGATCTGCATGCCGATGCGTTCGGCGCCGGCATTGATCTCGATATCACCTGCGCCGTAGAGGATTTCGCCGGGAATCATAGGATCGGGTGGTGGACGGTGACCAGCTTGGTGCCGTCCGGGAACGTCGCTTCGACCTGGACGTCGGCGAGCATTTCCGGCACTCCGTCCATGACGTCGTCGCGGCCGAGCACCTCGCAACCGCTGCTCATCAGCTCGGTGACGGAGCGGCCGTCGCGGGCGCCCTCGAGAATGTGGTCGCTGATGACCGCTACGGCCTCCGGATGGTTCAGCCGCAAGCCCCGGGCGCGGCGACGGCGAGCCAGTTCGGCGGCATACGACAGCAGCAATCGCTCCTGTTCGTGGGGCGTCAGGCGCATGGATGCCGATCCTGCCATGCCACTGCGTCGGTTGCCTCTCGTGGACCTGGTGGTGACGCTCAGGCGCCGGTGCGCTGAGCCTCGAGATTCTGTAACCGCACTTGTCCGCGGGCGACGACGCGATCCTGGTCGTCGGTGATGGTGACCAACCACAACTGCTGGCGCCGGCCGCGATGAATCGGCTCGGTTGCGCCGTAGACGGTTCCCGAGCGGATCGAACGCAGGAAATCAGTGTTGTTGTTCACACCCACGACTTCGCCGCCGCCTTGTGTGGTGAGCCAGGTATGGGCGGACACGCTGGCCATGCTTTCCACGATCGCGCAGTAGACACCGCCGTGCACCAGGCCCGTCGGCTGCAGCAGCTTCGGCGTGGCCTCGAGCTGGGCGCGAGCGCCATCGGGGCTGAGCTCGGTGAATCGCAGGCCGAGCTCGGCATCGAAGGGTGCGGTGAAACCGGCTGGGATCGCATCTGGCGGCTTTGACACGCTCTGTTGTCTACACCATCAGGCGACAAAGAACAGGCGAGCCCCGTGCGTTAAGGCACGGGGCTCGCCGATCGAGTAGACCGGGGGTCACAGCAGCCCTCTGGACACTCCGGCGGTCTGTTGCGCTCGACCTCCTTGAGTATAGGCAAGGCTGTCCTAACTTCGCAAGGGGTAGTCTGTAGGCAGACCGACGGGGTTCAGGCATACCGATGGTCGGACACCGATTAGCCCGGCTGTCTTTACGACCGCCGGTAGTAAGCCGGAGTACGCTTACTTCAACGCTGATGGAGATGAACGAACTATGGCCAAGCTGACACGGCTGGGGGACCTGGAACGCGCAGTGATGGATCACCTATGGTCCACGCCCGAACCGCAGACGGTCCGTCAGGTACACGAAGCCTTGTCGGCGCGCCGCGACCTCGCGTACACGACGGTGATGACCGTGCTGCAGCGGCTGGCCAAGAAGAACCTCGTATCCCAGATCCGCGACGACCGCGCGCACCGCTACGCACCCGTGCACGGCCGCGACGAGCTGGTCGCCGGTCTGATGGTGGATGCGCTGTCCCAGGCCGAGGACTCCGGCGACCGGCAGGCCGCGCTGGTGCATTTTGTCGAGCGTGTCGGCGCTGACGAGGCTGAGGCGCTGCGGCGGGCGCTTGCCGAACTGGAAGCAAATCACCGCAATACGCCATGAGCTGGCGCTAGACCGGCGCTCTGAGGGACACTAGTGATGTGTCCGCGTTGGCCTTTACCTTCCTCGCGGTGCTGCTGATTGGCCCAACGCCAGCCCTGTTAGCCCGAGCGTCTTGGCCACTGCGTGCCCCACGAGCAGCGATGGTGCTGTGGCAAGCCATTGCCGTGGCCGCCGTGCTATCGGCGTTCAGCGCCGGTATCGCGATCGCTACCCGCATTCTGATGCCCGGCCCCGACGGGCGGCCCACGGCCAGCGTCGTCGGGGCGGCCGGGCGGCTGGGGTGGCCGTTATGGACTGTCTACATCGCCGCCTTCGCGCTGACCGTGCTGGTGGGTGTGCGCTTGATGGTCGCGGTCTTGCGGGTCGCCATCGCCAATCGGCGCCGGCGGGCGCACCACCGGATGGTGGTCGACCTGGTCGGGGTCGGACACGATGCGGCCCTAGCGCAGCCCTGTGCTCGCACCCGTGACCTGCGCGTCTTGGATGTGGCCGAACCGCTGGCCTACTGCTTGCCCGGAGTGCGCAGCCGGGTAGTGGTCAGCGAAGGGACGCTGAGCACGCTCAACGACGACGAGGTCTCGGCCATCCTGACCCACGAGCGTGCCCACCTGCGCGCCCGGCACGACCTGGTCCTGGAAGCGTTCACCGCCGTGCACGCCGCATTCCCGCGGTTGGTCCGCAGCTCCAATGCGTTGGGCGCGGTGCAGCTGCTGGTGGAGCTGCTGGCCGACGACGCCGCGGTGCGTGCGGCTGGGCGCACTCCCCTGGCCCGCGCGCTGGTCGCCTGTGCAGCAGGGCGGGCGCCGTCGGGAGCGCTGGCCGCGGGCGGTCCCAGCACCGTGGTGCGGGTGCGCCGGCTGTCCGGACGCGGCAACAGCGCGATGCTGTCCGCGGCCGCCTACCTAGCCGCGGCCGCCGTTCTGGTAGTGCCCACCATCGCGCTGGCGGTGCCGTGGCTCACCGAGCTCAAGCGACTGTTCAACCTGTAGCGCGGCCCCCGGCGAATCCCTTTGGCGGACCCGAACTCCGCTGTGCCACAGTGTGACGGAAACCGTGTGCCAAAAGTTCTCCAACCTGAGAGGCGAAGACATGAGTGCCCCGGACTCCAAGGATTCGAAGACTGGTACCGCGCAGATCGGCGTCACCGGGCTGGCAGTCATGGGCTCGAATCTCGCCCGCAACTTCGCCCACCACGGCTACACGGTCGCGCTGCACAACCGGTCGATCGCCAAGACGGACGCACTGCTCAAGGAGCACGGCGATGAGGGCAACTTCGTCCGCTCCGAGACCATCGCGGAGTTCCTGGACGCATTGGAGAAGCCCCGCCGGGTCATCATCATGGTCAAGGCCGGCGACCCCACCGACGCGGTGATCAACGAGCTCGCCGACGCCATGGAACCCGGCGACATCATCATCGACGGCGGCAACGCCCTCTACACCGACACCATCCGCCGCGAAAAGGCGATACGCGAGCGCGGGCTGCATTTCGTCGGCGCCGGCATCTCCGGCGGCGAGGAGGGCGCGCTGAACGGGCCGTCGATCATGCCGGGCGGCCCCGCCGAGTCGTACAAATCGCTGGGCCCGCTGCTCGAGGAGATCTCCGCGCATGTCGACGGCGTGCCGTGCTGCACCCACATCGGTCCCGACGGCGCGGGCCACTTCGTCAAGATGGTGCACAACGGCATCGAGTACTCCGATATGCAACTGATCGGCGAGGCTTACCAGCTGCTGCGCGACGGACTGGGCAAGTCCGCACCCGAGATCGCCGACGTCTTCGCCGAGTGGAACAAGGGCGACCTGGACAGCTACCTGATCGAGATCACCGCCGAGGTGCTCAAACAGACAGACGCCAAGACGGGCAAACCGCTGGTGGACCTCATCCTCGACGAGGCCGAGCAGAAGGGCACCGGCCGCTGGACGGTGAAGTCCGCTCTCGACCTGGGCGTGCCGGTCACCGGTATCGCCGAGGCGGTGTTCGCCCGGGCGCTGTCGGGTTCGGTGGCCCAGCGCAAGGCCACCACCGGGCTCGCCTCCGGCAAGCTGGGCGCCCGACCCGCCGATGCCACCCAGTTCACCGAGGATGTGCGGCGCGCGCTGTACGCGTCGAAGATCATCGCCTACGCCCAGGGCTTCAACCAGATCCAGGCCGGCAGCATCGAATACGACTGGAACATCACCCCCGGCGATATGGCCACCATCTGGCGCGGTGGCTGCATCATCCGGGCGAAATTCCTCAACCGCATCAAAGAGGCCTTCGACGAGAACGCCGACCTGCCGACGCTGATCGTCGCGCCGTACTTCCGCGAGGCCATCGAGGCCTCGATCGACAGCTGGCGCCGGGTGGTGGTGACCGCCACGCGGCTGGGCATTCCGATCCCCGGGTTCGCCTCGGCGCTGTCGTACTACGACGCCCTGCGCACCGAGCGGCTGCCCGCGGCGCTGACCCAGGGCCTGCGCGACTTCTTCGGAGCCCACACCTACGGGCGCATCGACGACGACCCGGACAAACGCTTCCACACGCTGTGGAGCGCAGACCGCACCGAAGTGCCGGCCTAGCGCCGATATACCAAGGGGGCGAGTGCGATGAAGTTTCTGAACGGAGACCGGCCCGGCTACGACCTGACCTATAACGACGTGTTCATTGTGCCGAACCGGTCCGATATCGCGTCGCGGTTCGACGTCGACCTGCGGACCGGCGACGGTTCCGGTGCGACGATTCCCGTCGTCGTCGCCAACATGACGGCGGTGGCCGGGCGACGGATGGCGGAGACGATCGCGCGGCGCGGGGGCATCGTGATCTTGCCGCAGGACCTCCCGATCACCGCGGTCCAGCAGACCGTGGAATTCGTCAAGAGCCGGGATCTGGTCCTCGACACCCCGGTCACGCTGTCTCCGGACGATTCGGTGTCCGACGCGATCGCACTGATCCACAAGCGGGCGCACGGCGCCGCGGTGGTGGTCTTCGAGGGCCGCCCCATCGGCCTGGTCACCGAATCGGCCTGCGTCGGCGTCGACCGCTTCACCCGGGTTCGCGATGTGGCCGTGTCCGAGTTCGTCAGCGCACCGTTGGGTACCGAGCCGCGCAAGATCTTCGACCTGCTCGACCACGCCCCGATCGACGTCGCCGCCGTCACCACCACGGACGGCAAGCTGGCCGGTGTCCTGACCCGGACGGGCGCGGTGCGCGCCGGTCTCTACACCCCGGCCACCGATGCCGCGGGCCGGCTGCGCGTCGGCGCGGCCGTCGGCATCAGCGGCGATGCGGGCGCCAAGGCCCGGTCGCTGGCCGAGGCCGGCGTCGACCTGCTCGTCATCGACACCGCGCAAGGGCATCAGCAACGGATGCTGGACGCGATCAAGACGGTGGCGGAGCTCGAGTTGGGTGTGCCCGTGGCGGCGGGCAATGTCGTGTCGGCCGAGGGCACTCGGGACCTGCTGAGCGCCGGGGCCAACATCGTGAAGGTCGGTGTCGGGCCGGGTGCGATGTGTACCACCCGGATGATGACCGGCGTCGGCCGTCCCCAATTCTCTGCCGTGCTCGAATGTTCGGCTGCTGCAAGAGAACTCGGTGGGCATGTGTGGGCCGACGGCGGTATCCGCCACCCGCGGGACGTGGCGTTGGCACTGGTCGCCGGGGCGTCGAACGTGATGATCGGGTCGTGGTTCGCCGGCACCTACGAGTCGCCCGGCGACCTGATGCGCGACCGCGACGACCGGCCGTACAAGGAGAGCTACGGCATGGCGTCCAAGCGGGCCGTGGTGGCCCGCACCGCCGCGGACAGCACGTTCGACCGCGCCCGCAAGGCGTTGTTCGAGGAGGGCATTTCGAAGTCGAGGATGGCGCTGGACCCCGACCGGGGCGGCGTCGAGGACCTGCTCGATCACATCACCTCGGGCCTGCGCAGCACCTGCGCCTACGTCGGTGCCTCGACCCTGGCCGAACTGCACGAGCAAGCCGTTGTGGGTGTGCAGTCGGCCGCCGGCTTCGCCGAGGGGCATCCACTTCCACTGGGCTGGTGACGGGAAGGCGCCGTCACGGCTGAACGGGCCAGATGTCTTCGCTACCATATGTGCTTCTAGTTCTTTCCGCCGGCGGCAACGCGCTGCGCGGCATCAAGCGAAAGGGATGACGTGCCGCAGGCACCCGTCGAGCCCGTCGGTCTCCGGGCAAAGCGGATGCCGGCTCGACCGTCGTCTCCTGGGCCATCGCGATAATCCCGTCCGCCATGAACCTCACCGCCACTCTCGTCAGCGTCCTCGCTATCGCGGTGCTCATCTTCGGCAACGCGGTATTCGTGGCGGCCGAGTTCTCGCTCACCGCGCTGGACCGCAGCACCGTCGAGGCCAACGCCCGTAAGGGTGGTCGGAGCGACCGCTACATCCAGCGCGCCCAGGACCGGCTGTCGTTCCAGCTGTCGGGCGCGCAGCTGGGCATCTCGATCACCACGCTGGTGACGGGTTATCTGACCGAGCCGATGGTCGCCGATCTGCCGCACCCGTGGCTGGATGCCCTCGGCATCTCCGACCCGGTTGGCGACGGCATAACCGCGTTCATGGTGATGGTGATCGTGACGTCGGTGTCGATGGTCTTCGGCGAGCTGGTCCCGAAGTATCTGGCCGTGGCGCGGCCGCTGTCGACCGGGCGCGCCGTCGCCGGTTTCCAGCTGATGTTCTCGCTGGTGTTCACTCCAGTGATCCGGCTGACCAACGGGGCGGCGAACTGGATCGTGCGCAAGATGGGTATCGAGCCGGCCGAAGAGCTGCGGTCGGCTCGATCACCGCAGGAGCTGCTCTCGCTGGTGCGGAGCTCGGCCCGCGCTGGCGCCCTGGATCCCGCCACCGCCGCGCTGGTCCGGCGCTCGCTACAGTTCGGCGCGCGCACGGCCGAGGAGCTGATGACCCCGAGGTCGAAAATCGTGGCGCTGGAAACCGACGACACCGTTCCCGACCTGATCGCCACGGCCGCCGAATCCGGGTTCTCCCGCTTCCCCATCGTTGACGGTGATCTCGACGAAACGGTTGGCATCGTGCACGTCAAGCAGGTCTTCAACGTTCCGCGTGCCGAGCGCGCGTCGACGCTGCTGACCACGCTGGTGCAGTCGGTGCCGCTGGTGCCGTCGACCCTGGACGGCGACGCGGTGATGGCCGAGATCCGGGCCAACCCGCTGCAGACCGTGATGGTCGTCGACGAATACGGCGGCACCGCCGGGATCGTGACGGTCGAGGACTTGATCGAGGAGATCGTCGGCGACGTCCGCGACGAGCACGACGACGCCACGCCGGATGTGGTGGCCGCCGGCGACGGCTGGCGGGTTTCGGGACTGCTGCGCATCGACGAGGTGGCCGCCGCCACCGGTTATCGCGCCCCGGAAGGACCCTATGAAACGATCGGCGGCTTGGTGCTGCGCCAGCTCGGTCACATCCCGGTGGCCGGCGAAACCGTCGAGCTGACCGCGCTCGACGGAGATGGGTTGTTGGACAACTCAATTCGCTGGCAGGCGACGGTGATTCGGATGGACGGCCGGCGGATCGATCTAGTGGAGCTGACCGAACTGAGCGCGCGCACCGAGCCGCACGCAGAGCACGGCCAACGATGAACGACACGCTTGGAGTGCTACTGGCGATCCTGCTGATCGCGACGAACGCCTTCTTCGTCGGCGCGGAGTTCTCGCTGATTTCGGCCCGCCGCGATCGGCTCGAAGCGCTGGCCGAACAGGGCAAGAAGCGAGCGGTCACCGTGATCCGCGCCGGTGAGCAGCTGGCCTGGATGTTGGCCGGCTCGCAGCTCGGCGTCACGGTCGCCTCGCTGCTGCTCGGGCGCATCGGTGAATCGGCGGTCGCCAACCTGCTGCAATCGGCGTTCGGGCTGACCGGGATGCCGCTGGCGCTGCGGCACACGTTGTCCTTCGTGATCGCGCTCGCCCTGGTGGTGACGCTGCACGTGTTGCTGGGCGAGATGGTGCCCAAGAACATCGCGCTGGCCGGCCCGGAGCGCACGGCGATGCTGCTGGTGCCCCCCTACCTGGCCTACGTGCGGGTAGCCCGGCCGTTCATCGTCTTCTACAACAAGTGCGCCAACGCGATCCTGCACTTGCTGCGGGTGGAGCCCAAGGACGAGCTCGACATCACGGTCTCCCCCGACGAGCTCAGCGCGATGATCGCCGAATCGGTGTCCGAGGGGCTGCTGGACCCCGAGGAACACACCCGGCTGACCCGGGCGCTGCAGATCGGCAGCCGGGTGGTCGGGGACGTGGCCGTCTCGCTCGCCGACGTGCGGGCGGTGCCGGTGGCCGCGGCGGGATCCGGGCCGACGATCGGCGACGTCGAAAGCGCCCTGGCGCAGACCGGCTACTCTCGCTTCCCGGTCGCCGCCGCCGACGGGAGATTCATCGGATACCTGCACATCAAAGACATGTTGATGCTCGGCGACGACCCGCAGACGGTCATCGACCTGGCGCTGGTGCGCCCGCTGCCGCGGGTGAGCAGTACCTTGCCGCTGGCCGACGCCCTGTCCCGGATGCGTCGCACCAACAGCCACCTGGCATTGGTGACCGACGGGCGCGGCGTCGTGGCGATGGTGGCGATGGAGGACCTGATGGAGGATCTGGTTGGCAGCATGCGCGACGCACAGTGAATCAGTCCGCTGGGCCGCCCACCAAAGAGGCCTCCGTCCAGCCCGTATGATTGAACGGCGCTGGTCCACGGTGGGGCGAAGGACAGGGTGCGGCGGCGGAAGTACGCGTTGCCGGAAGGCGCTCCCCAGGGCCCGTCGGGAAGCCCACGGCGAAGCCCGTCACCCGCGCCATGACCTGCTGTTGCGGGATGGACGCATGCGATCGTTCGGGCCGTCGGCCGGTAGGCTGACGGCGTAGCTAGTTGGGGCCAGTCGAGAGCGAGTGGGACCAATGAGGCAATTATGGAGGAGAAAGATGACTGACCGCGTGTCGGCGGGGAATTTGCGTGTTGCCCGAGTGCTCTACGACTTCGTGAACAACGAGGCCCTGCCCGGCACGGATATCGACCCGGACAGCTTCTGGGCCGGAGTCGACAAGGTCGTCACCGATCTCACCCCGCAGAACCAGAGTCTGCTGAACACCCGCGACGAGCTGCAGGCGCAGATCGACAAGTGGCACCGGCAACGGGTCATCGAACCACTCGACGCCGAGGCCTACCGTCAGTTCCTCACCGACATCGGGTATCTGCTTCCCGAACCCGACGACTTCACGATCACCACTTCCGGGGTGGACGACGAGATCACCACGACCGCCGGCCCGCAGCTGGTGGTGCCGGTGCTCAATGCGCGCTTCGCGCTGAACGCGGCCAACGCCCGCTGGGGTTCGCTGTACGACGCCTTATACGGCACCGACGTGATCCCCGAAGACGATGGCGCCGAAAAAGGCAGCAGCTACAACAGGATTCGCGGCGACAAGGTGATCGCCTACGCCCGCAAGTTCCTCGACCAGGCCGTGCCACTGGCGTCGGGCTCGTGGGCGGATGCCACGGGTCTGAGCATCGAAGACGGCCAGCTGCGGATCGCCCTCGGGGATCAGTCCACCGAGTTGGCCAGCCCGGAGAAGTTCGTCGGCTACAGCGGCGAGCTCGGCTCCCCCAACTGGTCGGTGCTGCTGGTCAACCACGGGCTGCACATCGAGATCCTGATCGACCCGCAGTCGCCGATCGGCAAGACCGACGCGGCCGGCATCAAGGACGTCGTCCTGGAATCCGCGATCACCACGATCATGGACTTCGAGGACTCGGTTGCCGCCGTCGACGCCGACGACAAGGTGCTGGGCTACCGCAACTGGCTGGGCCTGAACAGGGGTGACCTGTCGGAAGAGGTCGACAAGGGCGGCAAGACCATCCATCGCGTGCTCAACCAGGATCGCACCTACGCCACGCCGGACGGCGGCGAGCTGACCCTGCCGGGGCGCAGCCTGCTGTTCGTCCGCAACGTCGGGCACCTGATGACCAACGACGCGATCGTGGACGCCGACGGCAACGAGGTGTTCGAGGGCATTCTGGACGCGCTGTTTACCGGTCTGAGCGCGATTCATGGCCTGCGGACCGGCGGCGGCAACGGGCCGCTGACCAACAGCCGCACCGGCTCGATCTACATCGTCAAGCCGAAGATGCACGGCCCGGCCGAAGCGGCGTTCACCTGCGAGCTGTTCAGCCGCGTCGAGGACGTGCTGGGGCTGCCGCAGGGCACGATGAAGGTCGGCATCATGGACGAAGAGCGGCGCACCACGCTGAACCTCAAGGCCTGTATCAAGGCCGCCGCCGATCGGGTGGTGTTCATCAACACCGGCTTCCTGGACCGCACCGGCGACGAGATTCACACCTCGATGGAGGCCGGTCCGATGATCCGCAAGGGTGCGATGAAGAGCACCACCTGGATCAAGGCCTACGAGGACGCCAACGTCGACATCGGCCTGGCCGCCGGGTTCAAGGGCAAGGCCCAGATCGGCAAGGGCATGTGGGCGATGACCGAGCTGATGGCCGACATGATGGAACAGAAGATCGGCCAGCCGAAGGCCGGCGCCACCACCGCGTGGGTGCCGTCCCCGACTGCGGCGACCCTGCACGCCATGCATTACCACTATGTCGACGTTGCCGCCGTCCAAGCCGAGCTGGAAGGCAAGAAGCGCACGACGATCGACGAGTTGCTGACCATCCCGCTGGCCAAGGAGCTGGCGTGGGCTCCGGAGGAGATCCGCGAGGAGGTCGACAACAACTGCCAGTCCATCCTGGGCTACGTGGTGCGCTGGATCGACCAGGGCGTCGGCTGTTCGAAGGTGCCCGATATCCACAACGTGGCCCTGATGGAGGACCGCGCCACGCTGCGGATCTCCAGCCAGCTGCTGGCCAACTGGCTGCGCCACGGCATCATCACGGAAGAGGACGTGCGAGCCAGCCTGGAGCGGATGGCGCCGGTGGTGGATCAGCAGAACGCCGGCGACGCGTCGTATCACGCGATGGCGCCCAACTTCGACGACAGCATCGCGTTCCTGGCCGCCCAGGAACTGATCCTGTCCGGTGCGCAGCAGCCCAGCGGCTATACCGAGCCGATTCTGCATCGACGACGGCGTGAGCTCAAAGCCCGCGCTGGTGCCTGATACCGGGCGCCGGTATGGGTAGGCACAGCATGCCCGGGAAGTCGCCCGACGACCCATCCGACGAAACGACGCTCAAGTTCACCGCCCGCGACCTCGTCTCCCGTTACCAGGAGGAGCGGGGCACGCCGCGCGAGGACGACTACGGCGACTATCCCTTTGGTGACGACGCCGACGAGGAGCAGGACGCCGTCACGCCCGTCGAACAGGACGAGGATTTCTACGACGACTACGTCGACGACGACTACGTCGATGAGAACTTCCCCGCCGCGGAGGACCACTACGCCGTCGACGCGCGCCTCGTGGAGGACGACGACTACCCCGACTTTCCGGCCCGGCCGGAAGCTCCCGGGCCGGCGGACCCCAAGCCGGGTCTTTTCGAGTCCGGCCACCGTGTACTCGGCGATTGGCGGGGCGGGCACCGCAGCGCGGGCGGGCGGCGTGGAGTCAGCATCGGCGTGATCGTGGCCCTGGTCGCGGTCATCGTGGTGGTCGGCACCGTCATCCTGTGGAGTTTCTTCGGCGACGTGTTATTCCATCGTTCGCACACGGCCGCCGCCCGCTGCGTCGGCGGTAAGGAAACCGTTGCCGTCGTTGTCGACCCCTCGATCGTCGACCAAGTACGGCCGTTCGCCGAAAGCTACAACTCCTCGGCCGGCCCGGTTGGGGACCACTGCATGGTGGTGGACGTCAAACCCGCCGGCGCCGACGCCGTCATCGCCGGCTTCATCGGCAAGTGGCCGGCGGAACTCGGTTCCCAGCCGGCGCTGTGGATCCCGGGCAGCTCGGTGTCGGCCGCGCGGCTGTCGGCGGCCGCGGGCCAGAAGACGATCAGCGACAGCCGTTCGCTGGTGAAGTCACCGGTGCTGCTCGCCGTTCGGCCAGAACTGCAGCAGGCGCTGTCCAATCAGACCTGGGGCGCGCTGCCCGGCCTGCAGACCAGCCCGAACTCCTTGGCGGGGTTGAAGTTACCGGCGTGGGGATCGCTGCGGCTGGCGGTGCCGACGAGCGGGAACAGCGACGCGTCCTATCTGGCGGGCGAGGCGGTGGCGGCCGCGTCGGCCCCGCCCGGTGCGCCGGCCACGCAGGGCACCGCCGCACTGCGCTCATTGACAAACGCCCAACCCAAACTGGCGGACAACACGCTGACCGAGGCGATGAACACGCTGCTGAAGCCTGGTGATCCAGCAACCGCAGCGGTGCATGCGGTGATCACCACCGAGCAGCAGGTGTTCGAGCGCGGCCAATCCGCGCCGGACGCCAAGAACACGCTGGCCACCTGGCTTCCGCAAGGACCGGCGCCGGTCGCCGACTACCCGACGGTGATGCTCAGTGGCTCGTGGCTGACGAAGGAACAGACCTCGGCGGCAAGCGAATTCGCCCACTTCATGCGCAAGCCCGAACAACTCGCGAAGCTGGCCAAAGCCGGCTTCCGGGTGAACGGCGTCAAACCTCCGAGCAGCCCGGTGACGAGTTTCGCGGACCTGCCTTCGACGCTTTCGGTGGGCGACGACGCCATGCGTGCCACGCTGGCCGATGCCATGTCCGCGCCGTCCAGCGGATTGGCCGCGACGATCATGCTGGACCAGTCGATGCCCGGCGACGAAGGCGGGAAAACCCGGCTGGCCAACGTGATCACGGCGCTGCAGGACAGGATCAAGGCCCTGCCGCCTTCCGCGATCCTGGGACTGTGGACTTTCGACGGCCATGAGGGCCGCTCGGAGGTCGCGACGGGCCCGCTGGCCGATCCGGTCAACGGCCAGCCTCGCCCCGCGGCCCTGGCCGCGGCGCTGGATAAGCAATATTCGTCGGCCGGCGGGGCGGTGTCGTTCACCACGCTGCGCATGATCTACCAGGACATGCAGACGAATTACCGTGCTGGGCAATCAAATTCGATTCTGCTGATCACGGCTGGGCCGCACACGGACCAATCGCTGGACGGGCCGGGGCTGCAAAACTTCATCCGGACCAGCGCCGACCCGGCCAAGCCGATCGCCGTCAACGTCATCGACTTCGGCGCCGATCCGGATCGGGTCACCTGGGAAGCGGTCGCCCAGCTCTCGGGCGGTAGCTACCAGAACCTGGCGACCTCGGCGTCGCCCGACCTGGCCTCCGCAATCGGTACATTCTTGAGCTGAAGCAGCGAGCTTGCCAGCCGCAGCAGCGCCGCTTGCATCACGCTGACCGACATGGTGCGGCTCGCGCGCCCGATGGGCTGACGGTGGAGGGCGGTAATGAACGGCGAGGGCGGTCGAGGCAACGATCTCGGGGTGCTGGCCGGCCGCCTGCTGGTGGCGGTGCAAGACGAACTCTTCGACCGGCTGCGCGACGAGGGTTTCGACGACATCGTCCCCCGCCACGGCGCGGTGCTGGCGTACCTGTGTCCCGAGGGTGTTCGGGCGACTGACCTGGCACGACTCTCCGGTCAAGTGAAACAGGTGATCGGCGTGATGATCGACGACCTCGAAACCCTGGGCTATGTGGTTCGTAAGCCGGATCCGCTCGACCGCCGAGCCAAGCTGGTGGTGCCCACCGCTCGTGGACGCCGGCAGATGGATGCCGCCGACGCGATCATGGCCGACATCATGAAGCGTCATTCACGCAATCTCGGCACCGCGAACTTCCGTCGTTTCCTGACCGACTTTCGGGCGGTCATCGATCACCAGCGCGCGGCGGTGACGGACGGCGCGTCCCAAAAGCCGCAGCGCTAACACCGATCCGCGCAAACATCCGGTCCCCGGCCGCGTTTTTCTGGACAGCTGGTAATTCACAAATATAGTCAGCAATAGTTACTAATAACCCTGGCGTTCGACTAATGGAGATGCTCGGGTGGGGGCATCGGAACGCAAGGGGGACGACATGCTGGGGACGAGATTCACTCGCTACAACAACGAAGCGGGCCTTGCGCGGCTGGCTGCGCTAATGGGCCAAGTAGCAACGGCCCTGGTCCGATGAACGAGACCGCGGCGATCGAACGCCGATTCGAGGTCATCGATGGCGGTGGCGGTGGTGCTACGCCCAGGGTCGGGCGGGTGCCACAAGCCCCGACATTGGCCCAATTTCTCCGTAACCGTCGTGAACAACTGCAACCGACCGACGTAGGACTTCCCAGCGGGGGTCGGCGCCGGGTTGTCGGACTGCGCCGCGAGGAGGTTGCGGCGCTGGCCGGCGTCAGCGTGGACTACTACCTGCGCATCGAGCAGGGGCGCGAGAAGAGTCCTTCGGATCAGGTCCTAGACGGTATTGCGCTGGCGTTGAAGCTCGAAGACGATGACGCCGCCTACTTGCGGGACCTGGTGCGGCAGCCGCGATCCGGAAAACGCTGCCTGAAGGATATTGAGCCGGAGATTCATTCGCTGATCACCAGTTGGCCGCTTACGCCCGTGCATATTCACGATTGCGCACTGAATTTGGTGGCAGCCAATCCCATTGCGCGCGCTGTCTTTCCGCATATGGAAATCGGCGACAATGCGATGCTGTCGCTGTTTCTCGACCCCGAGGTGCAGAAGTTCTATCGGAACTGGGACAAACTGACGACCCGCGCGGTGTGTTGGCTGCGCGTTTACGCGGTGCGCAAACCGAACCCGGGTTTGACGGCGGGAATCGAGGAACTCCTCAAACGCAGGGAACGCTTCCGGATGCTGTGGTCTCGCCCCGATGTGACGCACGACAACAGCGGCAAGAAGAAACTGATGCATCCCGAGGTCGGGCCGATAACGCTGCACTTCCAACATATGACGCTCGAGCCGAGCGGGCATGTATTCGTTCCCTTCTGGGCGCAACCGGGATCGCCTTCCGAGTGCGCCTTGCGGCGGCTCAGCACGGCGTAACCGCGAATCGCCCGGGAGGGTGTGAGGCACCCAGGAACATTTCGGCCTGTGCCGGCATGCTCTGGCGGGCGACGATGTAGTGACAACGTCGAAAGTCATCCCCGATCCGTTTGCCGGGGCCGCCTTTTGGCGGTCTCGTTGCCACGTATCGTCGGGTCTGTGGGGGAATATTGCGCGCTGACAACCGCGTTCGAATTCCGTTGCGGGACAAATTGATCCTCGGCGCCGAGCCAGATCAGAAACGTTAATTTCGAGGAGTACTCGCATGCAATCGATCAAGTCCATCGATGTCAAGGGCCGGCGTACCCGCGTCCTCGTCGACGACGACGCAGACCGGCCCCCAATCCTGTTGCTGCACGGTGTCAGTCGCAGCTTGGAAGATTGGGAGACGCAGTTTCTGCCGCTGCGACAGGGCGGTTATCGGGTCATCGCTTTTGACATGCCGGGTTCCGGTTTGTCCGATCGCCTGCCCGTCTCGACCACGTTGCCAGGACTCGCGCAGGGGGTCATCGACACTCTGGATGCGATCGGCGAGACCAGGCCCGTGCACGTCATCGGCCATTCACTGGGCGGCGCGGTCACGCTGCAACTGTTGGCCTGCGCCCCCGACCGGGTCGCCTCGCTGAATCTGGTCAGCAGCGCGGGATTCGGTTCCCCGTTGCATCCAATGCTGCGATTGATGTCCGTGCCGGTCATCGGCCCCGCCACCGCCCGTCACACCAACCGCGCCACCGTACGGACGATGGAACGACAAATCTACGTCGATCGATCGTTGGCGACCGACGAGCGCATCGATCGCGCTTTGAGGTTCGCGCGGCAGCCCGACAACGGCGTGGTCGTGCACGAGACCGCCCGCGCGCTGGCCACCATCCGGGGCGTGCGACCGGAATGGCGAGCCGAATTGCTGTCCGAGGTGTCCAAACACCCTCGCCCGACCCTGGCCGTCTGGGGCGATCGCGATCGCATCCTGCCCGGGCGACAGATGGACGCGACGCGGCGGTTGCTGCCACACGCCCGGGTGCATCTCTTCCGCGCGGTCGGCCACGCGCCGCACGTCGAAGCTGCCGACGCATTCGCCGATTTGACCATTGATTTCCTTCGTTCGCAGCCCGCGGTGTCCGCCTGAAACTCGATCACCGAATAACAACCGAGATGGGAAGAACTATGGGCATGCTGGACGGCAAGGTTGCCTTCATCACCGGCGCCGCACGGGGACAGGGACGAAGCCATGCTGTTCGATTGACCGAGGAGGGCGCGGATATCGTCGCCATCGACCTCTGCGGCCAGATCGATTCGGTCCCTTACCCATTGAGCACCGAAGAGGATCTCGATCAGACGGTGAAATCCGTCGAAGCGGAGGGCCGGCGGATCGTGGCCCGGACGGCCGACGTTCGCGACGCATCTCGACTGCGCCAGGTTGTCGAGGAAGCCACCGAGCTGCTCGGGCCGATCGACATCATCGTGGCCAACGCGGGAATCGCGGCCCCTGGCCCGATAGCGGCCGATCCCGCGGTGGTCTTCCGCGACATCGCGGATGTGAACCTGATCGGCGTGTGGAACACGGTCAGCGCCGCCGTGCCCAGTATGCGGGCAGCGGGCAAGGGTGGCGCGATCGTCTTGATCAGTTCCACCCAGGGGCTCAAGGGCGTCGGCGGCGCCGGGTCGGCAGGTGGCAGCGCATACGCCGCCACCAAACACGGTGTCGTCGGCCTGATGCGGTCCTTCACACATTGGCGGGCGCAGGACAACATCCGGGTCAACACGCTGCATCCGACCGGTGTCGAAACGCCGATGATCATGAGCGAGGCGATGGATGCCTAGGTTTCCGAAAACCCGGAAGTGGTGGCCGCGGTGACGAACCTGATGCCGGTATCCATGATCCAACCCGAAGATGTCAGCGACGCGGTCCTGTGGCTGGTGAGCGACCAGGCCAAATATGTCACCGGCGTCGCTCTTCCGGTCGACGCCGGATTCGCTGTCAAATAAGCGGAGGCACATGCGTATTGGCTGAGGAGGGCGATGTGACGAAGCGGACCGCGCTGGTGACCGGCGCCAACGGGGGTATCGGAGCGGCGGTATGTGCTCAGTTGCGCACCATCGGCGTGACGGTTCGCACGATGGACATGGCGGACCCCGCCGACGTGATTGTCGACTTGTCCGCCGGCCCGATTCCGGACGAGGCCACCGACGACGTCGACATCTGCGTGACCGTCGCCGGCGTTGTCGACACCTTCGCCCCGGCGCATTCGATGTCGGCGAAGAAGTGGTCCCGCGATATCGACGCTAACCTCACCGGATCGTTCCGCGTGATCCAGGCCTGCCTGCCGGGGATGCGGGAACGGCGCTTCGGGCGCATCATCGCGATCTCCAGCATGGCGGCTCAACTCGGGTCCCCCGGCAAGGTCGCCTACGCGGCGTCGAAAGCCGGCCTCTATGGAATGATCCGCACCATCGCGATCGAGAACTGCGCGCTGGGCATCACCGCCAACTGCGTGCTGCCCGGCATGATCGCCACTCCGCCGGTGCTGGCGCTGCCCGAGGCCGACCAGGAGCGGCTCAGGTCGGCGGTGCTCAGTGGGCGCTTCGGCCGTCCGGACGAGGTGGCCGATCTGGTGACCTTCCTCGCGCGCGATGCCTCCGGCTACATCACGGCCCAGGAGATCGGCATCGACGGCGGACTGCAGTTGTACTCGCTGTTCGTCGGCCCCACCCAAACGGGCGCCGATGGTTGACCGCGGCGTGGCGCCGCTGGACGTCGTGATCATCGGCGCCGGTATCAGTGGGCTGTGCGTGGCCCATCAGCTGCAGCGGGCCGGGTTTTCCTACCGGGTTCTCGAGCAGGCACGCGACATCGGCGGAACGTGGCGCGACAACACGTATCCCGGATGCGGATGCGACATCCCCGCACCGTTGTACTCGTTTTCGTTTGCCCAGCGGGCCGACTGGTCACGCTTGTTCGCATCCCAGCCCGAAATCTTGGAGTACCTGCACGAGTTCGCCGCACAGCGCGGCGTGATCCGGCACATCGATTTCGCCACCCGGGTGATCTCGGCGCGCTGGGAAGAATCCCGGCAATCCTGGACGGTGGAGACCTCGTCGGGGACCGTGCTGGAATGCCGATATCTGGTCTCGGCGACGGGATTGCTGCGTCGTCCCCGCTATCCCGACGTCGCCGGGCGCACGACTTTCGCCGGCAACGCGTTTCACTCCGCACGGTGGGACGATTCCGTCCCGCTACGGGGCAAGCGGGTCGCGGTGATCGGAAGTGGCGCCAGCGCAATCCAATTCGTCCCCCGCATCGCGCCGGAGGTCAAGCAGCTCACGCTGTTTCAACGCACCCCGGGCTGGATCGTGCCGAAAGCCGACCGGACGTTCACGCGTCGCCAGCACCGGCTGCGGAAATTCGGGCCCTACCGGTGGTACACCAGGGCGCGGCTGTTCTGGATTCACGAACGACGGGTCGACGGTTTCGTCGACACGTCCGCCGCGATGGCGGATGCCGAACGCCTGGCGCGAACGATGTTGCAGCGCAAGATCGCTGATCCACAGTTGCGGGCAGCGCTGACGCCGGACTATGCGATCGGCTGCAAGCGCCTGCTGATTTCGAACGATTACTACCCGGCGCTGAGCCGCGATAACGTCACCGTGGTGATCTCGCCGATCGCCGAGATCACCGCCGACCAGGTGAAGACCGCCGACGGCCAATCACACGACGCTGACGTCGTCATCTATGCGACCGGGTTCGACACCCAGTTCGCCTTCTCCGACATCGAGATCGTCGGCCGCGACAGCGAACGGCTCTCCGATCGCTGGCGGCAGGGTTCCTCGGCCTACCTCGGCACGACGGTGTCGGGATTCCCGAACTACTTCGTCATGCTGGGCCCCAATTCCGCGCTCGGACACAATTCGCAGATCTTCATGATCGAGGCCCAGACGCGATACGTGCTGAGCTGCCTGAAAAACGCCCGGCGCCGAAAGCTTGGCGCACTCACCGTTCGGCCGACTGTCGAGCAGACGTTCAACGACTGGCTGCAGGGCCGCCTCGCCCACTCGGTGTGGCAGGCGGGCGGATGCCGCAGCTGGTACCAGCATCCCGCCACCGGTAAAAACACCGCGCTCTGGCCCTCCTCGGCAATTGCGTTCTGGCGCAAGACACATCACGTTCGGCTGTCCGACTATCACACCAGGCCCCGCATCGATTCCCGCCCTGCCGGCCCATTCGCCCCTACCAGGTGAAGCCCTCGCCTATCGCGGCCGACCCACCGGGGGCCTACCATCATGAGCATTGGCGCAGGAGGGTCGGTCATGGGTCAGGAGTTCAAACCGGATTTCACCCCGGATCCACGGTTGTATCCGTTTCAATCACGCTGGTTCGACAGCTCACGGGGACGCATCCATTACGTCGACGAAGGAACCGGCCCGCCGCTGCTGCTGTGCCACGGCAACCCGACGTGGAGCTTCCTGTATCGCAACATCATTACTACCTTGCGCGGTCAATTCCGTTGCATCGCACCGGATCATCTGGGCTTCGGGCTGTCGGATCGACCGGCCGGATTCGGGTACAAGGTCGACCAGCATGCCCAGGTGATCGGCGAGTTCGTCGATCACCTGGGACTCGACGGCTACCTGACAATGGGCCAGGACTGGGGCGGGCCGATCAGCATGGCGGTCGCGGTCGAACGTGCCGAACGGGTCCGGGGCGTCGTGTTGGGCAACACGTGGTTCTGGCCGGTCGATGTACTGACGACCAAGATCTTCTCTCGCGTGATGTCCAGTCCCCCAATGCAAAAGGCGATCCTGCAGCGCAATTTCTTCGTGGAGCGACTCATCCCCGCGGGCACCGCACGCCGGCCCGGAGCCGCGGTGATGAACCACTACCGCGGTGTTCAGCCCAGCCCGGCCGCACGCCTGGGAGTGGCCGAGATGCCCAAGCAGCTCTTGGCCGCTCGTCCGCTGCTGGAGCGGTTGAGTCGCGAAGTGCCGGGCAAACTCGGTGCGAAGCCGACGCTGCTGGTGTGGGGCATGAAGGACTTCGCGTTTAGGCCGGGCCCAAGCATCCCGCGCATGCGGGCCCCCTTCCCCGATCACGTCCTGGTCGAGCTCCCAGCGGCCAAGCACTTCATCCAGGAGGATGCACCCGACGAGATCGCCACCGCGATCATCAAGTGCTTCGGTTGAGAAGCCTGGAAGCCTAGGCGGCATGCTTGGCCAGCGCGATGCCGACTCGCACCTCGATGTCGCTGTACGTGATCGTAGGTGCTCGCGGTGGGGCCGCTGACCGGTAGGTCTGTCCGGTCGGTGCGGCGAATTCGGCTGTGTGGGTGTGATTTTCGTCGATGCCGGTGGTTACCCGCCAGCCGTCGGCCTCCTTGGCGTAGTTGCATTGCTCGCACGAGCCGAGACCGTTGGCTGCGGTGGTAGGTCCGGCTTGGGCCCAGGGTCGCGCGTGGTCGCGATGCCGGATCGGCGCATCGCAGTAGGGCGTGCGACAACGTTGGTCACGCAGCTCGATAAAACTCGCCAAACCACGCGGGAACAGTCGCGCCCGTGACTCCATCGCCACCAGCGCCCCGGAACGGGGATGGGCATAGAGCCTCCGCAGCGTCGCTCGGGACCGCCGGTCGGCGACGGCGTCTGCGACCATTGCGCGGGCCACTGCGGCCGGGATGGGACCGTACCCGCAGACGTCGGCCGCCGTGATGCCCTCGCCCAGCAGCGTTTCATCCGAGAGGACAAGGTTGACCACTATCGGTATGGGGACCGCCGCATCGCGCCCGGTGACCCGTTCGACGAGGGTGTCGGCCATCACTTGCCCGCGCGAGCGTCCGTCGCCGCGACTGTCGGCCTCGCGGCGCAGCGCCGCGTACACCGAAACTCCTTGGGCCACTGGCTATAGTGCGGTCAGGTAGGTCATGGTGTCGGGGGCCGGCCGGATCGTGACGGTGCGCTCATTCTCGGCTCTGGCAGCTCGTTCGACGATGGCATGTGGATCCAGCCGGTACGCGATCACCTTGGCCGTGGCGGCCACCCGCGCATCGCCCATTCCGTTCAGGCCGGCCGGGTAGGCACACAACTCGGCATCCAATGTGCGACGGTCCTCGACGTTCAAGCACGCGCTCTCCCGCACGATCAGCGTAGCCCGCCACTCGGAGAGCACGCCGGATTCGAGTGCCGCCAGAGTGTGTGGCATCTCGTGCACCAGGGCTTTGGCGAAGCCGAGATGTCGAGCGCCGCGGGCGGGCGAGTCCCGACGCGCCAGCGCGATCTCGCTGGCCACCCCGCGCCCGCGCTTTGCCGCGGGCATCCCGGCGGCCGCCTCGGCGGTTCGGCGTGCCGCGTCCAGGGCGGCCGCCGCTCGAGCCTGTCCCGCCGCGGCAGCCGATTTGATTCGCTCCAGCTCGGCGATGCGCTCGATCAGCGCCGATTGGTCGGTCAGTGAAGCACCCAGCTCAGTATCGAACATGTGTTCGACAATAGCGCGAGCCACCGACACAAAGTCTGTTCAGGCGACCGGAGGGCTCGCGCCGGCCTGCCAAGGGGGCCCGAATGGGCTGTTCAACTCGTACTCGAGCGTCGCCCGCTCACGCAAAAAACGCCGGTAGTTGTCCAGCAGCTCCATCAGCTCCGGAAATGTCGCGCCACGGTCAATCGCCGGGTCGAGGTAGTCGAAGACTGTCTCGGGGCGGGGATCAATTGACTGCATGCCCGGACAGTAAGGCCGCACACCGACATGACCGCGCGGTAAGCGTCAGATCAGGCGTACGACTCGATCGGCGGGCACGAGCACATCAGGTTGCGGTCCCCGTAGGCCCCGTCGATCCGACGCACCGGCGGCCACACCTTGGGCCGGAAGCCCTTGCCGAGCGGGTAGGCGGCCTGTTCCCGCGTGTACGGATGATCCCAGTCCGCGACCAGCAGGCACTCGGCGGTGTGTGGTGCGCCCCGCAGCGGATTGTCGTCGGCGGGCCACTCCCCCGCGCCCACGCGATCGATCTCGCCGCGGATCGCGATCATCGCATCGCAGAACGCGTCGATCTCGTTGAGATCCTCGCTCTCGGTGGGTTCCACCATCAGCGTGCCGGCGACCGGGAAGCTCATCGTCGGTGCGTGAAAACCGTAGTCTGCCAACCGCTTTGCGACATCGTCGACGGTCACGCCAGTCGACTTGGTGATGCCGCGCAGGTCCAGGATGCATTCGTGGGCGACCATGCCGTTCTCGCCGGTGTACAGCACCGGGAAGTACTCGTCGAGCTGACGGGCGATGTAGTTCGCCGACGCGATCGCGGTCAGCGACGCCGCCCGCAGTCCGTCCGCGCCCATCATCCGGATGTAGGCCCAGCTGATCGGCAGGATCGAGGCAGATCCGTAGGGCGCCGACGACACCGGGTGCCCCTCGGGCAGTTCGGGCGCATGCGGATGACCCGGCAGGAACGGCGCCAGGTGTGCACGCGCGGCGACCGGACCCACGCCCGGGCCGCCGCCGCCGTGCGGGATGCAGAACGTCTTGTGCAGGTTCAGATGGCTCACGTCGCCGCCGAACTTGCCCGGCCGGGCCAGACCCACCAGCGCGTTGAGGTTGGCGCCGTCGACGTACACCTGGCCACCGGCGTCATGCACGGCCGCGCAGATTTCGGCGATGTCGTGTTCGTACACCCCGTGCGTGGACGGGTAGGTGATCATCAGCGCCGACAACCGGTCGGCATGCGCGCCGATCTTGGCGCGCAGATCGTCGAGATTGACGTCGCCGTTTTCCTGGCAGCCCACCACGACCACCCGCATCCCGGCCAGCGCCGCCGATGCCGCGTTGGTGCCGTGCGCGCTGGATGGAATCAGGCAGACATCGCGCTGCGGTTCGCCGCGGCTGGCGTGATAGTCGTGGATCGCCAACAGGCCGGCGTACTCACCCTGCGATCCGGCGTTCGGCTGCAGTGAAACCGCGTCGTAGCCGGTGATCTGCACCAGCCACGACTCCAGGTCGCTGATCAGCCGGCGCATCCCCGGGGTGTCCGCCGCCGGAGCGAAGGGGTGCAGCCTGGAGAACTCCGGCCAGGTGATCGCCTCCATCTCGGCGGCGGCGTTCAGCTTCATCGTGCACGAGCCGAGCGGAATCATGCTGCGGTCCAGGGCGATGTCCTTGTCGGCCAGTGTTCGCAGGTAACGCATCATCGCGGTTTCGGTCCGGTACTGGGTGAAGGCCGGGTGGGTGAGGAATTCCGATGTGCGCGTGGCGATTTCGACGCCCGACGGGTCAGCGGGCGACACTCCGAACGCCTCCAGCACCGTGGCCACGTGAGCCTCGGTGGTGGCCTCATCGCAGGACACCGACACATGGTCGGTGTCGACGCGCCAGAGGTTGACCCCCCTGGCCTTGGCCTTGGCCAGCACTTCGTCCGCCCGTCCCGGCACCCGGGCCAGCACGGTGTCGAAGTACGTGTCGTGCACCAACGCCTCGCCCAGTGCGGCGGCGATGGATTGCGCGCGGCCATGTACCCGGCGGGCGATGGCGGTCAGTCCGTCGGCGCCGTGGTAGCTGGCGTACATCGCGGCCATCACGGCCAGCAGCACCTGCGCGGTGCAGATGTTACTGGTCGCCTTGTCGCGGCGGATGTGCTGCTCACGGGTCTGCAACGCCAGGCGATAGGCCGGTGAGCCGTCGGTGTCGACCGAGACGCCGACCAATCGGCCCGGCAGCTGACGCGCCTGCGCGGTGCGCACCGCCAGATACCCGGCATGCGGGCCACCGAACCCCATTGGCACACCGAGCCTTTGGGTGCTGCCGAAGGCGACGTCGGCGCCGATCTCGCCCGGCGGGGTGATCAACGTACACGCCAACAGATCGGCACCGATCGCGACCAGCGCGCCCCGCTCGTGAGCCTCGGCCACCAGTGCCGACCAATCCGTGATCCGGCCGCTGGCTCCGGGCAGTTGGGTGATGACACCGAAGAAGTCGCCGTCCGGCAGGCCGTCACGCAGATCGGCGGTGACGATTTCGATGCCCAACGGCTGGGCGCGGGTGGCCAGGATGGCGGCGGTCTGCGCGAATATGTCGGCATCGACGGCCAGCCGGTTGGCCGATCCGCGTGCCGCCCGGTGCATCAGCGTCATCGCCTCGGCGGCCGCGGTGCCCTCGTCGAGCATCGAGGCGTTGGCGATCTCGAGCCCGGTCAAATCGGTGACCATGGTCTGGAAGTTCAGCAGCGCTTCCAGCCGGCCCTGGCTGATCTCCGGCTGGTACGGGGTGTATGCCGTGTACCAGGCCGGGTTCTCCATGATGTTGCGCAGCAGAACCGGCGGCGTGAGGGTGTCGTAGTAACCCTGTCCGATCATCGACGCCGCCACCGTGTTGGTGTCGGCCAGCGCCCGGAGTTCGGTGATCGCTTCGGCCTCGCTGGCGGCCAGCGGCAGTGCGCTCAGACCCGGCGCGAGGCCGCCGTCCGAAAGTTTGTCGAGAATGCCGGCGGGCACGGCCTTGGCGGCCAGCTCGTCGAGCGAGCCGACACCGATCACGTCGAGCATGGCCTCGATGGCCTGGCTGTCCGGACCAATATGACGGGCTGCAAAAGTTGGTTGATCGACCATCGGGCACTCCTGACATCGGCAGAGGGACTATCGGCCCTCTCCCTCTGTCCTTACCCAGTCACGGGCGCCTGAGAGATTCGGCGCGTAGTCCCCCCAAGCGCCTTTCCCCATCGGCGGGTGAACCGCTGCGAGCGGCACCGCTTTCCAGAGGCATCGTAACCTTGACGCGGTCCTGGTACCTGAGAGGTTGACGGAGAGGTGTTGCTCCTTCGGCGTCCATGGCTGGCTGCCACAGAACTCTCCCGCGCGGGCGTGATGCAACCCTTATGTTACCCGTGAGTGAAGCCCGGTACATGAAATACACCAACTACGCGTGGCGAGTCGGCGAACAATGTGTTATTAGCCGATCTTGCGGTCGCGATGCTTGCGCCGCGAAGCCAGCTCATCCTCGGGTGCCGCGATCGACTCGCCGCCGTCCGCGCGCTCACCGGGGAAGTCGGCGATGACGCCGGTCAGCTCCCGCATGGCGCCGGACACGGCGATGCCGAACACGCCCTGACCGCCCTGCAGCAGGTCAACGACCTCTTCGGCCGATGTGCATTCGTAAACGGTGGTGCCGTCCGAGAACAGGGTGATGTTGGCCAGATCCTCGACGCCGCGCTGACGCAGGTGGTCGACGGCGACGCGGATGTTGTGCAACGAGATACCGGTGTCCAGCAGTCGCTTGACGATCTTGAGAACCAAGATGTCCTTGAAGGAGTACAGCCGCTGGCTGCCGGATCCGGCAGCGCTACGAATCGAGGGCACTACCAACGACGTGCGTGCCCAGTAGTCCAGTTGCCGGTAGGTAATCCCGGCGATCTGACAGGCGCTCGGCCCGCGGTAGCCGACTAGCTCGTCCGGCACCGAATCGTCAGGAAACAGTCCGGGCTGCACGGGTCCGCTGGCCACGGTGACGCTCGATTCACCATGAGTCGCGGCATCGTCAGCAAGGTCCAGCTGTTCTTGACGTGGCTGGTCGCTCACAGTGGTTCCCTCTCGCCGATCGCGCTCTGTCACTAGCTGCGTCCACTGGCTGTCTTCACAGCCACGTTGGCTAAGGCCCGAGTGCTTGAGAGCTTACGCTGTTCGACCACTGTCGTGCCTTAACTCGTCCTCAAAGTATGGCCGCCATAAGGGCAAGGGGCGTGCTATCCATCTGGCGTGTCGAGATCACAGTGTCAGATGAGACGGATCCGCGATATCGACGCATCAGCTTAACTCCGCGACGGCAATACTTCCGACCCGCGGTTTCGTGAATGCGCGTGTTGCCCGGCCCCGGAGTCTGGAGCCTAGGTCGCCTTGAAGTCGTCGGGTGACACGCTGTCGAGAAATTCCTTGAATTTCTCGACCTCGTCTTCGCGAACGGCGGTGTTGGATTCCTCGTCGCTCTCGTCGGGGATCAACAGACCCGCCTGTGCGAGAACGGCCTCCTCGACGTAGATCGGGACACCGACCCGAAGCGCGATCGCCACCGAATCCGAGGGCCGGGCCGACACGGTGATGTTGCGGTCGAAGACAAGGTCGGCGTAGAAAGTGCCTTCCTGCAGATCGACGATCCGGACCTCTTTGAGCGAATGCCCAAGTGCGGCAATGAGATCGCGAATCAGATCATGAGTCAGCGGGCGGGGCGGCTCGACGCCTTGTTGTTCG
This sequence comes from Mycobacterium stomatepiae, assembly GCF_010731715.1. Lineage (NCBI taxonomy): Bacteria > Bacillati > Actinomycetota > Actinomycetes > Mycobacteriales > Mycobacteriaceae > Mycobacterium > Mycobacterium stomatepiae. Next base: position 749,028 of record NZ_AP022587.1, read on the forward strand.
AGCGCGATCGCGGCGGCTTCGGACTGTCCGATCCAAATCGGCAGGTAGCGGTCACCGTTGGCCTCGCGCAGCAACAGCACCGGCTGGTTCTGCGGCTGCTCGACGCGAATGCCGACAACACGAACTTCACCCATTTGTGTCTGCCCTCCGCGCATGCCGCCGTGTCCGACTTTCACTCGGCGCGACGACCCGGTGGAGCACCATTCCTCTCCGTGTCGCCGAACACCAAGCTGTTGAGGGAAGTCTAGTCCTCAGCGTCGAAGAACGTCGCGAACGGCGGACTTGATCAGCGATGTGTGCAAAGTAATTGCGAGTGCGGCAACCTCGCGCGCCAGGTCGTCGGCGCGATCGCGGGCGCCGGCCTTGTCGGCCTTGATCATCGGCCCGGCGATTTGGGCGATCAGGTCGGACTGTCGGTCCGCGGCGGAGCGGAAGGCACGCAGATGCCGTGGCTCGACGCCGTAGTCGGACAGCGCTCGCGCGCACTGCAAGATCACGACGGTGTGCTCGTCGAAGAAGCCGCCCGGACCGGTGGTGATCACCCCGGCTTTGAGCAGCGCGGTGAGCAGGTCTTCGTCCACGCCGGCGCGGTCCAGAAGGTCTTCTCGGCTCAAGCGGACGCGGGTGGGTGCCACCGCGGCAGCATCAGATCCGGTATCGAGGGCGCCGTCGCCGTCGGTCACCGAAACCAATCGCGGTACGGCATAAGGCGATCCGAACGGCGGCAGTTCGCCGTCGGGCTGAGCATCCAGTTGCGCCCTGATCACCTTCAGCGGCAGATAATGATCGCGCTGTGCGGTGAGGATGAAGCGCAGTCGCGCGCAGTCGTACGCGGTGAATCTGCGGTATCCAGACGCGGCGCGCTGCGGCGTCACCAGTCCCTCTGCTTCCAAGAAGCGAATCTTGGAGATCGTGACATCGGGGAAATCCGGCCTCAACAGGTCCAGAACCGCCCCAATCGACATCCCGGCCAGGGCCGAGCTATCGGGTGCGCTCACTAGCCTCCGGATCCTCCGTCGTCGTCACCTTTGGGTCCGGTCAGGAACACCAAGCGGAACTTGCCGATCTGCACTTCGTCACCGTTCGCCAGCACTGCCGAGTCCACCGGCTCGCGATTGACGTAGGTGCCGTTCAGGCTACCCACATCTACGACGTGGAATTCGTTGTTTTCCAACCTGAATTCGGCGTGGCGGCGGCTCACCGTGACGTCATCGAGGAATATGTCGCTGTCGGGGTGGCGGCCGGCCGAGGTGATGGCCTGGTCGAGCAGGAAGCGCGATCCGGCGTTGGGTCCCCGTTTGACGACCAGCAATGCCGAACCCGCAGGCAGTCCTTCGACCCCGGACACCGTGCTCTCTGAGCCAGACTGCGCGGGCGCGTCCAGTTCGTTGAGGAAGTCGGCGCGGAAGACCGAAGTCGTTTCCACGGTGACTTCGTCGGAAGTCTGGTCTTGCGAACTTCCTGAGTCCATATCCGTCACGCGCTGCTCCTCACTGGCCGCTGTGGCGTTGTCTGACCGGGCCGTTCGGCCGGCTTCCCACTAGGTTTCTTGAACCCTGTATTGCCGATTACTTGCCTTCTAACGCTGTTGTGTTGACCGTACCGCGCGGTGGTTCCGATTGCGCTAGCCACCGGCAGCATCGACCGGCCCCCTCTCCCCGGCACGCAGGGCTGGCAGGGACATTAGCAACCGTCACTCGGTGAGTGTGCCGCGGTAGGCCTCGGCGTCGAGCAACCCGGAAATGGCGGACTCCAATTCCGAGCCGTCCGAGACCTGGATATCCACCAGCCAGCCGGCGTCGTAGGGATCGGAGTTGACCAGCTGGGGGCTGCCTTCCAGATCGCCGTTGACGGCAGTCACCGTGCCGGACAGCGGTGCGTACAGGTCCGACACGGATTTCGTCGATTCCACTTCACCGAACGATTCGCCCGCGGTCACCTCGGTGCCGACGTCGGGCAGCTGGACGAAAACGACGTCGCCCAGCGCCGATTGCGCGAAGTCGGTGATTCCGACCCGCACGGTGTCGTCACCGCTCCGGCGAACCCACTCGTGTTCGGCGGTGTAGTGCAGATCGGGTGGGATTTCGCTCACGGTAATCCTGTTCTGGTCTTCCGATGGGGACGTGCTCACTTGACGGGCTGAGCGTATTGGTGCGGTTTTGGTTGTCGCAAGGTGGTGACGTCGATGCGGTCGCTCTGCTGCACGGATATCTTTCCGCCGACTCGCTTGATGCTGTCCTCGGCGCCGCCGGGAATGTTCATCGCCGCGGCCAGGGTCGGCGGATCGCCAATCGCCAGAATCGAATACGGCGGCGACAACGCCTTGGTATCGATGGTCAGCGCGCCGGGCGTGCCGACCACCCAGGTGTCGACACCGACCCGCACGGATTGGTGTCCGCCGGTGACCTGGATCGCCTCGGCGCCGGCGGCCCGCAACTCGTTGATCACGTCGAGCATGACCTCCGGCGATATCCCCGGACCCGGGTCGTCGATGGTGATGGTGACGCCGGGCCCGGTCGCGCCGACCGCCCCGACCAGGATGGACAGCGCGGCCAACCGGGCCTGCGCACTTTGGATGGCGGCCTGATCGGTGTTGCCGGACGCCTGCAACGAATTCAGGGTGTTCTGCAGGTCGTTGACTTCGCCGTTCAGCGTGCCCTCGCGCTGTCGCAACGAGTCCAGCAGCACCAGCAGGTCCGCGGGGCGCGCGGTGTCCAGCGAATCACCCGACCGGGTCTGCCGGACCTGGGTGACGATCGCGATGCCGAGGACCAGACAGAGCAGGATCGCCAGCGTTCCGAACATCAGCCGGGACCGCCCGCCGCGCAACATCGAGGCCAACCCGGTCCGGCCCACCGCGCCGATCTCGGGGCGCGGACTCTTGGCGGGCAATTCGTGACGGCCGCGCGGTGCGGCGTCGTCGGATTCGGATTTGGATTTGGTGTCGTCGTGCCGGGTTGGGGCGTCACGACTTTCGTCGTCGGGCGGTCCCACTGGCTGGTCCTGGCTCACGCTGGCCTCACGCCCCGAAGAGCCTGCGCCGCAGCGCGGCGGCGTTGCCGAAGATCCGGATACCCAACACGACGATGATGGCTGTCGACAACTGCGTCCCGACACCCAACTGGTCACCGACGTAGACGATCAGCGCCGCCACGAAGACGTTGAACACGAACGAGATCACGAAGACTTTGGGGTCGAAGATCCGCTCCAGGTAGGCACGCAGTCCGCCGAACACCGCGTCGAGTGCGGCGACGACCGCGATGGGCAGATAAGGCTGGACGACCTCGGGCACCGCCGGGTGGAAGACCAAACCCAGCACGATGCCGACCACGAGAGCCGCGATACCGATCATGCGCGATCTTTTCTCACTAGGGCCCAATCTGTTTGGCGAACTTGACTTCCCGGACCGATCCGGCCGGCAGCGAGAGACCGTCGGAGACGTTCACCGCGATGCCGACACCGTAGGAGAGTTCCAGCAGCCTCAGGCGTTGCATTCCGGGACTGCTCTCGAAAGCGTCGCGCATCGCGTTCGGCGGCCCGACCGCGAGGATCGTGTACGGGCTGCTGGTGGGGTTGTTGTCGACCAGGATCGCTCCCCCGGCCTGACGGATCGTCACGTTCGGCCCGATCCGTACCCCGCCGACCGAGATCGCTTCGGCGCCACTGGCCCACAGCGAATTGACGACGAGCTGCAAGTCCCGGTCCAGGATGATCTGCCGGCTCCCGGTCACCCGCTGCTTGGACACGTCGGAAAGATTCGGGCTGGCACCGGGATCGGTCACTTTCACGGTCAATCCGGGACCGATGATCGCGGTGCTGGCCGCGGCAAGGCCGAGACCGTCCAGGCGGCTCAGCAGCCGCTGGCCCTCGGCGTCGTCCGCCAGCGCGAGTCGCTGGACGTCGTCGACCTGGCGTGACAACTTGCTGCGCTGCTGGGCCAATTTCGTGTCGGATTCCTCCGTCGACCGCACGCTGCGCGCCAGCAGGCCTTGAGCCGTGCGCACCCCGGGTTCCACCGAACGGGCTTGGGCGACCGCGGCGGCGAAGACGGTGGCGACCAGGGTCGCGGCCAGGGCCTGCCACAGCCAGCCGAAGACGCGGGTCCGACCGCTGGCCGGTGCGGTCTCGGTGGCGCGCCGTTCGGCGGCCGCGGCGTAGCCGGGGTCCAGATGCTCCGACAGCAGCGCGCGCAGCAGCGACGGTACCGGAATCAGCGTCGGGCCCGCGGCATGCGCGCTGCGGCCCGCGTTGGGGTCATACCCGCCCAGCAGGCGATCCGGTTCAGGCATGCTCACCCACCCTGGGCATCCGGCGCATCACCAAGGCCATCTGGACCGCGTACAGGACGAATGACCACAGGTAGGCGTACATACCCCAGATCAGGAAGCCCCAACCGCAGGCGCCGATCACGCGGCTCCACAACGCATCCCACGTTCCGAGCAAGACGAGCGGAAAGCCCGACATCAGGGCGAAGGTCGCGGCTTTGCCGACATAGGTCACCGGCAACGCCGACAATCCTCGACTGCGCAGCAGCGGCAGCGTGGCGGCCAGCAGCCCGTCGCGCACCAGCAGGGTGATGACGAACCACCACGGCACGATCCCGCTCAGCGCCAGCACGACGGGCACGGTCACCATGTAAAGCCGATCGACCGCCGGATCCAGCAGAACGCCCAGCCGCGACGATTGGTTCAGGGTGCGCGCGATCTTGCCGTCGGCCCAGTCGGAGGCGCCGCTGAACATCAGGATCGCGACCGCGAGGGCGTTGGCGTGCGCGAATACCAGCACATAGATGAAGACCGGGATGAGCACCAGGCGAAGGGCGCTCAACAGGTTGGGCACTGTCAGCACCCGGTCTGGCGGAACCGGCTCCATGAGCCGTGACATTAGCCCGGTGCCGATCCAGTCCGCATCGCGGGACGAACCGGTCTAGCGGAATACCCCGGGCAGGCTCAGCGTGGACAACGTGTCGTCGGACAACGGGTTGTCGTTGACCATGTATGTCCACGTCGACGTCGGTCGTGCCAGTTTGGACAGATCCAGGCCCGGTTCCTCTTCGAGAATGTTCGCCGTCTCGAAGGTCTGCTGCGCCGCCTCGATCGCGTCGGCGGCCAGCGACGCGAACGCGTCGACGGCCATCCGGTGAAATTCGTCGAGCGGGTTCTGCCGGCCCAGCGCACGCAGATGGATGCTCTCGCGAATGTCGGCCAGGTAGGCCAAGTGATCGGCCCAGCCGCGGTCGAGGTGATACAGCATGATCTGCCGGCAGATCGTCTCGAGCCGTTCTTCGGAGATGCCGTCGGTCCCGGCCAGCTCCTCGTAGCGCTTTGGCGCCAGCTCTTCCAGCTCTTCACGCGCGGTTGCGGTGCGCAGCAACGTGTTTCGGCGGTCCACGATGATGGCACGCTGCTGGGCGATCAGCTGGTTGTAGCGCCAGGTGTTCGCGTGCACGTCCAGCAGCCGGCCCTCGGCGACGCGCTGGGCGTGATCGAGCAGGCCGTTGGTCTTCGGGCTGACGATCCTGCCGTCCTCGTCGGTCTGCTCGGGCAGCTTGTTGCGGTCGAGGTTGGCCGCAACGACGTCGTCCTCCCAGCTGGAGAAGAACACCGACGAGCCGGGGTCGCCCTGGCGTCCGGCGCGGCCGCGCAACTGGTTGTCCAGCCGCTCGGTGTGATGGCGGCCGGTGCCGACGACGTGCAGCCCGCCCAGCTCGGCGACCCGGTCGTGATCGGCCTCGTCGGAGCCGCCGAGCCGGATATCGGTGCCCCGCCCGGCCATTTGGGTGGACACCGTGACCACGCCGTACTTGCCGGCCTCGGCGATCACCTGCGCTTCCTCGGCGTCGTTCTTGGCGTTGAGCACGACGGCCTTCACACCGCGGCGCACCAGGCGCTCGTGCAGCTCCTCGGACTCGGCCACGTCGCGGGTACCCACCAGCACGGGCTGGCCGGTTTCGTGCACCTCGGCGATGTGAGCGACGATCGCGTCGTTCTTGGCCGCGGCGGTGACGTACACCCGGTCGGACTCGTCTTCGCGAATGTTGGGCTCGTTCGGCGGAATTGGCGAGACACCCAGCTTGTAGAACTGGCGCAACTGCTCACCGGCGGCCAGCGCGGTGCCGGTCATGCCGCACACCGTCTTGTACCGGTTGATCAGCGCCTGCACCGTGATGGTGTCGAGTACCTCGCCGGTCTCGGTGGTCTCGATGCCTTCCTTGGCCTCGACGGCGGCCTGCAGACCGTCCGGCCAGCGCTGCAACTGCGCGATGCGGCCGCGAGAGGAGTTGATCAGGTGCACGGCGCCGTCGCGGACGATGTAATGCACGTCGCGGTGCAACAGCACATGGGCGTGCAGCGCGACGTTCACCTCGGTCAGCGTGGTGACGACGTGTTCCTCGGAGTACAGATCGATACCGCCGAGCGCCTTCTCGACCTTGCGCGCGCCGGCATCGGTGAGATGCACGTTGCGGCTGTCGGAGTCGGTGTCGTAGTCGGTGTCGGGGGCTAGCTCGCCCACCAGCTTGATGATCTCGAGCCGCGGCGTTTCCCGGTGTGTGGTGCCGGCCAGCACCAGCGGCACCAACGCCTCGTCGACCAGCACGGAGTCGGCTTCATCGATAAGGGCCACATCGGGATTGGGCGATACCAGGTCGTCGACATCGGTGACCAGCTGATCCCGCAGCACGTCGAAACCGATCTCGTTGACCGAGGCGTAGGTGACGTCGCAGTCGTAGGCCGCGCGGCGCTCCGCGCTCGTCGACTCCGCGGTGATCCAGCCGACCGTCAGCCCCATAGCCTCGATCAGCGGGCCCACCCATTCCGCGTCGCGGCGGGCCAGGTAGTCGTTGATGGTGACCACGTGGACGTGCCGGCCGGCGATCGCGTATCCGGCCGCCGCGATCGCGCCGGCCAGGGTTTTGCCCTCACCGGTCGCCATTTCGATCACGTCCCCGTCGAGCATGCGCAGCGCGCCCAGCAGCTGAACGTCGAACGGCCGCAACCCCGCTGACCGCTCCGCGGCTTCCCGGGCGATCGCCAGGAACTGCGAGATGTCCTCGGAGTCCGCCAGATCGTCGAGGTTGAGCAACCCGGTCGCCTTGCGCAGCTGCTCGTCGGACAGGCCGGCGGCCTTCTCGTCGTATTCGGACGAGTCGCTGACCTGGGAGAGGGAGCGCGAGCGGTTCTTTTCCGTACTAGCGCCGAGCAGCTTCCAAAATCTGCTGCTCAGGCGGCCCGGCTGGGTGCGGGTGGTCTTTGGCACAGGTCAACGGTACGCGGTGAGCTGCGCCGACCCATCAGGCGAGGTTCGATCGGCGCGGATAGGCGATCGTCGGATCGGTGAGCACATTGACGACCGCGGGCAGGCCGCTGGCAAAGGAGCGTTCCAGCGCGGGCCGCAGCTCGACGGGGGCCGACACCAGCTCGCCGTGGCCGCCCAGGGCCCGGACCACCTCGTCGTAGCGAGTCCCGGGACGCAGCTCCGCCACCACCGAGTAGCCGTAGATCGCCTCCATCAGATGCTTCTCCAGCGCCCAGATTCCGTTGTTGCCAATCACCGACACGACCGGCACCTGGTGACGCACCAGCGTGTCCCATTCCATGCCACTGAAGCCGAAGGCGCCGTCGCCCTGCAGCAGCACGACCTGTCGCTGCGGGTGGGCCAGTTTGGCCGCCAGCGCGTAGCCGGGACCGGAGCCCAAACAGCCGAACGGGCCACTGTCCAGCCAGCAGCCCGGCTGATAGCTGTCGATCATCCGGCCCGCGTAGGAACCGAAATCACCGGCGTCGATCACCACGATGGCGTCGCGGTCCAGCATCGGCTTCAGCGCGGCGTACACCCGCATCGGGTGCAGCGGGATTCGGTCGTCAGCGAGATCCGCGGCTTCCTGATCGCGCGCGGCGGTCTCCGCGGTTCGCAGCGCATCGATCCAGTCGCCGTGGTCGGTGCCGCTCGGCCCGGATAGTGCCGAGAGAATGCCGGTCAGGTCGCCGTAGGGGGCCGCGGCGATCGGCCGGGGATGTTCCCGGTCGGGTTCGGCCCGATCCGCGACGATGAGTTGGGTCTGCGGCCCGAAGACCTTGCCAAAGCCCAGCCGAAAATCCATCGGCACCCCGACGACGAGTGCGACGTCGGCCTCGCCCAGCGCTTTCGCCCGCGCCCGTGAGAAAGCCAACGGGTGATCGGCGGGCACGACGCCGCGGGCCATGCCGTTCATCAGCACGGGGATCCGCCGCTCCTCGGCCAGCCGGAGCAGCGCGGCCTCGGCGTGTCCCCACCACACGTTGGTGCCGGCCATGATCACCGGGCGCCGCGCGGACGCCAGCAGGCTGGCGGCGCGGTCCAGGGCGTCGCCGTCGGGGGCCTGCGGTGGTGGCGGCTCGGTCAGCGCGCCGGGACGGCCGTCGTCCTCGGAGACGGCGAACACGTGATCCATCGGAAAGTCGACGAAGCCCACACCCGAGGGCGCGCCTACGGCGGCGCGCAGTGCCTCGTCGACAAGGCGGCCCGTGTCGGCGGCGGACTGCGCGGTGGCCGAAAAGCGCGCCAGCGGTGCCACGAACGGCACGTGGTCGATCTCCTGCAGCGATCCCTGGCCCCAGCGCCCGGCGGGCGCCCGCCCACCGAGCACCACCAGCGGTGAGTGGTTTTGCTGCGCGGCCGCCATAGCACTCATGCCGTTGGTGACACCGGGTCCTGCGGTGAGCGCGGCGACGCCGGGCACCCTCGTCACCTTCGACCAGCCCTCGGCGGCGAACGCCGCGGTCTGCTCGTGGCGGGTGTCGATCAGTCGAATGTCCTCGTCACGGCAGCCGTCGTACAGGGAGAATAGGTGGCCGCCGGACAGCGTGAAAAGGGTGTCGATGCCGCTCGCCCGCAGGCGCCGGGCGATCAGCCGGCCGGCATGGACGATCTGGCTGGACGGAGCGTCGATGCTCATCCTGGCAGCCTAACCGCCGGTCTCGGGTACCTTCGCGGGGAAGCATTCGCCACGAGGCTCCTCAGGATGCCTCGATAGCAAGGAGACGTCGAAGTTGGGTCCCACGCTATTCAAGCCATCCATCGACTGGTCGTCGGCACTTGCGGACTCGCTGCAGTGGGTCGCCATCGCCTGGACGATCGCCGCGGTCGTTGTGGTCGTCGTGCTGGTCGCGTTCAGATATTTCACGCCGTGGGGCCGCCAGTTCTGGCGGATCACCCGCGGTTACTTCGTCGGTCCGGCCAGCCTCAAGGTGTGGGGCCTCCTCGGGGTGCTGCTGCTGTCGGTGTTACTTGCCGTGCGGCTCACCGTGCTGCTCAGCTACCAGGGCAACGACCTGTACACGTCGGTGCAGATCGCGGTCCAGGGGTTGGCCGCCGGCGATGACACCGTCAAACAGTCTGGTATCCATGGCTTTTACATGTCGCTGTGGATTTTCACCGTACTGGCCACGCTCTACGTCGTCCGATTCATGGTCGACATCTACATCACCCAGCGGTTCATCATCTCCTGGCGCATGTGGCTGACCGCCCACCTCACCGACGACTGGTTGGACGACAGGGCCTATTACCGGGATCTGTTCATAGACAACACGATTGACAACCCCGACCAGCGTATCCAGCAGGACATCGACATCTTCACCGCCAACGCCGGTGGAACCCCGAACAACCCGGCCAACGGAACGGGCAGCACGTTGCTGTTCGGAGCCGTCAACGCGGTCGCTTCGGTGATCTCGTTCGCCGCGATCCTGTGGAACCTGTCCGGGGACCTGACCCTGTTCGGCATCACGCTGCCGCGGGCCATGTTCTGGACTGTGCTGGTCTACGTGCTGATCGCGACAGTCGTGGCGATTTGGCTTGGGCGCCCGCTGATTTGGTTGAGCTTCAATAACGAGAAGCTCAACGCCGCGTTCCGTTATGCCCTGGTGCGGTTGCGCGACGCCGCGGAAGCGGTCGGCTTCTACCGAGGCGAGCGAGTCGAGCGGGCGCAGCTGTGGCGCCGCTTCACGCCGATCATCGAAAACTACCGCAAGTTCGTCCGCCGGACGATCATCTTCAACGGCTGGAACTGGTCGGTGTCGCAGGCAATTGTCCCGCTGCCGTGGATCATTCAGGCACCGCGGTTGTTCGCCGGCAAGATCAACTTCGGCGACGTCGGCCAGACCGCGACGGCGTTCGGCAACATTCACGACTCGCTGTCGTTCTTCCGGAACAACTACGACGCGTTCGCGTCGTTCCGGGCCGCCATCATCCGCCTGCACGGATTGGTCGACGCCAACGCCCAGGGGCGCGCGCTGCCCGCGGTGCTGGTCAAGCCGAGCCAGGACAAGACGGTCGAGCTGGCCGGCATCGAAGTCCGTACGCCGGCCGGAGATCAGCTGATCGACTCGCTCGATATCGAGCTCGACAGCGGCGACTCGCTGGTGATCACCGGGCGCTCGGGTGCCGGCAAGACCACCTTGCTGCGCAGCCTCGCCGAACTGTGGCCGTATGCCTCCGGAACCCTGTGCCGTCCCGACGGCGACAACGCGACGATGTTCCTGTCGCAGTTGCCCTACGTGCCGCTGGGCAGCCTGCGCGGCGTGGTGTGCTATCCGAATTCGCCGGACGACATCACCGACGGTGAACTGCATGACGTGCTGACCAAGGTGGCGCTGGCCCCGCTGATCCACCGGCTGGACGAAGAGCACGACTGGGCCAAGGTGCTCTCGCCGGGTGAGCAGCAGCGCGTGGCGTTCGCCCGGATTCTGCTCACCAAGCCGCGGGCCGTCTTCCTCGACGAGTCGACTTCGGCACTCGACGAGGGACTCGAGTTCGCGCTGTATCAGCTGCTGCGCACTGAGCTACCTGAGTGCGTCGTGGTCAGCGTCAGTCATCGCCACACCGTCGAGCAACATCACGAGCAGGAGTTGCAACTACTCGGCGGCGGCCGTTGGCAGCTGGGTCCGATCGGCCAGGAGCCCGCGACGGTTTAGCGGTGTGCGGCCGCATGCGTTCCGGCGCGGCGGCCGAAGAACGAGCCCTCACCCAACTGAGTGCCGCTGGCATAGCCCTTGCCGTCCTGCGCGATGTTGGACGCGCACGCCCCGACCGCGTACAGGCCGGGTACCACCGTGCCGTCTTCGCGCAGCACCTCACCGTCCAGGGACGTCGCCAGCCCGCCGACGGTGAATCCGGCGTACATCGCCTTGCCCAGCGACATGTCGAACGCGCCCCAGGGGCCTTTATCTTGCGCCGCAAGGAATTCCGGCTGCTTGTGAAAGTCGGGATCTTCACCCTTGGCCGCGAATTCGTTGTAGCGGTCCAACGTCGCTACCAGGTTCCCCTCGGGAATGCCAAGCGCCGCTTCCATTTCGGGGACGGTCTCCCAGCCGTCGATGAGCGGCACCAGCGGCATCGTCGGGTGCTCCAAGTGCGCTTCGTCGACGATCAAGTACGCCGCGCTGTCCCGCTGATCCATGATGAAGCCGGACGTACGGGAGTGATAGCAGTCCTCGGCGACGAAGCGCTGCCCCTGCTTGTTGACGATTATCCCGGTCAGCAGGATCGACGGCGGGTAGGGCGGAGCGGTGATGAAGATCTGATCCATGTGCTGGGTGGCGCCGCCGGCCGAGACCCCCATCCGGATACCAAGGCCATCGTCATAGGTATTGCCGAGCACGAACGGCTTCTCCGCCAGTTTTGGGGTGTACCTGGCTACCATCTCCGGATTCATCACGAATCCCCCGGCAGCAATGATGACCGACTTTGCTTTGATCGCACCGGTTTCGGTGAACTGCTTCCAGGTCGCGCCGGTCACCGCACCCGAATCGTCCACGATGAGTTCGGCGGCGCCGGTCTCGTAACGGATCTGCACGCCAAGGCTGGCGGCCCGTTTGAGCAACAGGTCGATCACCATACTGGCGCCGCCGGTGTCACCGGGCACCGGCACCTTGTGGCCGCGCGGCGCCGGCACGGCCTGCTCCAGGAAGGGCCATACCTTTTCGTTGCCGGTGAACATCAAGCCCTCGGTGTTGGGCTGAATCACCGCCTTGCCCGGGAAGTAGCTCCGCTCGAACTGGAAACCCAGATCCTCGAGCCAGTTGAAATGCTCGACGCTGCCGTCGGCATAGGCGCGAATCTTGGCCTGGTCAGGCTCGCGAGAGACCGCGACCAAATACTTGTACATCTCCTCGGGCGAGTCTGGGTGGCCGGTGGCCTGCTGGACCGCGGTCCCGCCACCCAGGTAGAAATGGCCGCCGGCAAGCGACGTCGTCCCGCCTGCCACGGCGGCGCGCTCCAGGACCAGCGCCCGCGCCCCGGCGGCCGCCGCGCTGACTGCCGCGCAGCCGCCGCCGATGCCGAAGCCGATCACCAGCACATCGACGTCGTCCGACCAGGACGTCACTGTGTCCGCGTTGACCGTCGCCGGGATCTCGGTGCTCATTGGCGCCACTCCTCCTGTTCGCTGCGCTCTGCGTCGCAGGCGCGGCTCACCGTTGCTCTCGTTTGATGTAGTCGTAAAACGCCCGCATCTCGGGCGAGATGTAGGCGATCTCCACAAACGGTACCGCCGCATGTGGTGCCGCGAGGTAAGCGAATTGGATTCCGCCGGGCATCACGCCCTGCTGCACCACCTCGGCGCCGTGGTTGGCGGCGTCGGCCAGCGCCGCATCGAATTGCTCGGGGCTTTCGACCTCCATGCAGATGTGGTGCAAACCCGGTGTGGAGTCACGAAGAAATTCACTATAGACGTTCTCCCCGCTGACCGGTTCGATCAGCTCCAGCTGCATGTCGCCGAGATAGCTCAGGGAGATGCTGGCGACGAAGTCGGCCGGTTTGCCACGGTAGCTACAGCTGTCTGGAGCAAAGTGCACGTCGGGTATCCGCACCCACTTCCGGGCGCCTAACAAGCCGGTGAGAGCCATTTCGGTGGCGTCCAGACTCCGAGTGACCCAGGCGATCTGTGTCGGCGATTGAACTTCAAGCGTCATCGATTGGCAGGATAGCCCAGTCGGTCGGCCCCCAGAAAGGGCCAAGAATTCTTTGCCGCAATCCGATGCCAGGCGTCCGGAAACACCGGGTGAACACATTCTAATTCGGGGCCCCGGCCCGCTGCGTCAATGCCGGGCGAGCACATCGACCAGCAGCCCAACCTGGGAATCGAAGACGGCTCCCGGGTCGGTCACGGTGTCGGCGCCGTACTGTCCGAACACCTCGAGGTTGATCGCGCCCAGCACCCCGGCCCAGAACAAGAAGCACTTGGTGATGACGGCGTCGTCGCCGGGAAAGCCGAACTCCTGTCGAATCCGATCGAAGTCCGATGACATCGGTTGCGGGACCACAGTATTGGTCAGCCTGATATCTCCCGTGGTGATTCCGGCGGCGATCGCGTCGAAGATGGCTCCTACCACGCGGGTGCCCACTCCGACGGTGCGTTCGGCAGGGGCGTGATATCCGGGGACCGGGCTGCCGTATAGCAGCGCCCATTGCGCGGGATGCTCTACTGCCCACTGCCGCGTGGCCCGGGCGATCGCGATGACGTCGTGACTCCACAGCTCGTCCGCGCTGTCGCGGGCCCGGTCCACGGCATTGGCCAGGTCCGAATAGGCGTCCACCAGCAACAGGGTGAGCAGTTCGTCGCGACTGGACACGTACCGGTACACCGCCGAGGAGACCATGCCCAGGTCGCGCGCTATCGCGCGCAGCGATAGCCCGGCCGCGCCGCGATCGGCCAGATGGCGCCGACCCAGCTCGACGATGCGCTTCTCGATCTGTTCGCGCGACTCCTGGCGTTTGCCCACGTAGTCAGTTTGGCACAAACCGAGATCACCGCTCTTGCTTTTCGTCGGCCGTTGTGCCATTGTGACCTCCTGAGAGAGCACTGCTCTCGAGATGTTCGAGACTCCGCCGAGAGGATCCACGATTTCCACGCGCTACGAAGAACCCAACCGCGTCGCCCGCGCCGGAAGCGCCGTCATCCGCTGGCTAGCCGACCTCGGGATCAGCATCGCCGGGACGCGGTCACTGCATGTACGCGGGCGCAAGACGGGCAAGCAGCGCGCCGTGGTGATCAATCTGTTGACCGTCGACGGCGTGGACTACCTCGTTTCGCCGAGAGGCAACACGCAGTGGGCACGCAACGTCAGGGCGGCGGGAGTCGTCGACGTGGGGCCGCGCTGGCGGCGGCGAAGCCTCGCGGCCACGGAGGTCGACGACGCGGCCAAACCCGATTTGTTGAAGCGCTACCTCGATAGGTGGTACTGGCAGGTCAAGGGCTATGTCGCGGGCCTGACGCCGGATTCCAGGGCCGACGAGTTCCGGGCCGGCGCTCCGTCGATACCGGTGTTCGTGCTCGGGCCGCGGTGACGCGCGCTAGCTGGGGTTGACCTGCCCGGCCATGTCCTGGTGAACCTGTTCAGAGGTGGATCGCCAGGAGACCGCCGCGGGAAAGTCGCCCCACATGCTGTTGAAGATCCCGACGATCTGCCCCGGGCCCGCCGCAGGGGCCAGATAGACCGGGCCGCCCGAGTCGCCGGGATGGCTCTGGACACCGTGCGACATGGTGAACCAGCCGTTGTTGACGGCTTCGACGGTCCCGCAGGTTTCACCGGTGGAGACGCCGAAGTGGCAGACCGCCTGGCCCGGCTGCAGCGCCACGTTCGGGCTCGAGACCAGCGGCCGCCCGCCCGGCAGAATGTTGTTCAGCGGAATATTGGGATCCAGCGCGATCACCTCGTAGTCGCTGATCGCCTGGTCGACGGCGACGGTCGAGCCGCTGGGCGTGTCGTCGCGGAAGGTCGCGAGATGGCCGATCGGGTTGCGATTCTTGTCGGTGACGATGTTTCCGGTGCTGCGGCAGTGCCCCGCGGTGTACGCGATTCTCGCGGCCTGATCGACGTAGCCCAGCGTGCACAAGCGGTTGTCCTGAAGGATCTCCATGCCCGGCGACACCACTATTGGATCTGCGTGCGCGGTGGCGGCCGGCAAACCAGGTGCGCAGGCCGCGGCGGCGATACCCACGGCCAGCACGCGAAGTGCCCTGCGATACACCATGGACGGACTCCGTTCCGTCAAGGTCGGGACGTGCTCCGACCACAAGTTGAGATTGCGCCGTTACTGTTTCGACATCGACCGATTCGCGGTCGGCGTTACATCGACGAGGCCACCCGAACGGAGTCGCCGGTCACGGCAGCGGGCCGCGGAGTCCAGCCCGGCGGTCCGAATACGTAGCCCAGCCGGTCGCGAAGCCGCCGCGCCGAGCGCCAATCGCGCGCGATCGCGACGTATTCGCGCGTCTGCAGGTTCCAGATGTTGAAGGTGTCCACCTGCTTGGTGAGGCCGTAATGGGGGCGGAAGGTCTCGGCCTGGAAACTGCCGAACAAGCGGTCCCAGACGATGAAGATCCCGCCGTAATTCTTGTCCAGGTACTCCTGATCCATCCCGTGGTGCACCCGGTGGTGCGACGGTGTGTTCAAGACGAATTCAACGGGCCGCGGCAGCTTGCCGACCCGCTCGGTGTGCACCCAGAACTGATAGATCAGGTTCAGCGACCAACTGAAGAACACCATCCAGGGCGGAAGACCCAACAGCGGCAACGGAATCCACAGCAGGATCTCGCCGCTGTTGTTCCACTTCTGGCGCAGCGCGGTCGCGAAGTTGAAGTACTGGCTGGAGTGATGGGCCTGGTGGGTGGCCCAGATCAGCCGCACCCGGTGCGCGATCCGGTGGTAGGCGTAGTAGAGCAGGTCGACACCCAGGATCGCGATGACCCAGGTGTACCACTGACCGACCCAGAGATGCCACGGTGCCAGATAGGCGTAGATGGCCGCGTAACCGAGCAACGCCAGGGTCTTCCAGGCGGCCGTGGTGGCCACCGAGACCAGCCCCATCGAGATGCTGGTCATCGAGTCGCGGGCGAGATAGGCCCCGGACGCCGGCCGGTCGGCCGCCTCGAGGCGCTCTAATTTGCGAGCCGCCGTCCACTCGAGCGTCAGCAGCAGCAGGAAGAACGGGATCGCGAACAGCACCGGGTCCCGCATCTGCGGAGGCAACGCGAGCCAGAACCCGGTGACGGCATGCACACCGATAGATTACGGCCATCGGTCCTGGATGCCGGCATCCCTGTCTGCTCAGGCTTTGGAGAGTTGTCCCCCGGCGCCCGCAGCCGCGACGGTCGTGGTCGTCGGGGCCGGGCCGACCGGGATCGAAATTGGCTGCGAGCTGCCGAGCCGGTTGCGCGCGTTATTCGCCGGAGTCCAGCGAGCCGATGCTGACCCTTCGAATCCCTTGGTATGTAACTGTTCTCGATCTGAGAGCGGCCGGCGCGGTCTACACCGAAGGATGGAATCGGGTGGTGGTCTCCACGGGCGCGCAAGCCAAGTCCACCAAGCAGACCATCAACTGCCGGCGGATCTATCCCCCACTGACCGGCGCTCGCGCCGTCCTGCTGGCCGCGGCAGCACCCGAGCTCCAGGCTCGCCCGTAGCCGACCGAGTCCCCGTCAGTCGGACTGCGCGTCGTCACCGGCGTACCACTGCACCGCGCGAACTCCGGGCTGCAGGGACAGCTCGGCGACCAATCGCTCGAGCTTGGCCGGCGTGTGGCCATCCACGAGAAGGTGGGCGGTCAAAGTGATTTCGTCCTCGGCGGCCTGCCCGGTGTGGATGCCGCGCAGCGTGAGGTCGTTGCTGCTGGCGTGCTGGACCAGTTGGGCGCGGGCGTACTTCTCGGATTTCGGGCGACAGATCGCCTGTACCAGAAAGGGGCGACGGCCTTCGTCTTCCTCCGCGTCGTTGTCGTGGTCGATCGCCCGCCCCAACGGGCGGCCCACCAGGTGGATGGTGATAACGGCGCCGGTGGCGATCAACGTGAAGAGTAGGTTCCCCGAGGCGGCCAGCACACCTATCGCCGCCGAGCACCACAGGGTGGCGGCGGTATTGAGGCCCCGCACGTTGACACCCTCGCGCAGGATCACCCCACCACCGAGGAATCCGATACCGGACACCACATAGGACGCGACCCGGGTGGGGCTGCTGTCCTGGGTGGCAACCGCGTACAGCACGAACAACGTCGCACCCGCGGCGACCAGCGCGTTGGTCCGCAGCCCGGCCCGGCGCGCTCGCCATTGCCGTTCCATACCGACCAGGGCGCCGCAGCCGACCCCGACGCCCAGCCGGAGCGCGAAATCGGCGACGCTCAGTGTCTGCGCCATACCCAACTCCTTCCCCCGACGGCGGACCCCCGGCCCCGCGGCGATACCGGCAGCGACCAGCCAACCATCGTCAGGTGAACAGCAGATGGATACTTCCGCGCGGCGGCATCGCCGGCCGTCGCTACTGCGCAGCCGGCCGATTGTTGGTGAGCTGTTGCGGGCAGTAGTACTTCGCCGCGATCCCGACGAACAGGGTGGCGTGATCGGTGGTCAATCCGGGGTTTTTGCGTTGCAGGTCCCCAATCAGCTCCGAGCCGGATTTGCCCGCGCTGATCAAGCCGCAGACCGCCCTTCCGAATGCGACGGCCTGACCCGAGTCGGTGTAGGTGATGCCCGCGCTGCGCACGGTCGCGAGGAAGCCGGCGTCGTCCGGACTGCCGTCCGGATCGGCGTGGGCGGGAGCGCTCAAGACGATCGTCGCGGAGACGCCAAGCAGCGCTAGGAGCGGTCGCATCAGCTCAGCCGACCCTCGATCAGGCCTTCGAAAGTTGGTGCGGGCAATAGAATTTCGCCGAGATCAAAGCGAAGTCCGATGCCATCTCCATACTCATTCCGGGGTTGTGGTTCTTCACGTCGTGCACCAGCTCCAGGCCCGATTCGCCGTTGTTCAAACACGAGCACACCGCCCGCGCCGCCGTGACGGCTGAACCCTCGCTCGAGAAGCTGAAGCCGGCTTGGCGCAGGGCAGCCACGAAGGCCCCGTCGTCACCGTCCGGCTCGGGCACTGGTTCGGCGTACGCCGGCGCCGCCAGGCCGATCATCGCGAAGACACCGAGTACCGCGAATAGCCGTTTCATCAATTACCTCCTTTCGTGCTGAACCAAATCCCTGAATTAGGTTGTTCCTCAACCTAATTGCGCATCTTCGGACGGGATGACCTTGGACTTGCCCTTCTTCAGATGCACCGCGTGGATACCCGGCTTCTTGGCCAGCTGCTCGAGCAGTGCGTCGAGGCCTTTCTCATCGACGTTGTGATGCTGCACGGTTTCGGGCTTCTCCGAAATCTGTGCCACCAAACGTTTCAGGTGTTCCGGCGAGTTCTTGTCTTTGAGGTCTTTGAGCGGTTTCATCCGGTTGCGGACGCTAGCGTTTACCACGGTGGGACCTCCGGCGCCCATCGCGCTTCCCAGCATTCCCGCCATGCCCATCGAGCTGAACAGGCTGCCCTCGCCTAACGCCGTCGCCGGGATGGCCTCCGGCCCGGCGGCCGTCAAGGCGGCCGCCACCGTTCTGATCGCCGGCGTCGACGAGGCCCAGCTGGGCGGAACCGTCAGCGATCCGACCAGCGTGCCCCGAGCGAAACCCGCCGTAGGCGAGATCGCGTCGAACAGGGTGCCCCGGGTGAAGCCCAACGCGCCCAGACCAGCTCCCAGCGCGTCTTTGGGGAGTGCGCCGTACGCCACCGGCGGGGCGAACTTGAGCCACTGCGACACCGGGAAGTTGATCAGCAATCCGATGTCGTTGAACTGCGTGGTGAGGCCCAGGGGCACTTTGACGGCGTTGTACATGGCCGTGTAGAAGCTCGCTCCGCCCGGAATGGTGTTCAGCAGATTCGTCCAGAAGTTTTGGTAGGCCGTGGCGATGTCGGCAAGACCCGCCAGCGGCCCGGTAGCGCCGCTCGTCGCGGCGGCCGCGGCCACCGCATTCGCCGCGTTGCCGGTCGCGGAGCTGGACGACGCGCTGACCGCGGCCGCCTGCATCGCCGGCCCCTGCTCGTTCGTGGTCTGGGGTGCCGGACTGAACTCGACCAGCCCGTTGGACGCCGTCGCCGAGGAGGCGAAATAGGTGTCCATCGCCTCGCCGTCCTGCGCCCACATTTCGCCGTATTGCGCCTCGGCGGCCGCGATCGCCGCGGTGTTCTGCCCGAGCAGGTTGGTCGCCATCAGCTCCGCGAGCAGTTCGCGGTTGGCCGCGATGATCGGCGGCGGCACGTGCGCGGCGAATGCCGTTTCGTAGGCAGTGGCTGCCTGCGTCGCTTGGGCCGCGGTTTGGGCCGCCTGCGTCGCGGTTTGTTGCATCCATTCCACGTAGGGAGTGACCGCGGCCGCCATGGCGAGCGACGACGGGCCCACCCAAGGTCCGGTGGTCAGATTCGCGACCACCGACGAGTAGGAGGTCGCGATCGACTGCAATTCGGCGGCCAGGTTCTCCCAGGCCGTCGCGGCCGTCACCAACGACTCCGCACCCGGACCGGCGTATATGCGGCCCGAGTTGAACTCCGGTGGAAAGGCTCCGTAAAACATGTCGTACCCCTTACCTGGTGGCGAGCGCTTGGCGGGACGGTGCCGGGCTGCTGTGCGTGCTCATCGCGATCAGTCCTCCAGGTCCGGTATGACGATGATGGTGGCGGCGGCGGGGTCGGCTTCGGCGACCAGACTGCCCAGTGCGGCTGCCGTCGCGGCATTGCCGTTCACCGTGTGGGTCGAGGCGGCAGCGACGGCGCGACCGGCCAGGCTGGACAACGCCATCTGGCTGAACACGCCTTCCTCGCCGATCAGCGAGGCGGCCGGGGCGGCCGCCAGGTTGGCGGGCAACGACTGCGCGAGCATTCTGATGTTCGGGGCCGCCTCGGTCCAGCCCTGTGGCACCGATATGCCTCCGACCAACGCCGACCTGCCCATCGACCCGGTGACCGGAGCTTCACTGACGGCAGAGCTGAGCATGGGGTGAACCGCGCTGGGCACCCTGGTCAGTGGTTCCAACGCGCCCTTGATGAATTTTGGCCCGGATAGGTACGCCGCGGCGCTCTGTCCGTTCTGGCCCCAGGCGTACGCCTGACCGAACGACAGGAATGGACCACCGGGAATCGTGGTCCATGACTGCGGCGAGAACACACCGGTGATGGCGCTCCAGATGGTGTTCCAGTTGGTGATGGCGGGCGGCACGGTCAACCCTGTCGACGGGGCGGCGGCGGCGGGTGCCGCGGCGACATTTGTCGTCACGGCCTGGGAGAGTTGCAGGGCGGCGTGGGTACCCGACGTGGTACTCGACTGGGCTACCGCGGCCGCTTGTGCCTGTGATCCGGAATTGTTGATGGTCTGCGGTGGTTCGGTGAACGGCGCCAGCTGCGACGCCGTCGCCGATGAACCGGCATATCCATACATCGCGGCGGCGTCCTGCGCCCACATCTCCATGTACTGGGCTTCGGTGGCCGCGATCGCCGGGGTGTTCTGGCCCAGGATGTTGGTGGCGATCAATGTCGCGAGCAGCGAACGGTTGGACGCGATGATCGGCGGTGGGACCGTCGCCGCGAACGCCGCTTCGTAGGCGACCACCGCGAGTTTGGCCTGAGTGGCGGCAAACTCGGCATGGGCACCGGTCGCGCTCATCCATTGCACATACGGTGCCGCTGCCGCCGCCATCGCGATCGAGGAAGGTCCGGTCCAGGGGCCCACGGACAGGCTTTGAATTGTCGAGCCGTACAAGGCCGCGGCCGAGTGAAGCTCCCCCGCTAACTCGTCCCAGGCCGCCGCGGCGGCCAACATCGGCCCCGATCCCGCGCCGACATACATCCGACCGGAGTTGATCTCCGGTGGTAGGGCCCCGAAGTCCAACATTTTTTTACCTCGCCTCCCTCATTTGGCCGCCATGGTAGGCGCGGTTCCATGACCCTCGCCGCAAACGCGCCGAGCTCTAATGAAATCCATCGAATCCGCATTGTATAACACGTGTTTAATGACTACACCCTCGTGCTCTGTCGACTGAGAATTTCTCAGGATCACTATCGGTCCTCGATACATGTTCGCAGCCTCGATATGACGATTAGTTTGACCATTAATTATTCGCGACGCGTTCCCTTTGGGTAATCGCGGTGTAAAAAAGAGATCTCATCGTGTTGAGCACCCGTGTGAGATCGTGCGCGTGACGCAGCTAATACTGCTAGTATCAAACTAGCAGTATAACGCCTATGAATCCAATATCCAGCGACGAGCTGCAAGAGGGGCTGCACGGTTTGCAAGTGACAAATCCACGCTGGCCCGGTAGCGAACTCGATGATATTAACTTCAATTGAAGACGATTGCTAAGTCGTTGACTCAGCCTTCTTTCGGCCGCCAATCATATTGGGTAATCTTTTTGATAATGAGAGCGTGAAAGTGCCGCAATCAAAGCCGCGTGCAGATAGATCGATGGTCGCCTATCGCGCGATGCGCGTTTACTATCTAAAGACAAGCGGCGCTGACAATTTGGTTGCCAAATTTCCTCCATCATACAATTTTTTTGCCCGCAAAAATTTGCGAGTCTATATGTCACCGGGAAATTCCGAGCTACCCCGGGCAATGAGGGTCTGGCGTGCCGATGCCTCAACATCGGACCAAAAGTCAGGTGCGGCAAGCGCATCGCGGGTGCTGGGTCGTTGCCCGGCTCGGGGCCAGGCGAGCCGCACCCGGATCGGATCGTTACGGGCGTCGACAGCGCCGAATTGACAGTCAATAATTCATATCGCGCTCCCCTAAATTTCACCTAACGAAAACAGGTAGAACTGCTATAAAGCTTATTGACTTCTGAGTGTTTGCTGTGAGGGCGGCGATCCTCGGGTAAGTGCCATTGCTCTTGCGCTAAGGTTGCGCGCCGCAGACCGCAGTCACCACGCGGGCACCGGCTAAACCAGCTGCCGGCACCCGCGGGAAGCGCCGGCCGTCAGCCGGCGCTCGTGCTTAGCTAGCCGCCACCGGGAACCGGAGCGTCGCCACCACTGTCGGTCGCCAACAGGTTGGGGCAGTAGGCGCTTGCGGCCGCTTTGGCGAACTTAGCGGCGCTGGCCATCGTGAATGCGGGGTTGAGATCGCGGATGTCTCTGATGATGTCGAGTTGTGAGGTCCCCGAGCTGGCCAGGTCGCACACCTTTTGGCCTGCCTTAATAGCGCGGTCCGGGTCGCGGTAGGTGATGCCCGCCTGATTGAGCGCGGCCAGGAAGGCATCATCGCCAGGATCGGCGTGAGCCGGTGCGGCCAGGCCGGCCAAGGCGAGCGCGCTGGCCAGGAATGGTAGGGCTTTCATAGGTCGATTAGCCGGCGGCGGGTGGGCGTCCGATGACGCGGGGGCGGAATCCGTAGATCGGGTCAGCGAATTCATCCTCATGCGGAGTCGGAACGCCCGCCAGCGGAACCCCGGGCATACCCACTGCCCCGGCCTCTTCCATCACCATCGGGGTGGCGGCGCCGAAGCTGTGATATGCCCCGGCTCCGACCTGAGTCGTTGCCGCCACCGTGGACACCGTTGCCCCCGAAGCGGCCCAGGCGGGCGGGACGGAGAGCGCCCCGACCAGGCTCGCCTGTCCCACCGCCGCCGTTGTTGCCGCGCCCGGCAGGCTCGTCACCGATGACACAGCAGCGGCACTAAGGCCGGCGGACAGATCCTCCAGGCCCGAAGTGGTCGCTCCTATGGCGCTCAGCGAGTTGACCGTCATCTGCGAGTCGACGAAGGTCGTCGGGTTCAGAATGCCGTTGGTGGTAAAGGCGTTCGACAGACCCGACACCGAGGCGTTGTTCAGGAAAGCCCCGAGCAGATTCTGCTTGGAATTGCTGAAAATGTTCATGATCCCGGCAAGTCCGGTCGTGGACGTATTCGAGTTGGGCGACAAGCCAAGCCAGTCCCAGATGCTGGTCGCCTGAGTCGCGGCGGGGGCCGCCAGGGCGTTGTTGACCGCGTCGGCCTGCAACGCCGTGGCGTCGGTGGCTGTGTCGGACTGCGGCTCGCTAAACATCGTCATGGTGCTGGCCGCGCGCGAGGCCGTGGCGTAGCTAGTCATCGCCGAGGCGTCTTGGGCCCACATCTCGCCGTACTGAGCCTCGGTGGCCGCGATCGCCCCGGTGTTCTGACCGAAGATGTTGGACGCCACCAGGTTTGCCTGCAGCGTGCGATTAGCCGCCACCACCGGCGGAGGCACCGTCGCGGCAAACGCCGCCTCATAAGCCGCCGCGGCCGCATTGGCCTGCGCGCCGGCCTGTTCGGCCTGGGCCGCGGTGGTGTCCAACCACGCGATATACGGCCGCACCGTCGCCGCCATCTTCGCCGACGTCGGACCCAGCCACCCCTCACTGATCAGTGAATTGATCACCGCCTCGTAATTGGTTGCCGCCGAACGCAACTCAGCGGCCATCGCGTTCCATGCGGCCGCGGCCGCCAGCATCGATCCCGACCCGGCGCCGGCATACATCTTGGCCGAGTTGACTTCAGGCGGTAACGCCCCGAAATTCAGCATGACATCTCCTCCTGAAGTCTCTTAGCCGGCGGCCGGTGGACGTGGCATGACGACGGGCCTAAACCCGTACCTGGGAATCGCGCGACGCAACCGGCGCCCGGTACCGCCCAACGGACCCGCGACACCGCCGGGCCCGCCGGCAGCCGGGGTCCCGGACGACCCGATGTCGCTGAGGCCGGTGACCGGAGCCGGGCCTTGACCCGCGGTGATATTGGCCGTCGAGGCCCAGCTTTGCGGCACCGACATCGAACCGATCAAGTGCGCATTGCCGACCCCGGCGGATGCACCGGTGAGCCCCGGCGAAGGCACCGTGCTCGAGGACAGGGCGGCGGTCCCGGCACCTTCGGCGCCGAAGGCGAAGTCGTCCAGACCGGACATGACCGTGGCCTTCGTCCCCATCGCACCCACCGCCGTTGCCAGGATGGTCTGCGGGTTGAACGGGCCACCCGCAATCGAGCCGTTCAGCAGTGTGTTGCTGAAGAAGTTGCTGCCCAAGAAGCTTCCCAGCGCCGTGTTGTTCGATCCGTCCAGCAAGCCGGTCAGGTAGTCAATGACCGGCCCCTGCTGCACGGCGGCAGGATCCGCCACGTCCAGGGCGGACACGTCGTTGCTCGACAACAACGACTGTGTGTTCCCGGCCGCCGTGTTGAGTGCTTGCGAGACGGCCTGGTTTTGGCCCTGCACCGCGTCGGGGGCGGTGTTGGTCTGCGGCGAGGTGAACGACTCCATTCGTGCCGCGGAGTTCGACGCCACGGAATAGCCGTTCATCGCCCCGGCGTCCTGCGCCCACATCTCCATGTACTGGGCCTCGGTGACCGCGATCGCCGGGCTGTTCTGGCCAATGATGTTGGTCGCCACCAGGTTAGCCAAGAGTGTGCGATTGGCCGTCACGACCGGCGGCGGCACCGTCATCGCGAACGCGGCCTCGAACGCCATCGCCGCCGCATTGGCTTGCATACCCGTCTGCTCGGCCTGAGTGGCGGTGGTATTCAGCCACGCCAGATATTGCGCGGCAGCGGCCAACATCGACGTCGACGACGGGCCTGTCCAGCCGACGCTGATCAGTTCCCGAATCACCGAATGGTAATCAGTTGCCGCCGAACGCATTTCGGCTGCTAGTGCATTCCAGGCGGCTGCGGCGGCCAGCAACGGCCCCGATCCGGGACCGGCATACATTCTGGTCGAGTTGACTTCCGGCGGTAATGCCGAAAAATCCAGCATGATTCCCCCTCGGCGCTTAACAGGTGGCCGTTACGTCGGGAGCCTCGGTGGCCGCACCCAAACCGGCTGCGGTCGGCACGTTGACAAAGCTCATCGGTGTTCTCCTCAGCAATAAGGGTGAGCTGGGGGCGCGATCCTTGCCAGGACATACACCGATTGCGCAACGTAGGTGGGCGACTCGGTGGAAGCCGAAGGGCATGAGCAACGCCATAGTGGGCTCGAACGAAACGTCATCGATCGAGAATTGGGACTATCAGCAGGATTAATTTCGTTCTCACCTCCTTACGGCCTGGGCACACCGAGATGCCTTTATTCTGCACGAAGGGGTGGATGCATCCGGCGCAATCGCCGGATCCGGCACCCCTCTCATCAGAGCTTCGGCACCACACTGCGTATCCGGCGAAACGCCAGAAGCCACTTGGGCTCAACCCTTAAGCCGGGAAGAGCTGTCCTGACCCTGGGCGTCTTTCGACGTTTGGGGTCAGTGGCCTATATCCGTAATGGAAGCCTCACCTAACGAGGTGATTGCAGACGCCATCGTGGCATTCGAGACCGAGCGAGTCAAGCTTTCTGCGAGGCATTTGCAACAATTCACGGTGATGCCACACAGATGCCATTCGGGATCTGGCGGCCGTGTTGGCAATTAGAGGAGAGTCGGCTAACTCGACTTCTTCTCGGCGACTGCCGCACTGAGGCCCTCGAGCAGGTCCTCGCCGGTGAGTTCCTTGAACCGGAGCAGCTGAAGTTCGGTGAATTCGGTGGTGTCGGCGGCCAGTACCGCGTCGAGGTCCTCGTCGTCGAGACGGAAGCTCCGGTGGTCGCGGGCCTTCTCCACCACATTGCGCACGAAGCCGGCGTTACCGAGTGTGTCGATGCCGCGAATCAGATCCCCGTCTTCGGAGTAGCTTTCGTCGAGATAGAACCTGGTGTACGACGGCAGCAGGTCTTGGGCGGATTCCTCGGTGATGACGTCTTCGTTCTCCTGGCCCATCAACCGGGTCAGCGCGACCAACTCGTCGGGCGTGTAGCTGAAGAACTCGATGACTGTCGAAAAGCGCCGTCGCAGACCCTGGTTCACCTCGAGCATCTTGTCCATCGCCTTGGCATACCCCGCGCCGAACACCACCAGATCGTCGCGGTGGTTCTCCATGTAGAGCAGCAGGGTGTTGATGATCGCGTTGCCGTACGGGTCGCCCTGTTGGTAGCCCTTCTCGTGCAACGTATGCATCTCGTCGAAGAAGACGGCTCCGCCCAACGCTTCCTCGAGCATCTCTTCGGTGTTCTTCTCCGCGTCGGCCATGTAGCGGCCCAACAGCTTCGTTCGGCTGGTCTCCACCACCACGGGCTTGCGCAGCACCGTCAACCCGCACAGCTGCTTGCTGAAAGCGCGCGCCACCGAGGTCTTTCCGGTCCCGGGTGGGCCGAGCAACAAGGTATGGCGCGAGGTCACGGGCACCGGAAGGCCCATCTTCGCGCGAGCCAGATTCACCCTGGTCGTGGACTTGATGAGTTTGATCTCCCGCTTCGCCCGTTCCATGCCCAGCATGGCGTTGAGCTCCTCGTCGCCCTCTTCGAGGTACTTGGCTGCCGTCTCAGCTTGACGGGCCGCCTCGTTCTCTTCCCGGGTCGGGGCGCTGTCCGGGTCCCACGGGTCGGTGCGGGCTTCAATGGTTTCCGGATCGGTGAGCACCAACTGGTAGTTGGGGTTGTCCAGGGCTTCGCGGGCCGGGCCGAACTTGGGGTCCCGGGAGTACACCCGGCGCAGCACCTCAACGGCTTCTTCCTCGCGTCCGAGGTGCCGCAGGCACATGCCTTGGGTGTACAGGGCGACATTGGCTGCGCCCGGTACCCGATCCGCCTCGATGGCGTCCTTGCTGCGCCGGACCGCTTCCTCGAAGACCCCGAGCGATGCCAGCGCCGTGGTCGCCATCGCCGCGCCGGCGGCCTTCAATTCGGGATTACGCCAGATCTTTCCCTCGGGGAATTGCACCAGCACGTCCGGCCATCGGCCGGCGCGGAAGTAGAGGATGCCGCGCACGTAGGCGATCAGCTCTTCGTCGATCGGTTGGCGCGGTTCGATGCCATCGAGCAGCTTGACGGCTTCCTCGTAGCGCTTGGCCTCTGCGAGCGCCGCGGCGTACACGCACGCAAGCGACTCCACGCTCAGCACCGCCAGTCGCAGAAACAACCCGTCGGAGACGTCGGGATGAAACTGAATTTCCGTCACGCCGAGCCGACGGGTTTCCCAACCGAACGTGCCGGCTGCCGCCCAGGCGCCGGAAATCACCTCGATGCTCTGGTCGCCCGCCAGCAGCCGGGCCAGCCAGGCGTCACACATCGCCGGGTCGAGCGTGGTGGCTGTGGTGAACATTCGTAGCGCCACTTGCGGGTTATGGCTGGGCTGTAGGCCGTTGACGGAGATTCCCGACGCCAACAGGCCGGCGACCATGGCGTTACGGGCGTCCTCCGCCGCCGATTGGGGGCGGCTCATTGCTCGGCAAGCAAGCGCTCAGCGCCCTCCCGCACCTGGCCTACCTGAAGCACTAAATCGTCGTCGGCAAGCAGCCCGCGGGTGGGCACCACCAGCAGGGGGCGAGTCGTCGGAGCAGGCAGGCTGGCGCGTACCGCGGCCAGCTGGCGGCCGGTGAGCCGGTTGAGTCCGGAGGACACTCCGCGGGGCAGCCGGCTGTCGCTGTGGTAGCGCACCCAGCCCGAGACCTGGGGTTGGCCCTCGTCAGCGGTGACCTGAATGGTCACCACGGTTGCCTCGGCGTCCGGCAGCCACAGCTCCTCTAGCGTCTCGGTGGTGATGTCCGACGGCGTCAACCAGAAGCTCGTCGCGAACCCGTTGAAGTGCTTGAGGTAACGCCAGCCGGGGCGGCTCCAGGTTGGTTCCAGGTCCGCCAGCACGGCGCTGTCGACCTCGGCGATCTCCTCGGAGGTCAATGGCCGGGGCGCGCAGCCCGGGGCGTCGAGATCCTGGACCAGCCGCTCGGTCGCCGCGACCAGCGTGGAAGCCAGCGAATCGCGGGCCGCGACCGCGGCGACGTTGGACTGCGGGTTCATCCGCAGCACCAGCCAGGTGCGGCGCACGTACGAGGCGGGCTGATCACTGACCACCCCCCACTCTTCCGGACCCAACTTGTCGAGCTTGGACAACTCGGCGGCGTTGCCGCCACGGCGCATTTGCACCGAAACGATGTCGATGCCGTCGAGGTTGACGTCGAACTGGCGCAGTCCGGTGGCCACGGAACGCACCAGCAGGCTGGCCGGCGGGGCGCTCTTCTGGCGGTGGTGGCGCGAGGCCGTGTCGTCGTCGCCGTCCAGCGCGATCACGGTCACCAGGCGGCCGTCGTACTCACGCACCCCGACCTTGTCGCGTCCGAATCGGCGCTGGTAGTCAAGCGCGGGCGTGCACCCCGCGGCGAGCGTGGTGCCCGGGTCGGCCGACCAGTCCCAGAGCCATCCGGCCAAGCCGGACGTCACGGTGAGCCCGTGATGGGTGACCAGGGACAGCAGCACGATGATCGCCGAGATGCCGACCCCCACCCACCACGCGATGTGATACTGCCCCTGCCACGAGTCGGGGCAGTGACTGGCTATCAGCAAGATCCCGACGACGACCAAGAACACGACCGTGACTCGCGCCCACGACAAAGACAACCCAAACCTGCGCTGAGCCTTCATTGCTTTTACTGCTCCGCCCTTATTGTTGCTGCCTGCGGCGCTTCATCAACGTCGCGATACCGAACACTGCGCCGCCTATCAGTAGTGCTGCGGTCAATCCCCCGGCCGCGACCCACACCGGCAACATGTCGCGGTGCGGGGGCGGTTTCGGCACGTTCAACGGTATCGACAGTTGCTGTGGCGGCTTCAGCGGGCCGTCGGGAATGTCCCAGGTCAGCGCCGCGACCGGGTCGACGACGCCGTAACCGAGCTGGTTGTCGACCCCGCGGGAGGGTGCCCGCGCGGAGCGCTCCAGCCGGTTGATCACTTGATATGCGGACAACTGGGGGTACTTGGCGCGGACCAGCGCGGCTACCCCGGACACGATCGCGGCCGAGAAGCTGGTGCCGCTGGGAACCAGCAGCGAGTTGTCCGGCCCGTCGATCGCGTTGATCAGGCCGTCATCCCGCGGCGAGAGCCCGATGACGTCGCTTCCGGGTGCGGCGATTCCGACCCACGGACCGGCGACGCTCGACGGCCCCTGCCCCTGGCTGCCCTGGGTCTGTGGATGACCTTCCGAGTCCACCGCCCCGACGGTCAAGACGTAGTCGCTGAACCAGGACGGCGTCACCACGGTGGTCACGGCGCTCCAGTCGCGCGGGTCCTTGGGCTTGAGCGGGTCGAAGATCGGGTTCTGCTTGCAGTCCTTTTTGCTGGTATCGCCGGCGGCGGCCACGATGACGGCGTTGCGGTCGACCGCCGCGTAACGGACTGCCGCTCCCAGTGCGCGCTGATCGATGATGTTGCGCGCACTCATGCAGGTCACATCGGAGATGTTGATCACCGAGGCACCCATGTTGGCGGCGTGCACGATTGCGCGTGCCATCGTCTCGACGCCGGAGATCTTCGCCGACGTCTGCGGGTCCTCGTCGCCGGTGTAGGCGTCCTTGAGGCCGAAGGCCTGGCTGGACTGGCGGATCGAGATGATGTCGACGTCGGGGGCAATACCGCTGTAGGCGTCGGGCCCGGCGGACGGTGCCGGCGGTGGTGCGGGCGGCGGCGGCGCCAACGGGTGCGGATTGCCGACGTGAATCGTTTGCCCGCCACCGGAGTAGTTCGGGATCGTCACGGTGCCGCCGCCGTGGTCAGCGGCTCCCGGGTTGGCCGGGCCGGGCGGCGGACCGACCGGAGCAGCAGGAGCCGCGGGCGGAGCCACCGGGGCCTGCTGAGGTGGTGACGCGGGACCCGCGGGTCCGGCCGGGGGCTCCTGCGACGGCGGGGCCGCGGGTGGCTGCGGCATCCACGGTGGCACGTTCTCTGGCGGCGGCGCGGGAACCATCGTCACCGTCTGCGGCAACGGCGAGAGCGTCACGGTCTGCGGCGGCGGAGCTTTCGGCGGCGCTTCCGTGGTCGGAATGGTGACCGGTTTGCGCGGTCCCGCCGCTGGCGGTGGTGGTGCGCCGTTTGCCGGCGCGGCGCCTATCATCGACGCCACAATCGTGCCGTGGGCATCGCAGTCGGACAGCCCGTCGCCGCCCATGATGTAGTCCCCGCCGGGAATCAGATGCGGAAACCGCGGGTGCGGCGTCACACCCGTATCGATGACGGCGACCTTGACCCCCGCGCCACGGCCGAACTGCCATGCCTCCTGCATGTTCAGCATGTCCATGTACTTAGGCTGCAGCTTGAAATCGGTGCCCGGCAACACCCCGACCTCGGTGCAGTACGAGTTCTGATTCATCGGCGCCGGTGGCCCCGGCGGACCGCCCGGCGGCACTGCCGCCGGGTCGATCGTCGGCGGCGATATCGCGTACGCGGGTGGTAAGCCGGCTAGCGAACCGGACGTGAGCAAGAGTGCGGCGATCGCCGCACGGAATACGCGCCTACGCCACACCTTGCCGTTACCGGTACCGGATGGCCGCATAGACATTCATCAACCACAACGCCAGCGGGAAGATCGGCATCAGGCAGACGTATTCAATCCATTCCACAAACTTGCGGAACAGGGGGCTGTAGATGCTGTTCGGCACGACCGCCGCCGACACCAGGCCCGCCGCGGGAAGCAGCACCAGGATCCCCGCACAGACCGACACCGAAAGCGGCGACTGCAGCTCGAGGGCGTAGCGCACCACGACCGTCGCGACGATCGCCACGGACGTCCCGGCCAGGGTGATCGCCTGCAAGCGGTCCACGTAGGAGCGGCCGCGGAGCATCAGAAAGCCAGCGCTGAAGCCGGCTAGCAGCAGCGGCAGCCACCGTTGCCCGGTGTGCGGGTCCGACAGCCCCGCCAGCGAGACCACCATCACCACGCCGAAGCCGATCAGCAGGCCCGACAGGAAGGACCGGGCACGCTCTGCTTGCAACAGCACATCGCGCACCGACGCGGGTCCCTCGAGCACCGGCGGGCCACCGCCGGTGCGGGTCACGGTGGTGGGCAGGTCGGGCCGCGCCTCGAAGACCCAGCGGCTAGTGGCCGACGGGAACACCGGCAACCGGATCCCGGACAGTCGCCGAGACATGGCCGGCGCGCACTGGTAGCCGATCACGCAGACCAGCACGATGGTCGTCAACATGGTGACGGCGCTGGTCATCGCGACCATCCGCGCCAGGGCCGCAATCGTGGTCAACGAACCGACGGTGACGATCGCAGTGTACAACCCGAGCCGTCGTCCGGTGAACCGGAGGGCCAGGATCGCGGCGATGGTGAGGACACCGAAGCCCAACACGGCGTGCGGCGATCCGACACCGCCGGGTGGGGCCCCGGCCGCGGCGATCGCCAGCGGCCCCAGGCTGCTTAGCAGCATGATGTCGGCGACGCGCCGATCGGCCTGCGTTTGAGCGCGCATCAGCAGCATCATCGATACGCCCAGCGCGACCGCGGCGATGACCGCGGCGTAGATGGTGGTCAGCCACGAGTTGTGGTGCCAGCGCCACCAGCCCAGCAGCACCGAGGCGAGGAGCACGCCGCCGGCCACCATCGTGGCTCCGACCTGCACGGCAACGACCGGGTCTATCGCCGCGAACCGCTTACTCAGGTTCTGCGAGACCGCGGTGGAGATGTGCTCGATGACCTGCGAGCGCTTTTCGGTGTCGGCGACGAACCGGATCCACAGGCGGTCCCCGTCGAGAACGTCCTGCTCGCTCAGCGATTGAGTGGCCCGCAGCGGCGAGCCGTCGACCAGGCACAACGCCCACTTGCCGCGACCGGTCGCCTCCAGTGGGGTCTCACCGAGTTCGCGCAGGCGGCTGTTGACCACCTTGAGTAGCGGTTCGGTCATCACCGAGACCGGGGCGTTGGCGTCCAACAGCACGCCGATCTGGACGCCCTCGCCGGCCATGATGCCGACTACGACAGCCCGCGGCTGTGAGATTCCCTCAATATCAGTCTGTGGCGCATCAGCTACCGCAGTCATCGGGCTGCACCCCCTGTCGTGGTGAACGTGTGGCTCCGGGTCGCCAATCGCGCGGAGGGTTCTGTCGACCTACTCACCGAGGCTCTGGAAAGTAGCAGTTCGACGTTTTTCAATTTCATTTACCCTGCCTCGCGATTGCTGAATCCGGTGACACTGAGTTTCACATTTGCTGCCTATTATCTGTGAAGTATGGCGCCTTCGAGGCTTTGCCGCACCCTGAGTTCAAAAGCGTTACAAGCCTTAACAATTGATACTTCTCGTTACACCCTGCTGTGGGTCTTCCACTCGCCGTACGGAAGTGTATCCAGTACGGTTTTGACGCCAACTTGCACCAGCTGGGGGGTTGCCGGGCAGATGGCGAGCCAGGCCTCCCCCGAACCGGCGGTCCGCGCCTGTTGGTAAAGCGCGATACGGCCGCCCGAACCATCCTTTAGCGAAAGCACCGAAGCGCTGGGGCCTTTGGCGTCGTCTCGGTATTGGCGCGCATACACAGCAACCTCGGCTGCCGGATCCGAAAGCGCCTGGCCCAGCGCGGCAACGGTGGCGGCGCTGATGCCCATCCGGCGCAGATCGCCGCCGGAGAACACGTTGAAGCCGGACTCTTGCCACGACTTGGTGGCTTCGAGCATGTCGTCTAGCGGCACGTTGACCGCGTTGATCGCGGCGGGCTCTGCGTGGTGGATCGATTCCAGGCCGTCCAGCACCAGGGCTGCGATCGACGCGCTGTCCGCGACCGCGACGTCGTCGACGGTGATATCGGCACCAACGCGGACCGCCGAGACCCAATGCTGGCCGCGTCGGGCCAGGACCACCCGGAACTCGTTGTCCGGGATATCGCGAGAGCCCGGGGGCTGAGTCTCGTCGTCCACGACGCCGTAGAGCAGCTTGCCTCGCGACAGCAGAGCGATGACCTCTAGATCCGGCGCGGCGAGTACCCGCATCCGCGCCGCTACTTCCTCGTTGACCGCGTCGTCGACGACAATGCGCTGCTCACGCATCACCT
Organism: Mycobacterium stomatepiae; assembly: GCF_010731715.1. Lineage (NCBI taxonomy): Bacteria > Bacillati > Actinomycetota > Actinomycetes > Mycobacteriales > Mycobacteriaceae > Mycobacterium > Mycobacterium stomatepiae. Next base: position 781,700 of record NZ_AP022587.1, read on the forward strand.
TCATGCCTGGGTGGTCGTTGAGCCAGTCGCTGCTGTCGGTGGATACGTAAGGACGGCAGCGAAGTTCCGGAGCGACGTGCCGGATGTCCAGTAATGCTTGGAGCATCCAGAAGCCGTCGACGTTGACGGTGATGTCGGTGCGAGTGCTCTGTTGGTCCATTAGTACCCCAGACGGTTGTTGTGCACGGTAACCGCAGGACGCGGCAGCACACCCAAAGTATGGTGTGCTGCCGCGCCTGAAGTTTCGGGTATCAGGCCCAGCTGGACCCGACGGCGCTGTCGGTGCTGGCCATGTTGTTGCCGGCACTTTGCACCTTCTGCCCGTGCTGGTTGGCCTGCTCGTAGATCACCTGGAAGTTGCGACCCAACTGGGTGATGAACTCCTGGCACGCCACCGAACCGGCGCCACCCCAGAAGTCACCGGCAGCCAACACATCGCGAACGATGGCCTGGTGCTCGGCCTCCAACGAGGCGGCCTGCGCGCGAATCAACGCGCCATGCGCGTCCACATCTCCGAACTGGTAATTAATGCTCATAGCGTTTTCTCCTAAGGTCTGAAAGTTACCCAGCCGTAGCTATGACGGCTAGTGACTGAGGGCCTGCTGCGAGGCCTGCTCTTGCGTCTCGTAATTGTTCGCGTCACGGATCAGCCCGTCACGCACGCCGTGGAGCATGTTGACAATGTTGTTGAACGCCTGGTTCATCTGACCCATCGTGTCGTACGACGTGGCCTGGGCCTGACCGCTCCAGCCCGCACCGGCGATGTTCATCGACGACGCCCACATCTTGCGAGCCTCATCCGACACCGTCTGCGCATGCATCTCAAAACGGCCCGCCATCGCACGCATCGCGTGCGGGTCGGTCATAAAACGTGTTGCCATGTTGCCTTTACTCCTTCATTACTTGCGATCCGAGATTTTGTTGTGGATAGCGATGATTCGACCGGGTTACGAGTACTGATGTAACCGCCGAACCGGATACCTAAGGATGTTCCCCCTCCTAACCAGCACCCCGCGGACCACCTACTCACTGAGAAAGTTTGCCCGACCACTGAGCGACTGGCGCGGAACCCACTTCGCTGTGGGCGTCCTTAAGCCCCAAACGACGAAAGCCAGTTAGCCGGCAGCGGCCGCGTTAGCGGCTTCCGTAGCCGCGTACGAACCCGAGCTGATCGACAGCGTGTTCACAAACTGCTCGTGAATCGCCGTCGCCTGAGCGCTGACTGCCTGATACATCTGTGCATGTGCGGCAAACTGAGCCGCAGTAAGCGCCGAAACCTCGTCGGCCGCTGCCGGCACCACCCCGGTCGTCGGGGCCGCCGCAGCCGCGTTCTGGGCGCTCAGAGCAGAACCGATACCCTGCAGGGTCCCGGCTGCAGCGGCCAAAGCCTCCGGCTGTGTCGTCACAAACGACATATTGATTCCTCCTCCATAATCCCCAAACTCTCCGATGAGAGTAGATAACAGTGTTGAGTAAAGCCTGGTACGTGGACCGCCCGTTCGCAATTGTTCACCGAACGGTACGGTGAATTCACTTTTAGTAACGACACAGTAACAGCGTCAGGCCGCTTTTGGGGGCCCTGAGCAGCGAAATCGCCACACTGGCAGAGTCTGACCTCCATGGTTGTCAAGAGTCTGCTGGCAGGGGCGTTGACGAGCGCCGAGGTGGCGGCCGCCGGGATAAAATCTCGTCGCCGGGAACTCGCGCGGGCGGTGCCGACGCAGCTAACGGCTTCTTGCATTCCGGACTGCCGCGTGTACGGACTTTCCACCATGTCAGCGCCCAAGAACCTGCCGGTAGGCGTCGTTGTGGCTGTCGGCCAGCAATTGCCGGCACCTGGGCCTGCGTCAGGGCGAACACTCTGCCGGCGCAGGCGTCATCAAGTGGGTCAGCCCGCGAAGGGTGGGCGGGCCATGACGGTGGGGCGGAAGCCGTACCGGGGGCCCGAGGCGCCGAAGCCGCCCTGGCCGCCCATGCCCGCTAGTGGCATGCCGCCGAGCAGGTTGCCCGAGCCGGCGGCCTCCGGGGCCGCGCTGATCGCACTGACGGGAACGGCCGCGGCGTGGCTGACCGCCGGAGCGGCACCCGACCAGACCGCCGGAACCGACAACCGGCCGACCGAGGCCGCGTTGCCCAAACCGGCCGCCACCGCCGGCGCCGCGTGGGCACCGCCACCGAGCATCCCACCCAGACCCGCGAGGCCTTTGGGCGCGGCGGCAGCCGCGCTGGCGGCCGCGCCCCCGAGGGCCCCGGTACTTTTGGCGATCTGCACACCACTGTTGCCCATACCGACGGAGAAGTACGGCAGACCCTCGGTGTTGTAGGCGAAACCGGCGAACGGGCTCAGACCGTTGATGAACGTGGCGAAGCTGCTGGGCAGGATCGTCTGCCCGGTCAACAGGAACCACAGTTCGGTGAAGGGGTCCGTGGGCGTAGCTGCCGCTGCTTGGGCCGCCGGTGTCGCCGCGGCCTGCAGGGTTTTGGGCGTCTGCTGGATCGCATCCGCGGTCGTCTGCGCGGCATTGCCCGTCCCGGTCGCCGACGCCGCCGACGTCGCCGCATCCTGCTTGGCCTGAGCGTCCTGGGTGGTCACCTCGGGGGCCGCTTCGAACGGAGTCACCTTCGTCGCACTCGAGGACTGCGCCGCGTAGCTGTACATCGTGGTCGCGTCTTGCGCCCAGAACTGGCTGTACTGCGCCTCGAGCTGAGCGATGACGCCGGTGTTTTGGCCCAGCACGTTGCTCTGCATCGCCTGGGTCAGCAGCGCGCGGTTCTGGGCGATCAGCGGCGGCGGCACCACCGACGCGAACGCCGTCTCAAACGCCGCCGACGCCGAGTCGAGCTGCTGGGCGGCCTCTTCGGCCTGGGTGGCGGTGGTCTTCATCCACGCCACGTACGGGGTCAAGGCCTGCACCGCCGCCGCCGAGGCCGCCCCGAGCCACTCCTCGCTGGACAGCTGAGTGATCACGTTGTCGTAGCCCGTCGCGGCCGAATTCAGCTCGGCGGCAAGTGACCGCCAGGCCGAGGCAGCCGTCGTCATCGACGTCGAACCCGCACCCGAATACATCCGGGCGGAGTTCACATCGGGAGGGAGAGCCCCAAAATCGATCATCGTGGTCCCCTTAGCCCGCCGCGGCCGCGTTGGCCACCTCTGTGAGCGCGTATGACCCCGAGCTGGTGCTCAAGGTGTTCACGAACTGCTCGTGTATCGCGGTGGCCTGGGCACTGACCGCCTGATACATCTGCGCGTGTGCAGCAAACTGTCCTGCCGTCAGCGCCGACACCTCGTCGGCAGCGGCCGGTACCACACCCGTTGTCGGGGCTGCGGCTGCAGCATTCTGGGCGGTCAGCGCCGAACCGATCCCCTGCAACGTGCCCGCCGCCGCCGCCAACGATTCTGGCTGCGTTGTCACAAACGACATGTGATTCCCTCCTCAGTAGCCGTCCGGCGCAAACGCCGGCGGGTTTTGTTGGTGATGACGTTAGTTCGCTCGCAGTTGGACTTGACGCCTCGCTGCGAACTGTTCAGACCCGGACAACCGCTGTTCATCTGGCAGACACTTTTGTTCGTCGAGATCCAATTGCTCATGGTCGTTTATCCGGCCGGCGGTGGCCGGACAAGCACGTTGCGCTTGAAGCCGTATTTGTGGGTGAAGCCGGCGGCGGCGCGTCGTCCACCACCGGTCATCGGCATGCCTTGCAGGATGCCGTTGTTCGCGGGCCCGGCGGCGCTGGTGGCGTAGTTGACCATGGTGGCCTGAACGGCCTGTTCCTCGACCGCCGCGGGTGCGACGCCGCCCCAGGTGGAAGGCACCGACAATCCGCCGACCTTGGCCGACGAGGCCAGGTGCGCGGTCGCCGCGACGCCGCCCGGATGGCCACCGCCGAGGGCGGACAGACCCGCGAACTGCGGCGTCGGATACCACGCACCACTACCACCGGCCGTGGTACCGATACCGAACGTCAACTGCTGTTGCATCTGGTAACCAAAGGCGCCAAGTCCGACACCGAAGTAGGCCTGCAGGCCCTGCCGGAGCGTATTGAAAAAGCTCGGGTTCAACCCCATGGGATTGTCCGGGGTGGGGATGGTCAGCCAACCGGACCACCACGGCGGATCCTGCGCGGCGGCCGCGCCCTGCTGCGGCGCCGCTGCCGCGTTGACCGAAACCTGTTGCAGCATTTGGGGCACCGTGCTGTTCGAAGACGCCAGCTGAGTCGTGGCATTCGCCGCCGTCTGGCCCGTTTGGCTTGCCGGCTGGGAGGCGGCTTGGGAGACCGCTTGGGCCTGGTTCGTCACTCCGTCGGGAGTGGTCGTCTGCGGCGACGAGGTGATCGGCGGCACTTCGGTCTCGATCGCGGATGCGGCCGCGTAGTTGTACATGGTGACCGCGTCTTGGGCCCACATCTCCATGTACTGGGCTTCGGTGACCGCGATCGCCGCGCTGTTCTGCCCGAAGAAATTGGTCGCCACCAATGCCGCCAACAACGTGCGGTTGGCCGCGATCACCGGCGGGGGCACGGTCATCATGAACGCCGCCTCGAATGCGGCGGCGGCCCCACGGGCCTGCATCGCGGTCTGCTCGGTATTGACGGCCATTGCGCTGAGCCAGGTTATGTACGGCACCACCGCGGCCAACATCCGCTGCGACGCCGCTCCGATCCACGGCCCACTGGTGAGCTCGCTAATCACCGAGTTGTAGCCGCTGGCCGCCATACCCAGTTCTGCCGAAAGCGCGTCCCATCCTGCGGCCGCGGCCATCATTGGCCCCGATCCCGGGCCCGCGTACATGCGACCGGAATTGATTTCGGGCGGTAACGCTCCGAAGTCCAACACCGTGTCCTCCCTCAATTGGCCGCGATTGCGGTGGCAATCTCGGCTATCGCGTAAGAACCTTTACGAACTATTGGTGGCTGCCTCAGCACCTGCTAACCCCGGACCACTGGCCCCTTGGAAGCCAGTCGCATCCATAGGTCAGCAAACCCCTTGAGCAGGTAATCCGGTAGGTTCTGATGCACCCGTTCGCTGGCCCCGGAATAGTGTTTCACCACTACGTTTTCCGGACGCTTGGCCAGGAACGTCATGCCCATCCTGCCTCGATTACCCCCGCTGTCAGCAACCGAGCGACAGCTCACTTGGGCTGAACTGCCGCTCGAGGAAAACATTAATGGCTTATACCCGTGCCACCGACCGGCGATGCCAACTATTCACACCAGGCCAACCATTGTTCACTCCCGGCCAACCGGCGTTCATTTAAAGCGACTAAGTGTTCACCTTTGATTCGCTTATCCGTCTAGCGAGCGCTGCCAACGCCGTCAGTCTTCGTCGATGACGAGCGCCATTTCCGGGCAGGAGGCGACACCGTCGCGAGTCAGCTCCACCTCGTCGGGCGGCACCTCTCGTTCCTCGAGAATCGAATAACCGGACTCGTCGATGGGGAACAGATCCGGATCGACGGCGTAGCACTGGGCGTGGCCCACGCATTTCGACTTCTCGAGACGAACCCTCACGAGGTTCCCTCCCCCGCCGCGTCTTCGCGCCAGATCGGATCTTAACGAATCGATAGGTAATCGGTCGTTGTTGAATTCTAGAAGATTGTCCGACGTTCGCGGTCGGCCAGTTCCACCGTCCACCAGCCGGATTGGAGCATGGGTGAACCACGTGCGATATTGATGTGCCACCGAAAACCCGGTGGCGGCATAGTTCCGAGTGCGGCCTGGCTGAGTCGGGGACTAAGAACGAAATACCAGACAACAAGCGGAGATCGGGCGCATGAGCATCTCTGGCGAATACCAGCCAGGCGAGTTCTACCTACCGCGGCTTGAATACGCCAAACTGCCCATGGCGGACGACCGTGGCGTCGGGTGGAAGGTGTTGAGAGACGCCGGCCCGGTCGTGTTCATGAACGGCTTCTACTACATAACGCGGCGCGAGGACGTGCTGGCGGCGCTGCGGAATCCGAAGGTCTTCTCGTCGCGACTGGCGCTTCAGCCCCCCGGCTACCCGCTGCCGGTGGTGCCGCTGGCGTTCGACCCGCCGGAGCACACCCGCTACCGCAAGATCCTGCAGCCGTACTTCAGCCCGCACGCGTTGAGCAAGTCGCGCCCGGTGCTCGAGCGTCACGCCGCCGAGATGATCGGCGCGTTCGCCGGCCGCGGCAGTTGCGAAGTGATGTCGGATTTCGCGAACCTCTACCCATTTCAGGTGTTCCTGGACCTCTATGGCCTGCCGCTGGAAGACCGCGACATGCTGATCGGCTGGAAGGACGCTCTGATCGCGGACAATCCCTATCTCAGCCAAGAGGACCTCAACAAAGGGCACCTGCTGTTGAACTACCTGACCGACGCGATCGCGCAGCGTCGGCGGAACCCGGGATCCGACATGCTGTCTCAGGTCATGATCGGCGACGGGGAGTTCAGCGATCTCGAACTGCTGGGGATGAGCCACCTGTTGATCCTGGCCGGATTGGACACCGTGACGGCCGCGATCGGATACGCCGTATACGAATTGGCGCGCCGACCGCAGCTACGCGACATACTCCGCGACAACCCAAGGCAGGCCAGGGTTTTCATAGAGGAGATCGTCAGGCTCGAACCGTCGGCACCGGTGGCCCCCCGGGTCACCACCGAGTTCGTCGAAATCGGTGGCATGACGCTCCCCCCCGGCACCCCGGTCCGGCTGTGCATGGCGGCGATCAATCGTGACGGCACCGACTCGGTGTCCACCGACGACATCGTGATGGACGGAAAGGTGCACCGGCATTGGGGATTCGGCGGCGGTCCGCACCGTTGCCTGGGTTCTCATCTGGCACGTATCGAGCTGACCGTGATCGTGACGGAGTGGCTCGACCAGATCCCCGACTTCGAGGTGCCGCCGGACTACAAACCCGAAATCAGGTTTCCGTCGAAGACATTCGCGCTCAAAGCATTGCCGCTGAGTTGGAATTAACCGCGGTTGACCCGCGGCAATCCCAACTCAGCGGCTGGTCTCCTACTTGCTGACCTCGGTTGCGGCCACCTGGACGAACACACCGGTGTCCTCGGCCATCAGCAGGCCTCGACCACGGGGCAGCGGACCACCCTTCATCTTGCCGCGGATGAAGCCCTCGTCGGGGTCGGCGTCCATTACCAGCAGCGGCGTGTTCGCCTGGTGCAGGGCCCGCAGGATCGGGTCGCTGCCTGCCGACGACCAACCACCGAACGTGCGGGTGACCAGGACATGCAAGCCGACGTCGGCGGCCCGGGTCACCCACGGCGCGATCTGGTGCAGCGGCGAATCGAAGCCCGGCGGCAGCTGCTGGACGTCGTCGACGATCAGGAAGATCTCCGGACCGCTCCACCACGACCGCGACAGCAACTCCTGCGCGGACAGACCCGGCGGTGGCTGGCGAGCGGCCAGCACCGCTGCCAGCTCGCCCACCAGCGCCTGCACGCCGTCGAGGTTGTAGGCGAACTTCTCCACATACTCGGTGCCCAGGACGGTCAGCAGCTGACGACGCGGGTCGATCAGCCAGACCTGCGCCGAGGGCTTTCCGGCCGGTGGCGTCGGCGCGGTGGTCGAACCGGGTGCATACAGCCGGCCGATCTCGGACATGATCGTGGCCAGCGTCGTGGTACGCCCGCATTCGCGTCGGCCCGTGACCATCAGGTGCGCATTCTCGTTGAAGTTCAGGTAGACCGGGGCCAAGTCCAATTCCGATATGGCCCAAGCGATTCCGCCGGCACCAACACCTTGACGATGGTCTCGGGCGGCCAGCTCGCGCACCTGCTCGACACCGAACCGTGCCGGCAGACGACGGACCGGAGGAGCTTGCCCGCTCGCCAACCGGCTGACGGACGCCACCACGCTGTCGGACTCGAAGATGTTGTCGGGGGTGTTGGCCAGTGCGGGCCGGGCCACCAACGTGTGCAGGCCCGCTTGCGGGTCGCTGTCGAGTCGGACGTAGTTGACGGCGACCATGCCGCGCCCAGGCTTGACCGGAACATCCTTAGCGAACCGGGACCGCACCAGCTTGGCGTCTTCGACCGCGGCCAGACGCAGCTCGATCCGGGACCCGAACCCGCTACGCACCGGCGGTCGCAGCTCGGATTCGCGATCTGCGGTGACCACAACGTGCACCCCGAACGAGGGGCCCTGGTTGATGATCTGGTTCACCTGCTCGATCAGCACCTCGTTTTCCTCGGCCAGCGCCCGGTAGTTGTCGATCACCAGGTAGACGTCGCCGAAGCCATCATTGGGCACCGGACCGGCCTCGCCGGCGAACTTGCGGCGCCGGAACAGGTCCATCGAGGCGATGCCGTATTCGAGGAAGCTGCGTTTGCGCTCGCGCACCAGCGCCAGCAGTTCGGCAACCGTCCGGCGGACACCGTACGGATCGGTCGGACCAGCGACCTCACCCACGTGTGGCAGACGCGCGATCGTGGTCAACGCGGTACCGCTGTAGGCCAGGCAGTAGAACTGGATCTGCTCGGGCGTGTGGGTCAGCGCGGCCGAGCAGATCAGCGTCTGCAGGGCCGTGGTCTTGCCGGCACCACCGGCGCCGAGGATCAAGACGTTGGCGCCCGGCCCCGAGGTATCCACCGTCCACGGCGGCTGGTCGTGCTTGAACGGCCGGTCGATGATCCCGATCGGGAACTGCAGATTCCGCGCAGAGCCGTAGTCCTGATCCCAGGGACGACCGAGGAACCGGTTGACCAACTCGTCGATCGCGACGGGCTGCGTCAACGGCGGCTGCCACAGGCGGTAGGGCTCGAAGTCGATCTTGCGCAGCTGGTTGATGATCTCGGTGCCGACCTTCGGCGTCCTGATGCCTTCGTCGTCGTCTTCGCTCTCGACGCTTTCGGCCTCGAGCAATTCGCCGTTGCCGAGGATCGGCGGCGGCTCGATCTCCGGCCCACCGACACTGACCTCGAGCGGGGTGAACGAGTTGGTAAACAGTTGCGGGCGAATGTAATCGATGCTGTGCACCAGCACCGGCGCTTCCTCGCCGTCGATGGTGATGCCGCGCGAGTAGTAGTCCCGCCACAGGAATTCGGCCTGGAACCGGACGATGTCCTCGAGGCTGCGACGGAAGTAACCCAGACCCGCTTGAGCGGGCAGGTTCACGGCGTTGGGCACACCCGCTGCCTGCGCCGCGCCCGCGGTGCGGGCTTTCAGCACCAGCCGGTAACCCATGTTCTCCATCAGTTTTTCGGCGCGACTCTCGATGGTCTGCGACGCCATCATCAGGTGGATCCAGTAAGCGCGGCCCTGGCGGCCGATGGAGTCGAGCACGTCGACCGCGGTCGGCATGATGCGGAACCACTCGTAGAACTCGTCGATCACCACCACCAGCATCGGCAGCGGCGGCATGTCCTGGCCGCGGGCGCGCATCCTGGAACGCACCGAGTTGTATTCCTTGGCGTCGTCGACGCCGGCGTTGTCGCAGACCGCCTTGCGGCGGGCGATCTCGCCCCACAGCGCGTCGAGGAAGCGCTCCATCAGCGCCTGGTCCTCCTCGAGGTCGGTGATGATTCGCGAGACGTGCGGCACCCCGTTGAAGGGCTTGACCGCCGATCCACCCTTGAGGTCGGCGAGGACGAACTGCAGCTCCTCGGGCGGGTGAGCGAGCATCAGCGACTCGATCACGGTGCGCACCAGCGTCGATTTACCGGAACCAGTCGTTCCGGACATGACGCCGTGCGGGCCGTCGCCGCCTTCGTCCAGCGACTTCATGTCCAGGAACAGCAGCTCGCCGTTGTCGGAGCGGTTGCCGAACGGCACCCGCAGCCGCGAGCGGCCCATCGTGTCGGTGCGGGCACCCCACAGCGCGTCGAAATCGATCTCGCCCGGCTCGTCGACGCCGTAGTAGGACAAGATGTCCCGCGCGCCGATGTGCGCGACGCGCTGGCCGATCTCCTCGTAGGCCTCCGCGAGGCGCCAGTGCGCCAGCTTCTGCCCGAATTCCTCCGCCTCGGCGGCGCTGAGCTGGTCGGTGAGGGCGAAGAACCACGGCTTGTCGTCGATCACCATCCAGGTGTCGCGGTCGCGGGGCAGTGCCTCGATCACGCCCTTGTCATCGAACCGCAAGGTCCGTTCCGGGACCGAGGTCCACATCGACGAACCGGTCAGGTCGAAGAAGGTCACGCCGTCCACGCCTTCGGCGCTGATCACGTACTCCCATTGGGGATCAACGACATCGGCGATGATCACCGTGTGCGGGGTCGGCGTCTGGGCCGACGAACTCGCGTGGCGAGGTGTGAACGATCCACGGCCGGCGAACAATTCGGCTTGCTCCGCGGCGAACTCCCGCACCGAGCTGTAGACCATCCGCGCGTTGCCCGCCGCGTCCTGACGCCGGGAATCACCGAAGTGCGGCAGCCACTTGACCCAATCCCATTCGTCCAGATCGGAACTGACCACGACCATCTGCACGTGGTCGGGACCGTGGGAGAACGCCAGCTGGCAAATGATCGCCCGCATCAACCCCAGCGCCTGCGGACGCTCGCCGATCAGCGCATACCAAGGCTCCACCAGGAGCGAGACCATCTTGGGCAGGTTGTAGACGACGCTCTGATAGCGACCGAACTCCTGCAGCGCCTTACCGGTCACCGGCTCCAGCTCGATGTCGGTCGGCATGTTCTGGGGCTCACCCCAGGTCACCTCCGGACGCGTCATTCCCACGCCGACGCGAACGACACCAAAGTTGAGGTCCTTGCCGTCGGGCTTGCGTTCCCACATCCGCGGCGATCCCACGGCAGCGCTGAGCGTGTCGGGCGCCGGGTGGAACCACCGGTAGTTGGCGTCCATGCTGTCGGCCGACTCGTGGGCGGTCTCGCGCAGCATGTCCAGCATCAGCATGAACTGGGCGCGCATCGAGTCGAGCTTCGGGCGGCTCATCTGCTGCTGGCCACCGAACCGGCCGCCGAACATCATCATCGCGACACCACCGATCATGAAGATCGGGAAGATCGCGCCGGCTCCGCCGAACACGTGGGAACCGCTGGCGAAGGTCATGGCGATCATGCCGATCAACAGGCCGACCACCAGCACGCCGACCACTACCATCCACCAGGGCTTGCCCTCGGGCGGCGGAATGCTCAGCGGCGTCGGTAGGACGATGTTTTCCGGCTTGATTACCGGAGGCTTCTCCGGTGTCGGCCGGGCGAATCCACGCTTCACTTCGGTACCACCAACTCTGCAGGGGACATATCCATTGGAAGGGTGTCGTGCTCCACCAGCGCATCAGCCCGCGACAGCGTCGGGCCTTGCGGAAGGAGCCGGAGCGCGACCCACGGCGCAAGGCTCGGATTGGTCTGCAAACCCAGCGCCTCGCGGACTTCGCGCGTGTCGTCCACGCCGAACCGGGCGCCGGCATCCGTTACCCACCATAGCGATTCGGTGGTTTTCGCCCCGGGGTCGTTACCGGTGACGGCCACGAAGTTGGTGAAGTTAGGACCGAAGTAGACCTGGTCGGCGGTCCGGCCGGTGACGTCCGACTTCACCAGCGACACAATCTTTTTCGACTCGGACTGCGACACCGGTATGGTCGGTCCGGACACGACCTGGATACGGGCCCGGTTCTCGCCGCCGGTCTTCTCCCACCACCAGCAGGTGGCCGGGTTCTCCCGCAGATCGGTGACGTTCAACGGGTTGTCCGGATACGACGACAGGTCCAGCTTGTTGACCACCGGCATCTTGGCCAGCGCCGCGGGTTCCACGGTCACCGGCTTGCTGTTGTTGGCGCCGCCCGCGTTCTGCATGATCTGCGCGACCAATGGCGGAAGGGTCTGTACCCCTTCGGGCAACACCAGCGAATACTGTTGCGGCCCACTGATTTGCGGCGTCACGAGGATCGTACCGACCGGGCCTGGTGCGCCGGGGAAGGTCGCCGCGCTGCCCGCGTTCTGCACCTCGGGCACCGTCAGTTCGGGGCCCACGGGCAACGCGTCAAACAAGGCGCGACTCATCGGCTTCGCCATGCTGATCTGCTCCGGCGTCAACCCGAGCGGCAACAGAACGGAGCGGTTCGCCGCGTCGATCCGCGATCGGCGTCCTTCCCGGATCACCCACGTGTCTCCGCTGTAGCTCAGCACCACGGCGTCCGAACCGTTCAGTACGTGTCGGCGGCTGCTGAGGTCGGGCGTGCCGTCGATCACCGTCACGGTCACCCCCGACGGCGCGCTGACACCGGTCGAACCGGCCACGGTGTCGCAGATCAGCCACGACGACGAGGACGGCGTCTTCGGTCCGAAGGTCGACGGTGCGCCGGGGATGCCGACCATCGGGCCGCGCGGGATGTTGGCGATTTGGGTGGACCGCACCAGGTGCGGGTTGTCGGGGCGTCCCGTGATCAATCGCGCCGAGGCGAGGTTCAGCGCCGGGTACAGCTTGTCACCGACGCGGACATACAGCGCACCGGAGTCGCGGTCGGCGATGATCGGCGAATCCCCCACCTGACCGGCGGGGCTGATGAACGAGTACAGCAACGCACCCAGGCAGATCACCACCGCCGCGGAGACCGAAGCCACGATGGCCAAGGTCTGGCGCCGTCCCGGCTCGACCTCCATCCGGACCCGCCAGCGGGTCAGTGCCATCGACGTCCGTCGCGCAAGGAACTGATAGCCGGTCACCTGCGTGCGCGTCGAAAGCCCGAGGCCGTACCCCGAGCCGCGCTGCCCGCGACTCTCTTCCGCCACTAATTCACCATCCGGTTTGTTGGGACGTCTGGACACCGTCCAGCACGCGAATCACATCGATAACCGTAAGCCACCCGCAATGACCTCGCCATGTAGCGCAACATGGCGTTCACTTCTCAGCCCCGTCACGTCCACCAATCTTGCCGGCGTCATACGCCGGCAACGGCCGACCCAGCGCTGGCGCACGCCGCTGAGCTGGCAGTTTCCAAGTTCCCCACTGGATCCCCCGGCCGGACTGTTGCTTTCTCCAATGGGATCGTAGCCGTGCCACGCCAACGCGTCCTGTCGAATGGGAACGACCGCGCAACTTCGCTGACCTGCCACGGAATCGTCGTCGGCAAACTCGGTGGCGGCCCTCGGGCGGCCCGCGTCGTGCCGGGCGGCGTTTGGCAGCAAGATGGGCGGCATGACTGAGCTCGCACCGTCGCTGGTCGAACTTGCCGGCCGATTCGGCATTGCCACTTGGTATCAAGACTGGACGGGCCGCCAGGTTCAGGTTTCGGAGAGCACGCTGGTGACCGTGCTCGCGGCGCTTGGTGTCGAGGCAGCCACCGAGCAGGACCGCAACGAGGCCCTGACCAACCAGCTGCGCAGGTACTGGTCGCGTCAGTTGCCGGCGACCATCGTCGCGCGCACCGGCGCCCCGACACGGTTCTGGGTTCACGTCACGCACGGCGATCCCGCCGAAGTGCTGTTGCGACTCGAGGACGGCACCGTGCACGGCGGCGTGCAGCAGGTCGACAACTTCACCCCCCCGTTCAACCTGGACGGGCGCTGGGTCGGCGAGGCGAGCTTTGTGCTGCCACCGGATCTGCCGCTGGGATATCACCGCCTGCACCTGCGCTCGCGGGGCATCGAAACCAGCGCCGCGCTGATCGTGACGCCCGACTGGCTCGGACTCCCCGAGCAGCTCGGCGCGCGCCGCGCGTGGGGCCTGGCCGCCCAGCTGTACAGCGTGCGGTCCGAACAGTCGTGGGGCATCGGCGACCTCACCGACCTCACCGACCTTTCCGTTTGGTCCGCGTCCCGGCACGGCGCCGACTATCTGTTGGTGAACCCGCTGCACGCGGCCACCCCGACGGTCCCGATGGAGCCGTCTCCGTATCTTCCGACGTCGCGGCGCTTCTTCAATCCGCTCTATCTTCGCGTCGAGTCCATCCCCGAATACGCCGACCTGCCCAAACGGGGCCGGCTGCGGAGGCTTCGCGACGACGTCCAGCAGCAGGCCGCGAAGCTCGATGCCATCGACCGTGACAGCGCCTGGACGGCCAAGCGCGAGGCACTCAAGCTGCTCTACCGGGTGCCGCGATCGGCCGGCCGGGAGCTCGCGTACGCCGCGTTCCGCGAGCGTGAGGGAACCCCGCTCGACGACTTCGCCGTCTGGTGCGCCCTGGCCGAGAAATACGGTGGCGACTGGCATTGCTGGCCGAGCTTTCTGCAGCATCCAACCGCGATCGGGGTCGCCCGGTTCGCCGAAAAACACGCCGAGGCGGTCGACTTCCACCGCTGGCTGAAATGGCAGCTCGACGAGCAGCTTGCCGCGGCCCAGTCGCAGGCGGTCCGGGCCGGCATGTCGCTGGGCATCATGCACGACCTGGCGGTCGGCGTGCACCCGAACGGGGCGGACGCCTGGGCCCTGCAGGACGTGCTGGCGCTGGGGGTGACCGCGGGAGCGCCGCCCGACGAGTTCAACCAGCTCGGCCAGGACTGGTCGCAGCCGCCTTGGCGGCCGGACCGACTCGACGAGCAGGAATACCGACCGTTCCGCGCGCTGATCCGGGCCGTGCTGCGGCATGCCGGCGGTGTTCGGATCGACCACATCATCGGGTTGTTCCGGCTCTGGTGGATCCCCGCGGGCGCACGGCCCACCGAAGGCACCTAATGTGCGCTACGACCACGAGGCGATGATCGGCATCGTCGCGCTCGAAGCGCACCGCGCCGGAGCGCTGGTGGTCGGTGAGGACCTCGGCACGGTCGAACCGTGGGTCCGCGATTACTCTTTATTAAGAGGGCTGCTGGGCACCTCGATCCTGTGGTTCGAGCTGGACCGCGACGGAACTGGCGGCCCGCTGCCCGCCGAACGCTGGCGCGAGTACTGCCTGTCGTCGGTGACCACCCACGACCTGCCGCCGACCGCCGGCTACCTGGCCGGCGACCATGTCCGGCTGCGTGAATCGCTCGGATTGCTCACCCGGCCGGTGGCCGAGGAGCTCGAGTCCGACCGGGCGGAGCTGGCAGCCTGGATGTCTGAGCTTCGACGGGTGGGGCTGCTCGGTGAGCACGACCCCGACCGCGACCCTGACCCCGAGCAGATCGTCCTTGCCCTCTACCGCTACCTGGGCCGCACGCCGTCGCGGTTGTTGGGCGTGGCGCTGACGGACGCGGTCGGTGATCGCCGAACCCAGAATCAGCCCGGTACCACCGACGAATATCCCAACTGGCGGGTTCCGCTGACCGGGCCCGACGGCCGGCCGGTGACGCTCGAGGACGTGTTCACCAATCGCCGCGCCGCCGCGCTGGCCGAAGCCGTGCGGGCCACGCTCGCACCGCCGACCATCTAGGTAGCTTCGAATCCCATGCCCCTCTCGGCGAACGACCGATCCGCACTCAGCGACGTGGTCCACCGTTATGCCGCCGGCGTGGACGACCGTCAATTCGACGCTGTGGCAGCACTTTTCACGACAGAAGCCGAGCTGACGGTGCCCGAGCCGCCGACGACCCTGACGCCGATTCATTCGCATCGCGGCCGGCCGGCCATCGCGACGGCGGTCGCAGCGGTGGCCGCGGTCGCACGCACCGAGCACGCGATCGTTGGTGAGGTGTACGACGACGGGCCGCGGCCGGGCACCGCGCGCGGGCGCATCGCGTGCGTCGCGCATCACTGGACGCCGCGTGACGATGAAGTGCTCGACGCAGTTTGGCATCTGCGCTACGACGACGAGTACGAATCGACGGACGTCGGGTGGCGGATCACGCGCCGATCGTTGACCGTCAATGCCATCGAAACGCGGCCGGCACGTCGGTTGTTGTCGTGGGATCCGGACTGAGTGCGTTCATCTCGGAAATGCGGGTCTGCGCACCGAAGTCGTTTGGCCACGCGGCGTTTCGGGTAGGTACCCAGAAAGCTCAGCTGACGCGGTCGGACGGTGATGACAGCAGTGGAGGTGCTGATGAGGCACAACAGCGATGAACGCCCGCAGGATTCGGTGCGAACACCTGGATTGCTTGTTGTCGGGGCAGCCGTGCTCGCGCTGGTGGTGTGTGTCACCAATTTCGCGCTGGGGCAGGCAGGTGCCGGCGTCACCGCCGCGATCGTCGGGTTGATGGCTCTCGGGGCGGGTCTGGACTGGCTTGCCATGGACCGCAGGCGAATCCGCCAGGCCGAGCGGGAGTGGTTCATCCGCCACCGGTAATCGGGCGGCTTATTGCATGGCGGCGAGGTTTTCCACCGACTTGCGTACGTCAGCACGCAGCACTCTGGCCACGACATGGCCGACCGGTCCGCTGAGCACTCCCCCGCTGAGCATGGCGGTCAGATCGAACGTCGATCCCGGGTGCATGTCGGTCACCGCCATTGCCACCGTGATCCGGATACCACCGCGGCCGCGGCCTTGCAGCTCAATCGAATTGGGTTCGTCGTAACGGGTCACCGTCCAGTGCACGACGTTACGAAAGCCCTTCACCTTGATGCACGACGAGACCTGGGTGCCCTTGTCGATCGTGGCCGGGAGCTCGCCGCGCCAACCGGCGAAGATCGTCATCCATTCGTGGAAACGAGCCAGATCGGAGGCCAGTTTCCAGGCGGCGCCCGGGTCGAGATCCGATGTCGTCGAAACATCCACTTGTGCCAAGGTTTGTCGCTCCTCACGAGGCCGTGCCGTTTGGGCTACATACCCGCACCCGGTGGACCGTAAAACTCGCGGGCTGCGGCTGCTGTCACCGGCACGCCTCCGGGAGCCGCTATCGACCCTGGAAGCAATTTGCCACTGATGGACTGACGCCAATAATTATGTCGGGCAGACGCCTTTCACCCAGTCGCTGACGAGTTTGTTGTTTTTGGTGTAGTCCGGGTCGTCGAAGTGCGCACCGCCAGTGGTGACGAAGTGTTCGATTGCATCCTTGACCTTGCTCGGCGGGTCGTACTTCTCGAGGGTGTCGGCGGCTTTGCGAGCGGCAGCATTGTCCGATGCGGTCAACAGGTCGGCGTTCGCGCCGGTGACGTCGACGCATTGGCTGATATCCAGCGTGGTAGTGGGTGCCGCCTCGGTGGTTTCACTCGACGAGGACGTCGACGCGGCGGACGCGGAGGAGGAGCTCTTTGTGCTGGAGCCGGACGGAGTCGTCGTTTTGCTGCCGGATGAACAGCCCGATATCGCCAGTCCCGCGATCAGCGTTGCCGCGAGTAACCACCGATGGGTCATGTGAACCTCCTATGTAATCGAACCAATGGGCTGAAACGGGTATCGCACGGCCGTAGACTAGCCCACCACTCTTGGCGGTGTGACTAATTCGCCGGTCTGCTTTTGGCGGATAATTTCGTTTGCCTGTGCTGTGGTTCAGCCATTACCGGACAGCCGGATCGGGACGCCCAGCAGCCGCGCGGCGGGAGAGCAACTCCAGCCGCCGCTGCGAGCTTGTCGTTCAACGCATTTCGGCCCACTAAGGCCAAAGGCCGTCGACTACGGCCAGGCCTCGTTCAGTTTCTCCGCCACATCGACGATTTGCGCGGCCTGCGCTTGGGGCGCGTCGATTTCGTCGGCGACGTATTGGGCTATGAATCGGCGAATCTCACCGTCGACACCGGCCAGGATTCGTAGGATCTCGCCACGGAACGACTTCGACGACACGTTGACGGTGATATCGGAGGGCCGGGGTTTCGCGACGTCGACAATCAGGACCAGCGGCTCGGCGGCGCGGGCCGTTGCGCGCAAAGCGATATCTCCGGAGACGACAAACCGCTGCTTGTCGAGCCGTAAATCCAGCAGCAGATCAATCGACAGCGGAATGTGAATGATGAACGTGATGCTGTCCCCCAAACGTCGTGTGACGCGGGGGTCTTCGATTTTGACGTTCGCGCTGACCTTGGCAATCCCGCCGGGTCCTTGAGCAATCGGCTCCATTGCGAATTCGTTGCCGGCGATATCGGCGAATGCGGCGGCGACCCGCTCGGGAGTGACGGCGACCTCGAAGAATCTGCGTCCAAATTCTTCGTAGGTGACGTAGTCGTGGCTTTGCATAGGTTTATACCGTCTCACGTCACTTGTCCGAAGCTTCGCTGATCTGCCCGCGTCGCAGGAATTTCACCTCCGCCCTTACCGTGGGGCGTTGTGAACAACGCCACACGTCGGCGCTTCGATTCGGTGTGTCGCCCGACGGCCTGGGACGCTGGACGGCGGAGGTGTTTGAGTCTGATGGGCGCCCACGAACCAATTGAGCCGCGCTCAGCCGTCTCCCGGGTCGCGGGGATACTCGCCTGGCTTGGCGGGGGACACTGGCGCGAACTAGGGGAACGTCACGAGCGGTCCACCCACGCCGTCGCGGGCGCAGTGGTGCTGCTCGGAGCGGCGCTGGCCTGGCTGGTAGCGGCGTTGGCGGTCAACGCGTCGGCCCGCTGGCCGCTGATCGCCGTCCTCGCGGTGACGCTGGCCTTCGGTCTGCTGGTCGGGGCGGTGACGCGCGGCATCGCGAGCGGCCCCCACCGGGGTTGGCCCGGCATCGCGGGGCGCGTCGTCGTCGCGGTGGCAGTCGGCGTCGTCGTCGGCGAACTCGCCGCTCTCGTCGTGTTTGCCCACTCGATCGATCACGGTCTCGAGGATCGCGCGCTGGCGACGGCCGATTCAGCGCCCGCGGTCGCACAGGCGTCGGCGACACTGCGTCAGACGCGTACCGCGCGCGGCGGGCTCGACGACGCGGTCACCCAGGCCCGCAACGACCAGGACAACGCCCTGGTCGTTGCCCGTTGCGAATACCACCCCAGCCCGGCGTGCCCACAGACCCGCATCACCGGCGATCCCGGTACCGGGCCCGAAACCCGAACCGCCAACCAGCTTCTCGCCGATGCGCAGCGAGAGCTCGACGGTGCGTTGGCGGCTCGCGACCGCCAGGCACCCGAATTGGACGCGACGATTTCCCGCGAAGAGCGGGCCGTCAGCGCTGCCCGCCAGCGCGTGCTCGCCGATGCCGGACCGGGCGGCCTCGGTGCCCGCTGGATGGCGATGAACGACCTCACCCTCGCCAGCGTCGGCGCGCTGACGTTGCGGCTGCTGACGATCGCGTTCTTCGTGTTGGTCTACTTGCTTCCCTTGATCCTGCGGCTGTGGCGGGGCGAGACCACCCACGATCGCCACGCGAGCGCACGCGCCGAGCGTGAGCGCGCCGAACTCGAAGCGGACACCGCGATCGCGATCAAGCGGGCCGAAGTTCGCCGCGAAGCCGAAATCCTATGGGCCGAGCACCAACTCACCCAGGCCCGACTTGCCATCGAGGCCCAAACCGAAATCGACCGTGAGCAGCAACGCCGTCGCGTTACCGCAGCCATCGAGGGTACGCAGCCTGCGGCGTCGGTGCGGACCTTCGAGCCGGTGCAGGAAGATGTCTACCTGCCGATCGCTGCCGCGGCCGAGGCAGCCAGTCGGGCTATCGCCGAATTGCCTTCCGGTGCACCGGATTCCGAGACACCGCAGGAGGCGCAGAATCTCCCGGCGCCGGTCGAACCGGCCGGTGGCGGTGAACCGCACGACGAGCGCGCCGCGCCGTCGATCCCGTCGCTGCCCGATGCGACCAGGGCCGCCGCCCGCTGGATTCGCCCTCTGGTGCCGCCATTCGTCGCGCGGGCCATCGATAACACGACCGCACCACTGCGCACCGCGCGCCACGTGTTCGAAGAGGTCGAGGAGATCACGTTCGCACTCAGGCGCACGCGCAAGGTCACGTTCGACGCCGAGAGTTCCGAGGCCGGCGAGCAATCGTCGCGGTCGTCGACGCCCACTGAGGCGCGCAGCGGGCGGATCACCTCCTCGCGCGAGCAGCACGAGACCGACGAGCACCCCGCGCAGCGACTGGAACGGCGCTCCTCGTTGCGACTCTCGGTCAAAGACGCCGACGACCTACCGCTCGGGCCGGCGGACAGCGATCGCACGCAGGAGTTGACGGGACGCGAGGGCCCGCGCCAGCTTCGCCCGCCCGACGGTCCCCGCCAGCTTCCGCCCGGGAAATAGCCTGCGGGTTCAGCCATGCCGTCACTCGTCGCCGAAGGCGGCGTAGAGCTCCGGTAGGAAGCTGGCCAGGTGGTTCATCTCCTGCGCGCAGTGCACGAGCAGATTCCGGGCGTTGGCCTCAGGGTTGCCGAGGATGCGAGACGCGATGGGGCGCACGGCCATCGAGGCGACACCGGGAGCGTTGCGAACGGCGATGTGTGGGCCGCCCATCCAAAAGCGGGACCGCATTTCGGATCCGTTCGGCGTCGAGCGGACGTGATGGATGAACCATCCGACGTCTACCGGGGCGTCACTGGCGCCAAGCCGGGCGCAGATCGCTACCGCATCCGCGCTGTCGGGTGGACAGTTCATCGTCGCCGGGTCGACGAATTGGATTGCACCATTGAGCATGGTCGAGCCGATGTATTCGCTGATCAGCGACCAGCGGCCGATGTAGCGCTGGGCGCCTCGGCGGCCGGTGTCTTGATCGTCGTGCAAGCCGTCCTTCCACGCCGCGGACAGGTGCGCCCGCGGGTGCCACAGCTTGTAGCGGCGGGTGTCGCTGCCATGCCAGCCGAACCACCAGGACCACATCGTCGGCGTCACGCCGGGCATGTCGGTGCGCACCGACACCTGATAGCTGCCGTCGTCGAGAACTCCGTAGCCGTTCTCGGTCTGCTGATAGCCTGCCTCGGCGACGGTCGCGGCGGCTTCGAACGCCACCAGCGCCATCCCACCTTGCGGGCCATGCTGCAGCGCTTGGACGACATGTGTTGGCAACGCGGCCATTTCGGGATTAAAGAATTTACCGAACGGCGTGTTGACGTCGTCGCTGCGATATCCGAGGTACAGATCGTCGGCCATCAGAGTCGTCCCATCCACGCGTTGAACAGACCATCCGGGTCATAGTCGGCCCGCACCTTATCGAGGCGGGCCATGGCTTTGTCGCTGGCGAATCGAGCCGGGCGCCGGCCGAGGTTTTCGTCGGCCAGCTGAATTCCGGACGCCAGGTGTGACATCGCCGCCATGTTGGACTGCGCCCAGTCGCCGTACTTCGCTTCGTCGGCCGGGTCTTTCCACGAGCCGTAGAGCGCCAGGTAGATGTCGTCTTCGACGCTGTACGCCATGTCCTGACGAGGGGGTACCGGCCCCCAGTTCAGCCAGAGGAAGTGCGCTGGATGGGGAGGCATGGTGTCGAGAATGTTCCGAATGCCCGGAAGTAGGGCGTCGGCCGGCGCCGACGACGGCAAGGCTCTTCTCGGTGTCGATGGTGGCGTGGTTGAGGCGGCTGACGTCGAGTAGCACGGCACCATCGCGGAGATGACTGGCGGCGAAGCTGTGCCCACCCGAGACGATGCTGACCTTGTGGCCATTGGCCTTGGCATAGCGGAGGCCCGCGACGATGTCGTCGGCGTCCACGGCCTGCACGATCACCTCGGGGTAGCGCTCGGGCACCCGTGCATGCCACACGGTTCCGCTCCTGGCGGCCTCGTATCCCTCGTGGCCGCGAAAGAAGTGCCGCCCGGTAGGTAGCGCACTCATCTGAGCTCCTCTGATCCATAGTGCGGTTCTTATTAATCCGGAATGCGGAACACTATAGTGGAGGAGTGCCGCCCACGGAACCCACAGCGCCCACGAATCGCGACGAAGGAATCCAGGTGCTGCGGCGTGCCGCCGCCGCATTGGACGAGATCGCCGCCGAGCCGGGCCAGCTTCGACTGGTCGACCTGGGAGAGCGACTCGGACTGGCCAAATCAACGGCGCGACGCCTGCTGGTCGGCTTGGTGGAGGTCGGGCTGGCCGGTGTGGATGCGCAGGGCCATTTCTCGCTCGGCGAGCGCTTGCTGGGTTTTGGCAGTGCCGCCGGAGCACACGTCTCGGCGATCTTCCGTCCGACGATCGAACGGGTGGCGCGCGCGACCGACGGCGAAACGGTCGACTTGTCCGTGTTGCGTGGCCAGCGAATGTGGTTTGTCGACCAGATCGAATCGTCGCACCGGCTCCGCGCGGTGTCCGCAGTCGGTGTCCGATTCCCGCTGGAGGTGACCGCCAACGGCAAGGCGGCGCTGGCAGCACTGAACGAGGCGGACGCCGAGGCCGTAATTTCCCGGTTCGGTCCCCCGGTGACCGACCGGTTGCGCCGCGAGACCGCCGAGATCCGGCGCACCGGGATCGCTTTCGACCGCGGGGAACACACCCCCGGGATTTCGGCAGCCGCGATCGCGCGACGGACCGCGGGCGACAACGTCGTCGCCATCTCGGTGCCGGCACCGACCGAGCGCTTCCTGGAGAAAGAGGAGCGCATCATCGCAGCATTGCGCACGGCGACCGATTCACCGGCGTGGACTCGTTGACGAATCGTGAAGCAGCGGTGAAAGTTCGCTACGCGCCGATGCGCACGCCCTCGGCGTTTATCGCTGCAAGGAGGACTGGAACCTCGACACCGACGCCGTGACCTGCGCACGGATGGCGACGGGGTCGCTCGGATGTGGTGCCGCGGCAAAGATTGCGGCGAGCCCGTCGGCCGCGCGGTCGGCCAGCGGTTGCCATTTGGCCTGCCAGCCGGCCAGGACATCGTGGTTGGCGGCATTGACGGTGACGCTGTAGCGGGCCAGCTCGGCAGACCAGGCTTGACTGCGCACGCTGTCCACCCGAGATTCCTGCAACAGCGCCGCCGTCAGCCCGTCACCGTGCTCCGCCGCCAACTCGGCCAGCGACTCCTTGAACAGGGCGTCAAGGGTCGGCTTGATCACCAGGTTCAATGCGGTGAACGCCTCACCCCAGTCGTAGGCCAGCAGCAACCGTTCCAACGCTTCCCGTGCCGGCTGCCAGGCCTCATCGAGTTCCCAAATGCGCCGTGTCGCTTCGGAATTGGCCAGCTGTGCGCCATGAGTCAACGATAATGACTTGGCCCGATAGGCGATCCACTGCAACGCACGCAACTCGTGGGCGGCCTGAAAGAACGCCGCATTGGTGATATCGGCGCTAGGCGCGAGCTGGCCGAGATAAAGGCCGGTTATCTGCAGAACGTGAAAGGCGAACCGGGCGGGAACATAGAGACGCTCGAGCACCGCGACCCATTCGGGCTCGAGGTGTTGGTCGTGATCGAGCGCTTCGTAGTGGTCGACCAGTCCCTCGGCGTAGATCTCGCGGTCGTGCTGTAGTGCGATGTATCGCCGGTAGTTCAGTGCGGCCGGGTCACGAAAACCTTCCCAGTCATCGGCCTGCAGCGCGGACCCTTCACGGTGTTCGAGGTACCAGCGGTTGATCGCCGTATTGGGATCCAGATCGAACGGCGCGGGCTTGCGGTTGAAGTGATAGTGAAAGCCGCCCGTGACGACTTCATATTCGGTGGGCCTGCGCCGGGCGTCTCCGGCAATGCTCCAGGTCTTGAGTCGTCGCGGTGCCGCGGTGGTCATATGCTCAGTCCTTCCGTTCCAGGTACCAATGCAGTTCGTCATCGCCGACATATCGCATCCGCCCGGCAAATCCTGCGATGGCGGGCTCTAGTGATGCCAGTGGAATTGGTTGTCCAGCAACCGATTCCAAACTTGCACGGGTGACTTTGAGAAACCACGCGGCGTGGATACGCACGTAGCCGGCATGGTCTTCGATGACAATCTCGGCTCCGGGGTTGTCGAGCTCGATCGCCTCCGTTAGAGCCACGACGATGTCGGGGTCGAAACCTCGCACAATGGGTCCGACAAGCTTGCGCTCTTCGATCGACGATGTTATGTTTTTACTCCGTTCTGAGGTACCGCCACCGCGATGAGGTCGCCATCGCGGCGAACCTGGTAGCGCATCAGCTGGCAGTTGTCCGGATTGAGCCCCGCGCCGGTGTCGAGGTCGAATTCCCAGCTGTGCGCCGAGCAAGTCAGCACTCCGCCGTCGACGTCGCCGTCGGCCAGCGGGAACCCCGCATGCGGGCAGGCACCGGCGAATGCGCGTATTTCACCGCTGCGCAAGTGCACCAAGAGGATTGGCAGACCGTCGGCGTAGAACTCGCCGACATCCCCCTCCCAGAGGTCGTCGATGGTCGCCACGACTTTCCAGTCGGCTGCCCGGCCAGGCGCGCCGTCAGTCACCGTAGAAGACCTCGAGATGGTCCAGCGGCTGCACACCCGAGGCGCCAATGATGGCTTCCGGGGCCAGGATCCGTCCGTCGTGGCGGACCCGAATGGGAGCGTCGCGTCGAGCGACGCGGCGCCCCACCACATGGTGGGCGACTTGTTTGCCGACCTGTTCGACTGTGTCGCCGTCGTCCACCGGGATCAACAGCTCGAGTACGTCGCCCGCGAATAGCGCGGTCAAAGGAAGTAGCGACACCTCTGCCTCCTCAGCGTTCCTGCGCCCAGGCGTAGTTGTCGGCGTCGTGGCCCTGTTCTTCGGGTGACAGACCCATGTACTGCAGCACCGTGGCGAGGTCGGGTGGGCTGATCTCGCCGGAGAGCACGCGATCGATCAGCGACTGGTGCCCGGCGAACCGGTCGGGCCGTTGCACGAAGATCCACCGGCACGGCTCGGAGCAGAACAGGTACTTGCGCCCGTTATGGACGTGCGTCAGTGGCGCGGCGTCGGCATGCGCGCCACGGGTGACTCCCGCCGAACGAACCACCGGCAATTGGCACAGGTTGCAGGTGATCGGCAACGTCTCGGGCAGCGTCGCCGCGATGTCTCCGTTGCGGACATTCTCGGTGATGACGTCCCAGTTCCGGCCGAAATCGCGGTTCCAGCCGGGGTATTTCTCCTCCAGCCAGAGTCGTTCGGCCTCCGAGACACCGGCGTCCGGGTTCCACCACACCGTCGGGCGGTAGTACCACACCCCCAGGTGAATGGCGTGGTGGTACCAGGTCAGCTCGTTAATGAACTCCTCCCAGTACCAGGGGTAGTCCAGGCCGAAATCGCGGAATTGGTCCGCGAACTGCTTGACCACCCAGTCTTCGATGAATTCCTTGAACGACATCCGGCGGCTTTCCAGCGGCGTGTAGTAATCCATCGACAATCCGGTGAGCAGCGCAAAGATTCGCCATGAGCGCCAGAACATGTGGTCGATCAGGAACTGACCCCATTCCTTTTCGCCGTTCTCGATGAGAACTTTGATCGTGGGCTCGCCCTGTTGGGCGTGTCTGGCTTCATCGGTTTGGATCGACGAGATCAGGGCGCCGAACTCCAGGTCGCCCACGTCGATCGCATCGGCGGCCATGCCGAGGAATTGCAGGTTGGTGAACCCGGTTTCGAGGGTGAAGGTCAACTGCAGCGCGATCGACGCGGCGTCGTTGGCGACGAACATGTCGTCGAACAGGTAGCGCACAGCCAGGATGATCCAGTCGTTGGTGTGAAAGGCCTTGAGCGCCCAGTCTCCGCGCGGCTCCTTATCCAGTAATCCGTAGGGAAAGAACGCCTGAATCTGGCCGTGCCGGACCTCGTCAAGGGTGCCGAACGTGGCGGTATTGCGCCAAGCCGCGGCGCGGCCGAACCGTCCCATTCGGGCCTCGGCGATCGAGGCGAGATATTCGGGCATAGTGATCGCGCCGTAGTGGGCAACGAACACCGATTTCCATCCGGGATCGAGCGTGTCGAACAGCTTGGAACGGCTGACGGTGTTTTTCAGCGAATATGTGGTGGTGTCTTTCGTGACCTGGTTGTGCACGTACTCGCGATAACTGATCTTGTAGGGCTCGTCCCATTTCAGCCAACCCTCCGCGGGCACCCGGTGGGTTCCCGAGAGGCCTTCGGGAAACACCTCCTGCTCGGTCACGTAGCGGAAGGTCCAGTTGGTGTCTCGCGCCAGGTCATACCAGTCGTTGCGCAATAGTTTGGGCATCGGCAAGTCCTTGTTTGGGGGTAGGCCGGTGCGGCAGTGCGTCGGGCTGTCGATACCTGGTAAATCGTAGCTACGATGCAAAGGAGTCCTACATATCTGCTCACCCTGATTCGTACCGGTGATGTTTGGCGGCCCGACCGGCAACCATGTGCCATAAGTACTCAGCAACGAACTCAAGGAGGAACCGGCCGCATGCATGATCCGGTGCACCGCGTCGATCCCCTCACCGAGACAGCGCCGGCCGGCGCTCGGGCCGGGGCCGTCTCCTGAAGCACGACGGGGAACGCCACCCCAGTCTCGATTCCAAGGTCATTGCCGCGCTCGACCGCGTCGGCGATGCACTGCATGTCCTGGCGAGACGGGCCGCGGAGCGGCACGACCTGTCCACCACGCAGCTACGAGTACTCGGATGGCTTTATGTTGGGCCGCCACCGACGCCACGTGGCACCGCGCTGGCCCGCGAACTCAACGTCGCTGATCCCACCGTGAGCGATGCCGTCGCCGCACTGCTGCGCAAGAAATTGGTGGAGCGCCGCCGTGATCCCCGCGACGGTCGCAGTCAGCAGCTGGTCCTGACACCGTTGGGCCGCCGGACTGCCGCGACGGTGGCCCGGTGGACGGCGCCGGCCGAGGTCGCAGCGTCGCGACTCGAACGCGCCGACGTCGAAGCACTATTGGACACACTGATAAAGCTGCTCGGGAAACTGCACGACGCCGACCTGGTTCCGGTCAGCCGGGCCTGCAGCACGTGCGTCCAGCTGGAAATCCTGGACGCACAACACCGCAACTACTGGTGCAAGTTCTACGACACTCCCCTGCCGGTCAACGAGCTGTGCGTCGACTGTGTCGACCACGTCGCTATCCCGAGCCGTTAAGGCCGGCAGATGTATCGCCGGCTCTCGAGCGGCAATCCAGCGGGTTTAGTCGGTGGCTTGTTGCTGTGGTTGGCACGGCCGGTGTACCCCCCAGGGACCCCGGCCGCGCCAAGTTCGTGACCACTTCTCAGCAGCTCAGTGCTGCCGCTCCCCGGAACAGTTGGCCCCACTCGTGGCGTGCAGCCGACTGTGCCTCGATGAAACTGGATGTCTTTTCGCCCTCGCCTGCGAGGTGTACCAGCGCCCATGCCATCGCGAATACCGGAACCTTGTGCCGCAATCCCGCCGTGTGCAGTTCGTCGAAGGCCGTCTCCGAGCGGCACCGGCGAAGCCCGATGATGATCCCCCGCGCAGTGTCGAGAATGCGGCTGGAGTTCGGACCGCCCGAAGTCTGTGCGGGAACCCAGTTCGCCATGCTCTGCATACCTCCTGTTGCGCCCCAACGAAATCCGCTACTCCGCATAACGAACGAGAATCCGTGCGAGAACGCATGACTCGCCATCGTGATTCTCAAAAGCGCACTGTGCCATGATTTGTGGAACGGCGTCGTTATGCCATAGCGCGGTAGACATCGATACGTGCTTGTGACCGTGTCGATACCAAATTCGGCGCGAATCGGGCTGGCGTGTAACGCAGCTCATATTTTAGCGGCGACACCTGCCTACAGGATCGAGTTGAGGTCCTTGGCCTTGGCGATGTCGTCCCACTCGACGCCGAGCTCGAGCAAAATCTCCTCGGTGTGTTGTCCATGTTCTGGAGCGCGCGCCGGAAGTGGCGGAGTCTCGTTGAATTGAACCGGCGCGACCACGATTCGGTATTCCTCACCGTAATCGTCGACGTTCTTGACGACGTAGCCGTTGGGTTCGACTTGCGGATCGTTGAGCGTCTCCCGGGGCGTGGCCAGTGCGCCCCACACTCCCGGTTCACTTTCGAGCACCTTCCGCCAGTGCGCGAGGTCTTGGCCGGCAAACGTTTTCGCGAAGATCTCGGTCGCGGCGGCCGCGTTCGCGATCAGGTTGCTCGACGGCACGAAGCGCTCGTCGGTGGCTAACTCCGGCATGCCCATCCGCTCACAGAAGCCGGCCCAGAATTTGTCGGGTTGCAGGAAGACCAGCTGGATCCACCTGCCGTCCATGGTTTTGTAGCGATTCACCAGCGGATTGATGGCCAATCCGGGCGGCGCCCCCGGAATGCCGTCGATATCAAAGAAGTCGGCGGCGCAGATCGACGGCGCGATCGACCACATCGCCTGGGCCAGCAGAGAGGAGTCGACGATCGTCGGCTCGCCGGTCCGTTCCCGGTGGAACAGCGCCGCGCACACACCCCCGGCCAGCGTGGCCCCGCCCTACAGGTCGCCGAAACCGGGCCCCTGCACCGCGGGCGTGTCGGTGCCGAACGGGGTCAGCGTGTAGGCAACCCCGCCGCGAGCCAGGTAGGTGGCCGCGTCGAAGCCGCCTCGATCGCGGTCCGGGCCGCGCACCCCCAGACCGGTGCCGCGAGCGATGATGATCCTCGGGTTGAACGCGCGAATGTCGTCGACGGTCAGCCGGGCCCGCTGCAGCGCGCCGGGCAGCCAGTTCGTCAGGAACACGTCCGCGGTGGCCAACAGGCGGCCGAACAATTCCCGACCCGTTTCGGATTTGATGTCGATCGCGATGCTGCGCTTGCCACGGTTGCCCAGCTCCAGGAGGAAGTCGGCGTCCGGTCGGGCCGCCTCGCGGGTGAAGCCGCCGACGACCAGGGCCCGGCCCGGATCACCGAACGCCACGCCCTCCACCTTGATGACGTCCGCGCCCCAATCCGCCAGCGCGGCGCCGGCCGACGGGACGTATGTCCATGACGCCAATTCGACGACCCGCACGCCGTCAAGAACACCTGACATCGTCAACCCCCTCGGTCCGGGCCTGTCCTTACTATTTTAGATATTCTAGTTACTCTAAGGGATATTGATAGCCCGGCTACAGCCACGCGAGTGGCCCCCTGACACACCGATGGCGACAAGCACCGGGACGAAGGGTGAGCGATGGGCAGAGTAGCGGGCAAGGTAGCCGTGATCAGCGGCGCCGCACGGGGTCAGGGGCGGTCGCACGCGCGGATGCTGGCCGCCGAGGGAGCCGACATCATCGCGGTCGATCTCTGCGCGGACATCGACACCAATGAATACCCGCTGGCCCGCCCGGAGGACCTGGACGAAACCGCGCGGCTGGTCGAAAAGGAAGGGCAGCGCGCCGTCACCGCCATCGCCGATGTACGCGATCGGATAGCGCTATCGGCCGCGATCGACGAGGGTGTCGCCGAACTCGGGCACCTCGATATCGTGGTCGCCAACGCGGGTATCTGCCCGCTCACCGCGGGTCTGCCGCCGAAGGCGTTCGCCGACGCCGTGGACGTGGATCTGGTCGGCGTGCTCAACCTCGTGCACGCCAGCCTCAAACACCTGCAAGCCGGCGCGTCGATCATCGTGATCGGTTCCAACGCGGCATTCATGTCGTCGATGAACACCACCGGCATCGACGGCGGCCCCGGCGGGGCCGGGTATGCCTTCGCGAAACTTGCCGCAGGACACTATGTTAACGACTTCGCCCGGACGCTGGCCCCGTTTTCCATCCGGATGAACGCGGTGCATCCGACCAACGTCAACACCGACATGTTGCACAGCCCACCGATGTACCGGGCGTTCCGGCCCGACTTGAAGGAGCCGACCCGCGAGGATGCCGAGCCGATCTTCCCGTTCGTCCAGGCGATGCCGATCCCCTACGTCGAACCCGAGGACATCAGCGAGGCGGTGCTGTTCCTCGCCTCCGACGCCGCGCGCTACATCACCGGACAGCAGCTGCGCGTCGACGGCGGCGGCTTCCTCAAGGTCAAGCCATGGTCGGGCGCGTGATGCCAACCGCCGCAGCAGATGTCGAGCGCAAGCTCTATGCGCTGATGGTGTTGATGAAGGCGGCCGACGACCGGCTGTCCAAGGGCATCGGCACCGGCGAGTTCATGTGTGTGTACTGGCCGTCGCGCGGACAGGAGGCGATCGCCGCGGCAATGGGTGTGGCGCCGCGACCCGACGACCAGCTGGTGACCACCTACCGCGGGCTACACGATCTGATCGGCAAGGGTGGCACCATGCACATCGCCAAACCCGAGGTGGGCGTGATGCTTTCGACCGGAATCGTCGGCGCCGGGCCACCGGTGGCGGTGGGACTGGCGATGGCCGCCAAGCGCAAGGGACTCGATCGCGTCACGGTGGTCAGCTTCGGCGACGGCGCCACCAACACCGGCTCCTTCCACGAGGCAGCGAACATGGCCGCGCTCTGGGACTTGCCTATGGTATTCGTCTGCCAGAACAACCTCTACGCCGAGATGACGCCGACCCACGACACGATGAAGCTCGAACGGGTTGCCGACCGGGCCGCCGGATACGGGATGCCGGGCGTCCGGGTCGACGGCAACGACCCGCTGCCGGTGAAAGCCGCGCTCGACGAGGCACTTCGGCGGGCCCGCGACGGCGCGGGCCCCACCTTCGTCGAGTGCGTGACGTTCCGTTTCCGCGGCCACTATTTTCGGCGACCGGATGCCCTACATCCCCTCCGAACAACTCGAAGCCGCACTGGCCGCCGACCCGCTGCCGCGCTTCCGCCGACATCTTGCCGACGCCGGCATCTGCGACGAACGCGAACTCGCGCGCATCGATCACGACGCGGCGGCCGCGGTGGAATTCGCCCTGCGGACCGTGATCGCCGCGGAATCACCGTCGGCGGCCGAACTCGACCAGGACGTGTACGCCACCCCGATCAAATTCCCGGTGTAACGACATGGATCGAAAAAGAAATGACGATGCGCGAGGCGCTGAACCTCGCGCTGGATCAGGCACTGCAGTCCGACGACCGAGTCTTCCTCCTGGGCGAGGACATCGCCGATCCGGGCGCATCGGGACCGACGGCGGGTTGTCGACGAAGTACGGCCACGACCGGGTGCTGGACACGCCGATCTCGGAGGCCGCGATCGTCGGTGCGGCGATCGGCGCGGCGATCGACGGTCTGCTGCCGGTGGCAGAGATCATGATCATGGACTTCATCGGCATCGCCGCCGACCAGCTGATCAACAACGCCGCCAAGCTGCGATTCATGACCGCCGGCCGGACAACCGCGCCGATCACGATCCGCACTCAGGTGTACGCCGGGCTGGCCACCGGGGCCACGCATTCGCAGAGCCTGGAGGCGTGGTTCATGCACATCCCTGGGATGAAGGTGATCGTGCCGTCCACCCCGCGCGACGGCAAAGGCCTACTGACAGCGGCGATCTTCGACGAAGACCCGTGCCTGTTCGTCGAGACGATCCGGCTGCAAAGCAAGAAGGGCCCGGTTCCCGTCGACCCCGGATTCTCGATTCCCCTCGGCCAGGCCGATATCAAGCGTCCCGGCACCGACGTGAGCCTGATCAGCTACGGACGCAGTGTGCACGACGCCCTCGCGGCGGCGGCCACCCTGGCCGAACAGAGGATCAGCGCCGAAGTCGTCGACCTGCGCACCCTGGTGCCGCTGGACGTCGAGACCATCGTCGCGTCCGTACGGCGTACTCGCCGAGCCGTAATCGTACATGACGCAGTGCAATTCGCCGGACCCGGTGCAGAGATCGCCGCGATCGCGGGATCGGAGTTGTTCGGCGAACTCGCCGCGCCGGTCGAGCGGGTGGGCGCCCGGTTCGTGCCCAACCCGGCTGCCGCCGCGCTCGAGGCGCAGGTGTACCCGTCACCTGCCCGCGTCGCCTATGCCGCGCTTCGCACCTTGGGACGCACCTTGGCAAAGGCGAATGTGCATGGCTGACTTCGTTATTCGCATCCCCCGGGTGTCGGACGCGGTGGCCGAAGCAGAGCTCACCGGGTTGCTCGTCGACGCCGGCGAGCACGTCGAGGCGGGCACCCCGATCTACGTGATCGCCACCGAGAAGGTGGAACAGGAAATCGAAGCCGGAGCATCCGGCACCGTGCGGTGGACGGGCCAGGTCGGAACCATCTATGAAATCGGCGCCGAAATCGGCTTCATCACTTCATAACTGGCGAAAGGGCAAAAGTGGACCTCAACGAGACTCGCGAGCGCATCATCTACCAGAAAGACGGTCCGATCGCGAAGATCACCCTGAACTGGCCAGAGAAGGCCAACGCCCAAGACCAGAAACTGGCCGAGGAAGTCGATGCCGCGCTGGCCGACGCCGACCGCGACTACGACATCAAGGTTTTGGTGCTCAAGGCCAACGGCAAGGGCTTCTGCTCCGGGCACGCGATCGGCAACAACGCCGTCGACTATCCGTCCTTCGTGGAGAACGCGATGGTGACGGGCCACCCGTGGAAGGCGCAGTCGGATCTGTTCGTCAAGCCGACCCTGAACCTATGGGAGTTCTCCAAGCCCACCATCGCCCAGGTACACGGCTACTGCGTGGGCGGGGGCACCCACATGGGCCTGACCACCGACATCGTCATCGCGGCCGACGACGCCTACTTCTCCTATCCGCCCCTGCAGGGATTCGGGATGCCCTCGGGTGAATGTTCGATCGAGCCTTGGGTGTTCATGAACTGGCGCCGCGCCGCGTACTACCTGTTCACCGCCGAGGTGATCGACGCCAAGAAGGCGCTGGAGGTCGGCCTCGTCAACGAGGTCGTCAAGCGGGATGACCTGGACGCCCGCGTGGACGCGATCGCCCGCCACATCGCCCAGGCACCGTTGACCACCCTGATGCTCACCAAGGCCAACCTCAAGCGGGCCTGGGAGCTAATGGGCATGCGGGTGCACTGGCAGAGCTCCAACGATCTCGTCGCCCTGGCCTCGATCAGCAAGGACGTGCAGCAGCTGATTCAGACCGTGTTCAAGGACAAGGTGCTGCCGTCCGAGCACGCCCGGCGCCAAGCCGCGGCCGCCGCCCAAACCGACGGCGCCGCAGCGACGTAGGTCCGCTGGTGAACATCGCCGATCACGCGATCGCGATCGCACAGTCACCGGCGCTGATCGCCGATGGCAGCGCGATCTCGTTCGGCGAGCTGTATGAGCGGAGCCAACGCGTCGCCGCGGCGCTGCACGATGCGGGTCTGCGCCGCGGCGACGGTGTCGCCCTGGTGTTGGCGAACCGTCCGGAATTCTTCGAAATCACCTGGGGCTGCCAGCTTTCCGGTCTGTTCTACACCGCGGTCAACACCCATTTCACCCCCGACGAGGTCGCCTACGTGATCGGCGACTCCGATGCCAAGGCGGTGTTCGTCGACGCGTCGATGCCCGATATCGCCGCTCAGGTGCGCGAAGTGAACACGGCCGTCGGCGTCCACATCGGCGTGGGCGGGCTGCTGCCCGGTTTTGCCCGATACGAGGACACCCTGGCCGCGGCGGGCGACGCGCCGCCGGCCTCGGATGGATCCGAGATGCTCTACTCCTCGGGCACCACCGGACGACCCAAGGCGGTCCGCCGGCCGCTGCCCATCGACGGCAACGGCTCCTGGGCCCAGTCGGTGCTCGAAATGGCGCTGACCCGCCGCTACGGCATGAGCTCGTCGAGCGTGTACTTGTCCCCCGCACCGCGGTATCACGCGGCCGGGGTGAACTACACGATGGCGGTCAACCGCGTCGGCGCCGCGTCGATCATGATGCGCAAGTTCGACACCGAGACCGTGCTGAGGCTGATCGACACTCACCGCGTGACGCACGCCCAATTCGTTCCGACGATGTTCGTGCGCATGCTGAAGCTGCCCGAGGCGGTGCGGCGCAGCTACGACGTCTCCAGCCTGCGCTGTGTGATCCACGCGGCCGCCCCCTGCCCGGTCGACGTCAAGCACCAGATGATGGACTGGTTCGGGCCTATCATCCACGAATACTACGGCGGCACAGAGGGATTCGCCGGTACGGTGATCGGCCCCGAAGAGTGGCTCGCCCACCCCGGCTCGGTGGGCATACCGATGGCCCCGGTTCACGTGGTCGGCGACGACGGACAGGAGCTTCCCATCGGCCGGGCCGGAGAGCTTTACTTCGAGGGTGGACCCGATTTCGAGTATTTCAAGGATCCCGCCAAGACCGCGTCGGTGTACAACGACCGCGGTTGGCGCTCCCTGGGGGACATGGGATACGTCGACGAGGACGGCTACCTGTACCTCACCGATCGGTCGACGTTCATGATCGTTTCCGGCGGGGTGAACATCTATCCGCAGTAGGCGGAGAACCTCCTGGTCATGCATCCCAAACTGGTCGATGCCGCGGTCTTCGGCGTGCCCAACGACGAGTTCGGCGAGGAGGTCAAGGCGGTCGTGCAACCGGTCGCGGGCATCTCGGCCGGGCCCGACCTCGAGGCCGAGCTGATCGCCTACTGCCGGGCCCACCTGGCCGGCTACAAGTGCCCGCGCACAGTCGAATTCGACCCGCAATTGCCTCGCGATCCAAACGGGAAGCTGTACAAGAGGCGTATTCGCGAGCGGTACTGGCAGGGGCGGGCATCACGGATCATGTGACGCTGACACAAGGGATGACGAGATGGCTGTAGAGATGGGCTCGAGACGAGCCGACGTGGAGTGGACGGCGTTGCCGGTGCCATGGGCTGTGCAGGCTGCCGACCGAATTCCCAAGCAGCGCTACTACGACCCGGATTTCTACGCACTCGAGGCCGAGATGCTGTGGCCGCGGGTGTGGCAGATGGCGTGTCGGCTCGAGGAGATACCCAAGCCCGGCGACTACGTGGAGTACGAGATTCTCGACGAGTCGATGATCGTGGTGCGGGTTGACAGCGAGAATGTCCGGGCCTACCACAACGCCTGCCGCCATCGCGGAGTAAAGCTGGTGGAAGGCAACGGGAATCGGCGTACCTTCGTGTGCCCATTCCACGGCTGGTGCTGGGGCATCGACGGCCGCAACACGTTCGTGTTGCGGCCCGAGGCCTTCGCCGCGGAGAACCTGCGCCCTGATGACCTTGAACTCGTGTCGGTCCGCTGTGAGCTCTGGGGTGGCTGCGCGTGGATCAACCTCGACGACGCGGCCCCGCCGCTGCGCGACTGCATGGAACCGTTCGCGTCGGTCTACGACGCCTGGCACGTGGAGACGCTACGCACCGAGTGGTGGCAGTCCTGCCGGCTCCCGGTGAACTGGAAGCTGGCGACGGCGGCGTTCATGGAGGGCTACCACGTTCCGCAGACGCACCCCCAGCTGCTGCCGTCGAGCATGCCCACCACATCCGCGAAACCTGGGCTGGCGCAGACCAGCGTGTATTTCATGCGCACGCTCGGCGAAGGCATGGCGGGCATGACGCATGAGAACGACGTCCGCATTGCCGAGGGCTTGCAGAACATCGAGCTGCCGGCCGATCCGGCCGAGGCCATGGCCACCTGGCGCAGGACGCTCAACGACGCCATCGTCGGCTGGCATCGCGCCCGGGGCTGCGACATGCCCGATCTCAACGAATTGGCGAGCCGCGGCATCACCGAGGCGATCAATTTCGCTTTCCCGCATTACTTTTTGCTGCCCCAATACAGCAGCGCTTCGTCGTACCGCATCCGGCCGCTGGGGCCCGAGGAGACCCTGTTCGAGATCTGGTCGCTGACGCGGATCCCGCCGGACCAGGTCACCGGCAAGCCCACCCCGCCCGAACCCATGGCACCCGACGACGCGCGCTGGCCGCCGATTCCGGCGCAGGACTTCTCCAACCTGCCACGCCAACAAAAAGGGTTGCACTCCAAAGGATTTGAATTCATGCGACTCTCCGACCAGATCGAGGGACTGATCTCGAACTTCGAGCGGGTCGTCGACGGCTTCCTCGCCGGCCTGCCCTACGACACGCTGGTTCCCGCGATTCAAAAGACCAATACCACCATCGACGTGCCGATCGCCGACCTCGGGTTCGGCTCATGAGTAGGGCATGGGATCGCTCCGTCGACCTGTTGATCGCGGGCAGCGGTGGGGGCGGCATGGTGGCGGGGTTGGCGGCGCTGGACAGTGGGCTGGAACCCCTGATCGTCGAGAAGCAGGCGCTGGTCGGCGGATCGACCGGGCTTTCCGGCGGTATCGTCTGGCTGCCGAACAATCCGTTGATGCGCGCCGACGGCATCGCCGACTCGCACGAAGACGGTCTGGCGTATCTGGCCGACGTGGTCGGCGATATCGGTGCGGCTTCCTCGCCGCAGCGGCGGGAGATGTTCCTCACCGCGGGCTACGAGATGCTCAACTTCCTCATTCGCAAGGGTGTCCGGCTCATCCGTTGCGCCGGCTGGAGCGACTACTATCCGAATCACAAGGGCGGCAACGAGTCCGGCCGGGCCGTGGAGGGAATCCCGTTCGACGCTGCCGCGCTGGGCAGCTGGCACGACAAGGTGCAGCCGCCGCTGGCCAAGAACTACGGGTACGTGGTGCTGACCAACGAGCTGCGCTCGGTCCAGTACTTCAACCGGGCGCCACGCGCATTCGCGGTGGCCAGCAAGGTGTTCCTGCGTACCGCCGCGGCGCGAGCACGCCGGGCCCAGATTCTCACCAACGGCGCCTCGCTGATCGCGCAGATGCTCAAGGCGCTCATCGAACTCGGTGGAAATCAACCCCCGCTGTGGACGAACACCGCGATGGAAGACCTGATCGTCGAGGACGGCCGCGTCGTCGGCGCGCGGGTCAACCGGGACGGCATCGCGCTGAACGTCGAGGCGCGCAGGGGCGTTCTGCTCGCCGCCGGCGGGTTCGGCCACAACAAGGAGATGCGCCGCCGCTACAGCGGCGACCAGCCGAACGACGGCCAGTGGTCGATCGCCAACGCGGGCGACACCGGCGAGGTGCTCGAAACGGCGATGCGGCTGGGCGCCCAGACCGATCTCCTGGACGAAGCATGGTGGCTGCCTTCGGTTTTCATCGCCAGCGGGGGCGCCGTCGCCGCATCCCTAGGTTCCGGGCGCCAGCGGCCCGGCACCATCTACGTCGACTCCACCGGGCGGCGGTTCTGCAACGAGTCGAACTCTTACGTCGAGGTCGGCAAGGCGATGTACGCCAACAAGGCGGTGCCGTGCTGGATGATCTTCGACGACGGATACGTGCGCCGCTACGTCACCAGCGCCAATCCGCTGAAGCGCAACCAGCACCTGCCCCCCGAGCTGATCGACAAGGGCGCGGTCATCCGCGGCATCACGATCCTTGACCTGGCCCGCCAGATCGACCTGCCCGCCGACGAGTTGTCACGCACCATCGAACGATTCAACCGGTTTTCGGCCAAGGGCCTGGATCCCGACTTCGGACGCGGCCAATCGGCCTACAACGACTGCCTCGGCGATCCGGGGTACCGACCCAACGCCGCGATCGGCCCGCTGGACCGCGCGCCGTACTACGCGACCAGGGTGCTCCCCGCCGACGTCGGGACGTGCGGGGGCGTGATCACCAACGAACACGCTCAGGTGCTCGATCAGCGGAACCAGGTGATCGACGGTCTTTACGCGACGGGCAACACCACCGCGACGGTGATGGGACGCAGCTATCCGGGCGCCGGAGCCAGCATCGCCAGCTCGATGGTTTTCGGTTACGTCGCCGCACGGCATGCTGCCGGACACAAAATCGCCGGCGAGCACTGAATCCCTGTCACGTTGGCGGCGAACCCTTTTCGTCGCGGTCGACGAAATCGCGCGGCTTCATGCCCGATTGCATGAGTTCGGCGCGCCGCGCCTGGACGTCGGTCGCCGCGCCGACCATGTTGGTCAGGATGTGGCTGACCTGAAGGTGCACGCGCATTCCCATCAATTCCCAGGCGCGCTTGACGTTGTTCTTGACCGCCATCAGTGTGGTCAACGGGATTTGGGCGATCTTGCGGGCCATCTCCTCGACCGTGTCCTCGAGCTCTTCGCGCGGCACCACCCTATTGAGCAGCCCCCAGTCGAGCGCTTGCTGGGCGGACAGAGTCGGCGCCAACAGCAACCAGTCCATGGTGCGATGCCAATTCATCAGCAACCACGGCTCAATCATGGTGTGCCCACCCGGCTCTCCGAGGCTTTGGGCAAGCGGCATCTGGAAATACGCGTCGTCGGACGCCACACAGAAGTCGGTCAGCAGGCCGAGATAAATCCCGCCCCCCATGCAATAGCCGTGGATCGCCGAGATCGTCGGCTTGGGGAATTCCCACAGATACAGCGTGGGCCACAGAAACAGGTCGGCGGTGCCTTTGTACAGGTCCTCAAACGTGTTTCCGAAATCCGGATAGGGGTTTTCGTCGGGCCCCCAGCGCGCCACATGGCCGCCGCAGAAACCCTTGCCGTTTGCCTTGAGAATGACGACCTTGATCTCTTTGTCGCGGTCGGCCTCGTGCAGGCAATTGTCGACTTCCGTGACGAGAACAGCATCCTTGGTATTGGCTTTGTCGACCCGATTCAAAATGATCCGCGCAATCGGCGGTTCGCGTTCATAGATGACCGCTTCGAGCTCGCGCCGCTCCATTATCGGGACCTTACCCGCCTCCCCGTTCATCTAGCGGTTGCATGATCACGACACGAGGAGTGAGCTGTATTGAGTGCGCACCGGGCTGCGCCACGGCCGACATTTCGACGACGAATGGAGCTTGTATGCCGACTCCTTTGGATCGCGCGGCCCAGTTGGACCTGGTGGCCAGGCTCCAGTCCTCCTATCCCGAACTCCCCGACGCGCCCACGCCGGATCTCATCGACCACGACAAATTCGCCGCCTACACCAAAACCCCGCACGACGTCGGTGGCGAGCCGGACGCCCCCATCGCGTGGGAGAACAAGCAATACGAGATCTGGGAAGAGAACACCTACATCATGTGTGAGGTGCTCGGCTGGCGCGGCATCTGGCTGTCCGAGGAACGCCGCCGGATGGGCAACGTGGACCTGGGTCGCGCCATCTATCTGGGGCTGCCCTATTACGTGCGGTGGTTGCTCGCGGTCGTGCGAGTCCTGGTCGAGAAGCACCACATCGGGGCCAGCGAGCTGGCCGAGCGCATGGTCGAGGTGAAGGCCCGGTATGAGGACGGGTTGCAAGGCAAGCCACTGGAGGCCAAGCCGAAATTCGAAGGCGACCCGGCGTCGGTCAAACGCAACGAACACCACATCCACGCCGTCGGTATCGGCGACCCGCAGATCTTTGCCGGGCAGGCCGGCGAACCGAAATTCCGGGTCGGTGAGAAGGTCGTCGTGAAGGACCTGCCCATCCTGCTCTACACCCGCACCCAGGAATACGTGCGGGGTGCGACGGGTGAGATCGCCGTCGTCTCGTACGAAAGCCCCGCGGCCGAGGACGAGTCCTGGGCCGGGCCCGATCAAAAACCCGAGTGGTTCTACATCGTCCGGTTCAACCTCGCGGAGCTGTGGCATGGGTACACCGGTCCCCCAATGACACGCTGCAGACCGAGATCCCCGAGCGTTGGCTCGTAGCGGCTGAAGGGACGCCCGCATGACCGACCACGACCACGACCGCACCGCCGCGCCGATGGTGGACGAGATCACCGACTTCGAGGTGCTCGAGATCGCCCTTCGCGAATTGTGCATCGAGAAGGGGATTTTCAGCGCCGAGGAGCACCGGCGGATGACGGAATACGCCGAACAGATCGGGCCGACCCCGGCGGCACATCTGGTGGCCCGGGCCTGGCTCGATCCCGAGTTCAAGAAGCTGGTGGTTTCGGATCCCCTTACCGCCAGTTAAGGAAGTCGGGGTCGACTGGCTGCACCCCACGGGTTTCGGCACTCCGAGTGACTTCACGGCCTTCCACGTTTTGGTCGACACGCCCGATCTGCACCACGTCATAGTGTGCACACTGTGTTCGTGCTATCCCCGTCCGATTCTGGGTAATTCGCCCGAGTGGTATCGCACGCCGAACTTCCGTCGCCGCATTGTGCGCTGGCCGCGCCAGGTGCTCGCCGAGTTCGGACTCTATCTACCCGAAGAGGTCGAGATTCGGGTCGAGGATTCGAATCAGAAGCACCGGTTCATGGTGATGCCCGTTCGCCCCGACGGAACCGATGGCTGGACCGAGGACCAGCTGGCCGAAATCGTCACCCGCGATTGCCTGATCGGTGTCGCCCTGCCCAAGGCCGGCGTCACGACGAACGCGATCACCGAGACCCGGCCCGCAATCCATCCGGTCGGCGACTGATTCGAAGGCCAATAGGGGAGCGCTTCCGAAGGCGTGGACTCGGCCAAGGCCGTTTCGATTGCGTCATTGACGAAAATCGTCGAACGAAACCAGGTCTGGAGCCGGATGGCGGCCAAATACGGGGTCGACAACCCGGTGCCGCCGTGGCAGACCAGCCTGGACGGAATCTGCGACGCTCTGGACCAAAGCGCCTGCGGCCCAACAGCACTCGGCTTCCTCGACCGGCGTAACGAAGAAGATGTCCTGTCGGCGACCGTGTATTCCGGCCTGCCCTACCCGGAAAACCGGTTGGTTGCGCTGGCGCATTCGCTGCTGGCGCAAGGTGTGATCGACGAGGCCGAACTCGAAGAGCGCATGGCGGCGGTGCGGGCCAGGCTCGAATCCTGAACGGGCGCGGCGACGCACATCACAGGCGGCGTTTTCGTCGTTGCGCATCGGATGCGCTAGGCTGGTGCCAACGTTGGCTTCACACCTAGATGTCAACTATGTCGTGGAACGCTTCTTCATCCCACTGGTGTCGCCCCGAAATTCGGGTTAGCGAATCACGTTCAGATGATCTGTGCAGCCCGCACCAGCTTGTCTCGCGGCGATCGATATTGCCGACCGGCAATCTCGCCACCTCGTGCCGATGGCCGCGCGACTCATCCGTCGCCTGCCCGGCACCACCGATGCCGGAAAGGCACCGAAAAGTGAACACCGACAGAACCTTTACCGATCTCGGCGTGCGCAGAACCATCATCAGCGCGCTCGCCAAGCGCGGCATCGAACATCCATTTCCGATCCAGATCGAAACCCTCCCCGATACCCTCGCCGGCCGCGACGTGCTGGGCCGTGGGAAGACGGGCAGCGGTAAGACTCTTGCCTTCTCGATCCCCCTCGTCAGCCGGCTCGCCGGGGCAAACCGGCGCCCTTCGCGGCCATCGGGTTTGGTGCTGGCGCCGACCCGTGAGCTGGCGAGCCAGATCACCGCGACGCTGGAACCGCTGGCGGCGGCCTGCGATCTGCGTGTCACCACGATCTTCGGTGGCGTTTCGCAGCACCGCCAGGTAACCGCGCTGAGGTCCGGCGTCGACATCGTGGTGGCCTGCCCTGGTCGCCTGGAGGATCTGATGAAGCAGCGGCTGATCAGCCTTGAAGCGGTCGAGATCACCGTGATCGACGAAGCCGATCACATGGCCGATCTCGGCTTTCTGCCAGGTGTTACCCGGATCCTGGCCGCGACGCCCAATGGCGGCCAGCGGCTGCTGTTCTCGGCGACCCTGGACAACGGCGTCGACAAGCTCGTCAAGCGATTCCTCCGCGACGAGGTCTCGCACTCCGTCGATAGTGCCGACTCCCCCGTCTCCGAGATGACGCATCACGTCTTCCACGTCGCCAACGCCGAGGCCAAAAAAGAAGTCGTGCACCGGCTCGCTTCCGGCACCGGGCGCCGGATTCTGTTCATGCGCACCAAGCATCAAGCCCGCAAGCTCGCCAAACAGCTCACCGAATCGGGAGTTCCGTCGGTCGACCTGCACGGCAATCTGTCTCAGCCCGCCCGCGAGCGCAACCTGGCGATGTTCGCCTCCGGTGGCGCCCGGGTGTTGGTGGCAACCGACATCGCGGCGCGCGGCGTGCACGTCGACGAAGTCGAACTTGTCGTGCACATCGACCCGCCCGCCGAGCACAAGTCCTACCTGCACCGTTCCGGGCGCACGGCGCGGGCCGGCAGTGCCGGTGATGTCGTCACCGTGGTCCTGCCCGAGCAGCGCCAAGACACCCAGGCATTGATGCGCAAAGCCGGTATCAAGGTCGCTCCTCAGCAGGTCACTGCCACATCGGACGCAGTCCAGGCGCTGGTCGGTGAGGTGGCGCCGTACCAGGCTCCGGCACCCGTCGAAGCGCCCCCGCGTTCGCCCCGGCAGCATCGGCCGAAGGCCGGCGGGCAACGGCGCCGGCAGGGCGGCGCCCGGTCGTCGAAGACCGGTACCACCCGCGCCGAAGCAGGGACGTCGCATCGCACCGCCACATCGACGCGTCGGGTCGAACATCGTCGTCGATCCAGCCGCGCGCAAGGCTAGTTTCGTGGGGGCTCACGCCCGCGCCAGCAGCCATGCCTGCCCGTCGCCTTCCCCGGCGGCGATGACGTCGAGTTCGCCGAAGGCCGCGACGAGTTCGCCGGGCGCCGCCCGAAACGGCCCCGGTTCGGCCCCGACTTCGCTTCGCGCCGCGGTGGCCAGCAACCCGTCCGGCGCCAGGCGATCGATCAAGGCCCGGTCGAGACGGCGGTCGCGGAACTTGTGGCAGACGATGACGTCGACGAGTAGGCCGTCCGGCAGACCGTCGTCGAGGTCGACGACGTCAAACAGGCAGCTCTCGTCGACGCCGCTGTGCCGGGCCAGTTCTCGTGCTTGGCCGATGGCCACCGCGGAGACGTCCAGCCCGACCACCTGCAGGCCTCGCTGGGCCAGCCAGATGCCGGCGAATCCCCGGCCACAGGCGATGTCGAGCGCGCGCCCGGTGGTCGGGAAGAGATCCGCGTAGGCGGCGAACGCGCCGGGCGGCCCGACGGCTCCCCCGGACGCCGGTCCCTTGCCGGTGTACCGCTCGTCCCAACGGCGCTGATCCTTCCGGGTCACAGCCGTCACCTTACGACGCGAGGAGGAATCTACAATTGACGTTGCCGCGTCCTCGTGGTTTCGGCATACGCCGTGCCACCGGAAAAAGGGTTTTGCGGGCGAGGCTAATCCGAGTATGTGGTGGCGACCTCGATCAGCGCAGGTCTGTCTGCGGCAAGCGCGGTCACGAATGCGCGTGTGAAATCGTCTGGTGTGCTTACCGATACTGCGCTGACGCCGTACTCTTCGGCGATGCGGACGAAGTCGATGCCGCCCAACTTCAGGCCAGCGGTTTCCCCCGTTCCGAGCAGCGCGGCGAAATCGTGCAGGGCTCCGTAGACGCCGTTGTTGAGAATAATGATCACGACCGGAATCTGATAGCGCGCAGCGGTCCACAGTGCGACGATGCCGTAGTTAGCGGAGCCATCTCCGATGAGCCCGATGACCTGACGTCGTGGTGCCGCCAACTGCGCTCCGACCGCGGCAGGCAAGCCGAACCCGAGACCGCCCGCCGCACAGGAGTAATAGCTGCCCTGCTGGCGCAGGTTCATTTGCGACCAGAATGCCTCGCTTGTCGAGGTCGATTCGTTGACGTAGATGGCGTCACGAGGCGCGCTGGCACGGATCAAAGCGAACAGTTGCTCGGGGTGGATGGCGTTGTCGCAGGACCTCTGCTCGGGGTAGTCGGGCCGTGCTGGTAACGGGCTCCGGGACGAATCGCTTACGAGTTCGGCGAGCTCGCAAAGAGTTTGGCCCACGGGAGCGACCACCGCTTCCCCTACCGGAGCCCGGGCCGCTTCTCGCGGGTCATCAGTCACCTGGACCAGCCGAGCGTTCTTTGGCAGGTAGTCGCCCGGATCGTATTGGTGGTAGCGAAAGGCCGGTGCACCGACGACAAAGATCACGTCGTGGTCAGCCAACGCAGTGGATATCGCAGCTATCCCGGCCGGCAATAATCCGCGGAACGCCGGATGGCGGGTTGGGAAGGGGCATCGGGGTGCCGAGGGCGCGATCCACACCGGTAGTTGTAGCTTGTCGGCAAGCCGAACGGCGTCCTGGTTGGCATGGTCGGCGTCCACCGCGGCGCCGAGTACGAGGACAGGGTTCGACGCGGACTCTAGGAGGTTGGCGAGCTCCCGCAATTGGGCGTTCGATGCTGCCGAAGCACCCTGCACCGTACGGCCGAGCAAACGTTTGGTCGGACCGACTGCAGGTAGTGCCCAGTCGTCATACGGAATCGACAGATATACCGGCCCTTTCGGGGCAAGCATGGCAGTGTGAATGGCTTGATCGATCGTCCGCGGCACGTCTTCTGCGCTGGCCGGCTCGACCGACAGCTTAACCAGAGGCTTCGCCAAGGCCGTCGCGTCGACATTGGCCAACATGACCTCCTGGCCAATCATCGGCCGAACTTGCTGACCCGCCATCACCACGATCGGGGTATGCGAGTACACGGTATTCGTCAACGCGCCCATCGCATTTCCCGATCCCGCTGCGGAATGCAGATTCACCAACACAGCGTCTCCACTAGCCATTGAATAGCCGTCCGCCATCGACAGGGCGACATCTTCGTGCAGGCCAAGCACGTAGCGGAAATCGTCAGGCATACCCGCGAGGAACGGCAGCTCGTTGGATCCCGGATTACCAAAGATCGTGGTCAATCCGCGGGCGCGGAGCAATTCGTACGTGACGTCACGGACGGTCGTGGACACTTGTCACCTTACCGTTGTCAGCAGGGCAGGCCGACCGTCGGGCAACTCAT
The DNA here is from genome assembly GCF_010731715.1 of Mycobacterium stomatepiae. NCBI lineage: Bacteria > Bacillati > Actinomycetota > Actinomycetes > Mycobacteriales > Mycobacteriaceae > Mycobacterium > Mycobacterium stomatepiae. The sequence goes on from NZ_AP022587.1 coordinate 825,718, forward strand.
ATTGCTCGACCAACGTGGCGTGGCGGTGCAGCGTCGACGGCAGAAGGCCGCTTGCACGGCCGGGTAATCCAGCAAATGTCATCTGTTGACGCTCCGTAGTTTCAGGGCTTCTAGCCGAGCTGACGATAGTAGAACGATGGCGCGTATAGCGCACCGCTGCGCCGGATGCCGGTCCCTTACAGCTGTACCACTCGTCCCGTCCGCTGCTGGTCCGCCCGCGTCGCATCCGTTACCTTGCGGCGCGTGTTATCGAGGAGCTCCGACGACTATTCTGGACGCCCGTCTGAATTTGGCGAGAAGCCCGCTCACTCTGCGCCCGCGAGCTGACGGCTTCGGTACAGCACCAGACGATTCAGCCACTTTTCGGCGGGTTGTCGAGCGTCTCTATTCCGTTTCCTACACTGGACGAGTGTCTAGAGAAGTGGCGCCTCCGGCCAGGACAGTGGACGGTGCCGCGGGTGCTCGCCGCTCGGATCGGCGACCCGGTCAAACGATCCGCAAGGTCCTCGACGCCGGCCTGGAGGAACTGCGCGCCTCGTCGTACGCCAACCTGACGATGCGGGCCGTCGCCGCCCGCGCCGGGGTATCGCCGGCCAGCGCCTACACTTACTTTCCGTCGAAGAGCGCCTTGGTGGCCGCGGTCTATCTGCGCTTTCTGCACGAGCTGCCGCTGCACACCGATGTCAACGACACGACCAAGACCCGGGTGAGCGCGACGCTGCGCGACATGGCCGTGGCCGTGGCCGACGAGCCCGAGCTCAGCGCCGCGTGTGGAGCGGCCTTGATTCCGACGATCCGGCCGTCCAGCCGCTGCGCGAACAGATCGGCGACGAAGTGTCCAAGCGGATCGCCGCCGCGCTGGGCCCGGGCTGGCCGCGCGCCGTGAAATCGACGTTGCAAATGACCTTCGCCGGCGCCCTGATGACGGCGCGTTTCGTGAGCTACGAGGAGATCGCCGGGCAACTCGACGAGGCGGTCAACCTCATCCTGGGAGCCTCGGTTGCCTGATTGGCCGAGCACACAAGCGATTTGGACCAACCTACCCGCCGGACGCCGGCGAAACTTCGAGGAGACTCATGGCTGAAAACGGATTCAACCTCTCGACGGTGTTTTCCACGCTGGCACGGACACTGCCCGAGCAACGCGCGATGTACTGGCGCGGCCGCGAGTGGACGTACGCCGAGATGGACACCCGCGTCGACGGCGTCGCCCACTACCTGTCGTCACTAGGACTGGGATGTCACACCGAACGGGATCGCTTGCCGGGCCACGAATCCGGCCAGGATCACATCGGGCTGTACCTGCGCAACGGCAACCAGTACCTGGAGGCGATGATCGGCGCCTACCGATCGCGAACCGCACCGTTCAACGTCAACTACCGTTACGTCGACACCGAGCTGGTCTATCTGCTCGACAACGCGCAAGCCCGGGCCCTGGTCTACCACGGCGAATTCGCCCCGCGGGTCGCGGCGATACGCGATCGACTCCCCCACCTGGAATTCCTGATCCAGGTGGCCGACGATTCCGGGCAGCCACTGCTACCCGGTGCGGTGGACTACGAATCGATCATCGAGACACCGCCGCCGCCCGGCGGAATGCCCACTCCCAGCGGGGACGACCTGTACATGCTCTACACCGGCGGCACCACCGGGATGCCCAAGGGTGTGCTGTGGCGGCAGCACGACGTGTTCGTATCCTCCATGGGCGGGCGGCCTTTCGGCTCCGACGAGGCGATGACGACCTACGAGGAACTGGCCGAGCGCGCCTCGGCGGCGCCCGGTTTCGCGTCCGTGCTGCTGATCCCACCCCTGATGCACGGCGCCGCGCAGTGGGGTGCCTTCCAGATCATGACGATGGGCGGGTGGGTCACCTTCCCCGACGACGTCCACCGCATACGGGCCGACGAGATTCTGCGATTGGTCGAACGCGAACGGGTGATGAGCATTCCGGTCGTCGGCGACGCGATCGCCCGTCCGCTGATCGACGAGATCGAACGCGGCGACTACGACCTGTCGGGGCTGATCAACATCAGCAACGGCGGGGCCGCGTTGACGCCCAGCGTGCGCAAGCGCTTTGTCACCGCGCTGCCGAACCTGCTGGTGATCGACGCCGTCGGGGCCTCGGAAACGGGTCTGCAGATGAGTGCGCTGCCGACGCAGTCGGAGCCCACCGCGGTGGCGACGTTCATACCGGGATCCGAAACCGGGGTTCTGGCAATCGATTTCAGTCGTCAGATCGGCCCCGGTGGCGGTGAAGGATGGTTGGCCCGGCGCAACATGATCCCGCTCGGCTATCTCGGCGACGCGGAGAAGACGGCACGCACCTTCCCCGTCGTCGGCGGAGTGCGCTGGTCGATTCCCGGTGACCGGGCCCGGTTCCTCGCCGACGGGCGCATCGAACTGCTCGGGCGTGATGCCGTGACGATCAACTCCGGCGGCGAGAAGATCTTCGCCGAGGAGGTGGAGGCCGCGATGGCCGAGCACCCCGGCATCTACGACGTGGTCGTGACCGGCCGGCCGTCGGAGCGCTGGGGCAATGAGGTCGTCGCGATCGTTCAGCTCGTCGAGGGCAGCGACCCCTCCGACGACGAACTGCTGGAAACCTGCCAGCAACACATCGCCCGTTACAGGCTGCCGAAGGCCATCATCCGCACGGCCAAGGTCCAGCGCTCGCCGGCCGGCAAAGCCGACTACCGGTGGGCCAAGCAGGTCGCCGCCGAAAACCTACCCACCACAGCAGGATCGGTGAAACCGCCGGTGTGAGCGTCCGGACCCGCTGGCCAGCGCCGAGCTCGGCGGTGAGCCGGTGCACTGCCGGGCCTCCTGGTTTGCAGTGATCATACACACGTCAGATAGTGTCTGGTCACTGGTTAGCGTTCATCGATCGCCGATTCCGGGCCGGCCACGCGCATCAGCAACGATTCGTTTAGCTGCGACGATATGATCTAGCGGTGACGATGACCGACGACACGTTCGCCGCCCGCTAACGATGCGCAGTCACGGTTGGGCAGGAAACACGCCCTCCTCCGACGAAGAGGCAATCGAGCGGATCCTGGATGCGGCGGACAAGATCATCGACGAACGCGGCTCGGCCATGCGGATCGCCGATGTCGCCCGCGCCCTGGGGGTGACCCGGCAGACCGTGTACCGGTACTTTCCGGGCACCCAGGCATTACTGGTGGCAAGCGTGATGCGCTCGGCCGACGGCTTCCTCGATCACCTGGCGGCCCACCTCGAGGGAATCACCGACCCCGTCCTGGCGGTGACCGAAAGTTTCGCGCTCGCCGTCGAACAGCTGGCGTCCGACAACCAGCTCGAGTTGGTACTCAACCGGCGCCACCGCGGCGGCCAAACGATCTCGATTGTGTCGGATACCGCGCTGGCATTCGGGCGATCGATGCTGCACCGCTTCGATATCGATTGGGAGCAGCACGGTTTCGACGACGCGGGCCTGGACGAATTGAACGAATTCACCCTCCGGTTGCTGCACTCGTTCCTGGCCGACCCGGGCCGGCCCGCGCGCACCGGCACGGACCTTCGGCGCTACCTGATCCGCTGGATCGGACCGGCGATCGCCTACCCGCAAATCGCCCAGGCGATGGACCCGCTGCGGACTCCCGAACCGCGAGCCCGGCGAAGGCCGTCGGCGGCGTCCTGATCGCGGGGCCCGCTGCCCAAGGAGGAGTAGCCATGGTCGGACTTGGACAGCTCGCGCTGGACAGCGCCCCCGCTTTGGGTGCCGTGTTGCTCGCGATTGCGGCCATACAATTCCGGGGCCCCGACTATCGGCAATTGATCCAGCAGGACATGGACCTGCTCGAGCGCCTCCCCCCGGAGGCCACCGAACGCCGAGACGCGCTGCGGAACTCGATCGATGCCCGCATCGACGACCTCGTCGAATCGGCGAACCGGAGCCGCGCCTGGCGCCGGGCCGCGATGTCGTACCAGGGCGACTGGCGCGATGTGGTGGTCATGCTGTGCGCGGTGCTCTTCACGATCGTCTGGTGGGGCGTCGACCACAGCCGAGGCAACTGGATGCCGATGTTCATCCTTTTGATCCTGCTGTGCGTGGTAGCCGCGGCCTACGCCTTCCGCGGCGTGCTGCGGGCGGCCAGTGCGTTCGTGCACAAGCGGCACACCGGTGAGCAAGACGCGCGAAAGTAGCTGCGCTACAGCGACTTATTGAGCGGCCGCCGGTCGGGGCGGCAATTCGGCTGGCATGAGAACGATATGCATAACGGGCGCTCGTAGTGGAAATGTGACAAACTTCAGCGCTCCCGGGACCGGCAGCGTAAGTCCTTTGAAAGCGTTGTCACACTGAGTAGTTCGCTCAGTAGCGGGGCGCGGCCTCAAGAACCTCGACGGCCGCGTCGATGTTGGGAAGGATCGTCGGGCCATAGTGGCTCACCAGCTGCCCGAGCGCGCGGGCGATGTGCGGACCGACAGCACCGGCAGCCAGCACCTCCTCGGCCAAGACGATGCCGTTGACGAAGTGGCCGGCACTCAGGCGCCCATCCGGGGTGAGTTCGTAACGCCAGTCGCCGATTTGGACCCGCTCCGGCGTGGACCGGAAGAGGCCGCGCCGAGCCGGGGTCAGAATGACGCCGGGAACGCCGCAGAACACCCTGACCACTTGTCCGACGCCCCCGGGCCCGGCCAGGGCCGATCCGATCGCGCGGCTGGCCCGCTCATGGTCGTACGTCGTCATCAATCACTCATCGGAAGCACGAACGACGGGGTGATGGTTTGCGGCTCGCTGGTGCGGCGCACTGCGGTGCCGGCCACGTAGAACTCGACGGTGTGATGGCCCCAGGCGTAGTTCGAGATGGCGAAATGCACGCCCACGACGCCGTTTGCACCGTCGCGCTCGGCCTCGCTCTGCATGCGCGACATGGCCAGCTCGCGGGCCTGGTAGCTGCCCTGCGTCCACTGCGGCATCTCGGCGTTGCGCCCCACCTGGCTGAGTGTGCGCAGAAAGCCTTGCAGGGCAATGTGAAACACGCAGTTGCCCATCACGAACGCGACCGGCGCGAACCCCGAGCGCAGCAGCGTGGTCAGATCCTGGCCGGACAGGTGGCTGCTGAATGCCTGCCCGTTGGGCCGCCGGAATGCTCCCGGCTTGGCGACGTATTTCACGGCGGTTCCGACCGCGATGAATTCCAGATGTTCGCCCTCGCCTTGGTGACGCCAGTCCAGCCGGACCCCGACGACTCCGTCGGCGCCCAGCGCATCGGCCTCGGCCTGCATCCGCGACATCGCATTCCAGCGCGCCCGGTAGGTCGCGTCGGTCAGCACGGGCAACTCCGATTGCTGCCTGATTCCGGTGAACTGGTAGCCGACGTGATAGACGGAAACCCCCATCACCAGTTCCATCGGCTCGAATCCGGCGCCATGCAGCAGGGCGAATTCGTTGATCGAGAGATCAGACGTCCATAGCTTGCCGGCGTGCGAGAGACGTTCGCTGGCGACGGGATCGAGCTGGTTCGGTTCCATGGTCAAAGGCCCTCCTGCGGTTCGCAGCCAGCGTAGGCCGCGGTGCCCTCGAACACACACATAACATGCGACATTGTTGAGCGAACCGAGGCGACGAGACCCGGCATACCGGTTGCCGGTCGCGAGTGACGCGGTCGCGTCCTCACGCATCCGGTGGGTAGCTGTCGTCAGGCGGCGTGTCTGGGTTGGCGTCGGGGCACTCCAGGAGCTCTTTGAGCGCATCGGGAAACGCGTCGGCCATACCCCACAGGTCGGGCAACAGATCCTGGCAGCCGATAAGGCCGATGCCCAGTTCGCCGTTGAGCGACATCACGGTGATGTTGAGTCCGGCGTCACCGATGATCGGCCCGAGCGGGTACATCGCGTCGACACGGCAACCCAGAAAGTACAGCTGATCCCGCGGGCCTTGAACATTCGACAGGATCAGGTTGTAGGCGCTGCGGTTGATCGGAATGCGCGGTAGCAGGCGCATCGCCGCACCGAACATCGTCGGACTGCCAAACTGCGTCCAGTCGTGGAGCAGGGTGGGACCCAACGCCGCAGTGTGCTCCTCGGCGGCCCTGTTTCCCGCGGCGATCGCGCGAATACGTTCGGCGGGATCGCTGATTTGGCTTTCCACCCGGCAGAACATCCAGGTGGTCTGATTGCGCCCCGGACGGTCGGACTTGCCGTGCACCGATACCGGCACGGTTGCCACCAGCGGATTGTCGGGCAGCTCACCGCGTTCCAGCAGGAATCGCCGCAACACTCCGGCACACAACGCCACGACCACGTCGTTGACGGTCACCCCGAAGCGTTCCTTCACTCTCTTGACATCGCGCATATCCAGCTGGGTGTAGGCGATGCTGCGGTACCGCGTGACGGAGCCGTTCAGCGGCGACGGCGGGGCCGAGAACGGCGCGGCCATCGTGCGGCCCTCGCGCGCCCGCAGCACGGTCTGCGCCAGCGTCAGGATCGTCGCGGGCACCACCGTCGCCAACCGCAACGGACGGCGGGCAACGCCCATCAGTCCCTTCACCGCGATCTCCAGCGGTTTACCACCACCCGCGCCACTGACGGCCTGCGGTGCCGGCGCATCGGGTTCCGAGCTGCACAGGTGGGCCAGCAGGTTGGCACCCGCGACGCCGTCGACGAGCGCGTGGTGAACCTTGAGCATCATCACGACGGAGTCGCTGTTGGCACCGCCCCGCAGGACCCACATCTCCCAGAGCGGTCGATCCCGGTCGAGCGGCAGCCCGGCGATGTAACCACAGATCTCGGCCAGCTCGCGGCGACCCCCGGACGCCGGCACACCGATGTGTTGTAGGTGGTGTTCCAACTGGAAATTCGCGTCGTCCACCCACACTGGGTGATCCAGATTGAGCTGGTTGTCGGCCAGCTTCATCCGGAATTCCGCCACCCCCGCCACGCTCTTGGTCAGTGCCGAGCGAAGTTTGCCGTAGGTATAGCCCCCCGGCATTGTCGACGTGTCCAGCTCCAGCACACAGCACACGTTCAGTGGTTGTGTCGGCGTCTCCAAGTAGAGAAAAAACGCATCCAGCCCGCTCAGTCGTTCCATAGCCGCCCGCTCGACCAGTGACCTTCGTAAACCCCCCCGGCGCCTAGGAGTCTAGGTAGCTGACCAGTGGTCAGCTACTCCGAGAGAAGGCGTACTCGGTTAAATCTTGAAGACATACCGTCACGGTATCCACCGACGTGCGGGCGACCGGGGCCGGCGGACCGCACGCGGGCACCGCCTCGTGGGCCGCGCCGAACCCTGAATGAACCGATCACGGTTGGGTCTCGTTAACCGGGTACCAGCGCCTTGGGCGCCGTGCGGATAGCGGCAGACACGCGCTGATCAGATGCGGACTCGCAGGAGGATCATGTTCAGACGAGTCGGCGCCAGCAACGGCCCCAAGCACAAGCTGCTGACCATCGAATTTCGTGATGTGGTGCGCGAATACCAGATTGGCGGACAAAACGTCCGCGCGCTCGACGACGTCAGCCTGCGCCTCGAGGGCGGGCAGTTCGTCTCGATGGTCGGGCCGTCCGGTGCTGGCAAAAGCACCCTGCTGCATTTGCTCGGCGCGCTGGACTCCCCGGATTCCGGGTCGATCGAATTCGACGGGGACGAGATCGGCCGTCTCAACGACCAGCAACAGTCGCAGTTTCGCCATCACCGCGTCGGTTTCATCTTCCAGTTTTTCAATCTCCTACCGACCCTGTCCGCGTGGGAGAACGTTGCGGTGCCGAAGCTCCTCGACGGCGTACGGCTGGGCAAGGCCAAACCTGACGCGGTCCGGCTGCTGGAGCGGGTGGGTCTGGGACACCGCACCGAGCACCGGCCGGCCGAACTCTCCGGCGGCCAGATGCAGCGCGTCGCGGTGGCGCGAGCGTTGATGATGGACCCACCGCTGATTTTGGCCGACGAACCCACCGGAAACCTCGACTCTAGCACGGGCGCTTCGATATTGACGCTGCTCGGCGATGTCGCGCACGAAGCCGGACGCGGCCGGCTGGTGGTGATGGTGACCCACAACCCCGAAGCCGCGGAGGCAACCGATCGGGTGATCATGCTGCAGGACGGGCGGATCGTTTCCAACGAACGATCGGCGGTCCTGGTGTGAGGCCGGGTTCCGCGATCGGCGCCACCGCGAGCCGCCTGCGGGTGTTCAGCCTTCGCGAACTCGCCGTGCACCGCCGACGAACTGTCGCGTCGATCGCCGTAATGGCGGTCTCTGCAATTTATTTGGTGGCGGTATTCGGCATCTTCGGATCGATCACCGGGTCGGTCAATCGACTCAGCGACGGGATCGCCGGCATCGCCTCGCTGGAGGTCTCCGGGATCACCGACGCGGGCTTTCCCGACGCGATCGCCGCCGACGTCGCCGCGATTCCCGGGGTGGCGACCGCCGCACCGATGATCCGTACATCGGTGTCCACCTCGTCGGGGCCGGTGCTGCTGTTCGGTGCCGACGATCGACTCGCGGCCTTGGGGGGTGCACTCAAGGACTCGTTGAAAAGCGCTGCACCAGAACAGAAAAACGGCGCGCCAGAACAACCGGAGAATCCGCCCGGGCCCGCTAACGGAGTCCGCGTCGGGCCGGGAGTCGGTCGTATCAAGGGAGAGACGTTCCAGCTCGGTTCGGATTCGGTGACGGTGACCGAGGTGCTCACCGGCAAAGAGGTGGCGGCCCTCAACGGCGGCCACTATGTCCTTGCGCCACTTGCGTTGGCGCAGAACATCACCGGCCGCCAGGGTCAGCTCGACTCGATCCTGATCACGATCACGCCCGGCGCCGATCTGGGACAGGTTCGCTCCGCGGTAGCTGCAGCGGTCAATGGCCGCGCCATCGTCGCCGACCCGAGCATGAGGGCGACTCGGGCCGGCGACGGTGTCAAGCTGATGAACTATATGGCCCTGATGGGTGCGATGGTGGCGTTGGTGGTCGGCGCCTTCTTGATCTACACCACGATGACGATGGCGATCACCCAGCGCCGGCCGGTCATCTCGATGCTGCGCGCGATCGGCGGCCGACGCGCCGTGATCGTCCGCGACATGCTCGCGGAGTCGGCGATTCTCGGGGTGATCGGCGGCGGGATCGGGTCGGCCATCGGAATCCTGATGGGCCGCCTCGCGATTGGCCGCTTGCCACCGGCCATGACGCAAGGCCTCGAAGCCCGCATCGTTTACTGGCTACCCGGCTACGCGATACCGATCGCCATCGCGACGACCGCGCTGACCAGCGTGGTGGCCTCGGCAATGGCCGCCCGGCAGGTATACAAGGTCGCACCGATCGAGGCGCTGGCACCCGTCGGTGTGTCGGCCGCCGACCGCGTCCCGCGCTGGCTGCGGGTGGTATGCGGTGTTGGGGCGGTCGTGGCCTTCGCGGCGTCGATCGCGGTCGTCATCACCCAGCGCGGCGTCTTGGCGTTCATCGCGATGTCGGCCGTGTTCTCCGCCGAGATCGCACTTGGCTTCGCGCTCACCGTGCCGATCGTCAACGCCGCGGCCGCAACCGCGCGAGTATTCGGTACCGTCGGCGCCCTGGCCGCGGCGACGATCCAGCGCGCACCGCGACGGGTCTGGGCGACGGTCATGACGGTGGTGATCGCGGTCGTCACCACCGTCACGATCACCGGCACCAACAACTACATGATCCGGTCCGCGCGGGGCATCTTCGCCTCGGTGGTGGACACCCCGGTCTGGGTGAGCGCGAATTCTCCGGACACCTACCCCACTGACGCTCTGCCGCAAGGACTTTCCGACAAACTGGCCACCGTGCCGGGCGTCGCGCATGTCACCGAGGGCGCGTACGGATTCGCCGAAGTCGGGGGCGCCCGGGTGATGCTCGACGGGTTCTCGGCCGGGTCCGCCGACCCGCTGTACCGGGCGCTTGCCCGACAGGTGCGCGACGACGTGCTGGCCGGTCGGGGGGTCGTGCTTTCCCAGAATCTGGGCAAGACCCTGCGCGTTCGGGTCGGCGACCAGCTTCGCATCCAAACCCCGCACGGCGTGCGGCAGGCGCCGGTGCTGGCCCTGGTGCCGTATTTCTCGACGGTTATCGGCACCCTCGGCCTGGGCTTGGATCAAATGCGGTCGTGGTTCGACCGGCCGGTCTCGACGACGCTGCAGATCGCCGCGGCCCCGGGCGTCGACGCGCATCGGTTACTGACCGACGTCCGCGCGGCGGTGCCGGCACCGAACTACGTCTACGACGGCAACGCCGAGCTGGCGGGGCTCGAAGCGCCGATGCATCAGAGCATGTTCATCGCCAATGCCGTGTGGATCATCGTCGTGCTGGTGGCCGCGGTGGCATTGCTCAACACGTTGACCCTCTCGGTGCTGGAACGGCGCCGCGAAATCGGGGTGCTGCGGGCGATGGGGTCCAGCCGTCGGTTCACCCTGCGAATGGTGCTGGCCGAGGCGGCCGGAATCGGCTTCGTGGGCGGTGTTTTGGGGCTGATGTTCGGCTGCGCGGACCAGTGGCTGTTCAGTCTGGTCAGCGGCGACATGATGAATTTCCACGTCACGTTCCACCCCAGCTGGATGGCCCTTGCCTTTACCCTGGGCGCGCTGGCGATCAGCCTGCTCGGCTCGGTGCCCCCCGCCCGCCGCGCGGCCCGACTGAACATCATCGAAGCGGTCGGCATCGAGTAAGAGCTACTCGATCAGCGTCGCGAATCCCTGCAGGTGGGGTTTGCACGGAAACGGCACCGGAGTGCGCGGGATGGCGCGCAATCCCGTCGTGTCGAATCCGGCCGCCGCGATGGAGTCGACGGTGCGCCGGTTCGGTTCGCAACCCGCGGCCAACCACGACCACGGCTTGCTGACCAGGTCCTGCAATCGGCCCATCAGGCCCTCGCCGCGCACGTGCTCGAGCACGACCAGCCGGCCGTCCGGCACCAGCACCCGCCGGATCTCCGCCAGCGTCGCGGTGACGTCTTCGACCGAGCACAACACCAACCCGATGTGCACCGAGTCGAAGCTGTTGTCACCGAACGGTATTGACTCGCCCGTCCCCTCGACGATGTCGGCGGTGATCCCGTGGCGAGACGCCAGACGAGACGCCATCTCACGGAACGCGGCCACCGGCTCCACCGCCGAGATCGAGGTCACCGCGGGCGGGACGAACTTCATGTCGGTCCCCGGTCCCAGGCCGACCATCAGCAGCCGGCCTGTCGCGTGCGCGATCGCGTCTCGGCGGTACCGGTTGTAGAAGAGGCGGTCGAAGACCGGCTGACCGAACCGATATATGTAGGGAAACAACGGATTAGCGGACGCTATCGGCTACCTAGGTCCATTCGAAATGGCGGATACTCGTCACGCATCAACGATACATACACAGCCACCCGGTAGCGCCACCGAACGATGCCCATCAGCAGATCGAACATGCCCCGCGGGGTCGTCCCGGTGCACAACAGCGCCACCGCGGCGATCACGCACAGGACCTGCAGCAGTGGCTCCAGCGCCCAGCACAGAAGTACCTGCGGAGCCCCCAATAGCCACGTCTTCACCAGGACAGCCCAATTCGTCAGGTGTTCGGGATATTCGACGTCGAGCTCGCCGGGATAGTCGGGCCGGGCCGCCAACGTGAAGGGCGGGTATCTGTCGGTGCTGTTCATCGGGAACCGATAGTTCATCACGCGCCAGGACCAGCGCAGCACGCCGACGTTGAAGTCGAAGATCGGGCGTGGGTAGCGTCCGGTGAACAGGATCGCGACGCCGGCCACGACGGTCAGAATCGGATACACCAGATAAAGAAGAATCAGGATGGGATAGTGCGGCACGGCCAGCACACACCACTTGACGAGCCAGAGCCAGCGTGACGGGGAATCGAAATCGCCACGCACGCGGACGATCTCTACCGGCGCATGGGCCGATTCGATCTCGATGACCCTGGTTCCGGTCATCGCGTCGCAGGGGTTAGTGCCGCGAGATCGCGATCGATCTGCGCGGCGATCCGCGGGTGGCTGGTCATCCGGACGAACTCGGTCAGTATCCAGGTGTGTAGTCGATCCGGTATCAATGCCGCCGGCCGCAACACGGACTCGCTATGCGAGACCTGCAGCGACGCGACCCGAGACACGGCGCTGACCTGACCTCGCCGAGTCTTCTCGTACGAGCGCAGCGCAGCCGAAAGCTCGGCCCGGCTGCTGCCGGAGTCGAGGCCCGCGATCGTCTTGCACAACACCATCGTGTCGAGCAGAGCCTGATTCGTTCCTTGCGCGAACGTGGGCGGCATCGTGTGCGCGGCGTCGCCGAGCAAGGTCACCGGCCCGGCGCTCAACGGTGCGGGTACCGGATGCTGGAAATGGGGGTAGGGCGATTGCGCCAAATCTTCGTCGGTCAGTTTCGCGAGCAACAGGTCGACCGACTCGGACCAGCCGGCGAAGGTGCGTCGGATCGCTTCGATCGGGCGACGTGGCCGAATGAATTCGTGGGACCACGGCAAGTCGAACCACCATTGCACGCATCCGCCGCCGGCCGGCCAGAGGCCGGTATTTCCGTGCGCGCCAATGACGATGTAAGCCGTCTCCCGGTCGACGATCTCGGGAAGGCTCACCAGACCCTGCCAGCTGCACCAGCCGGTCGGTTCGGCGGCCGGCGCGCCGACCACCTCCCGGATCACCGAATGCAGACCGTCGGCGCCGATCAGCAGGTCGCCTTCGACCACGCTGCCGTCCTCGAACCCGACCGCGACGCCGTCGGGCATCATGATGACCTGAGCGGCACGCGTGTTGCAGCGGATGCGATCGGCCGGGAAGTCTGTCAGCAGGCGTTCCAGCACAACCCGGCGGGGAACCATCCGAACGGGCGCGCCCATTCGCTTCACCATTGCGTCCACATCGACCGTGGCGACCCGGTGTCCCTTCGACGTCCGCAGGCGCACGGTGGACAGCAGTTGGCCCGCGCCAGCCATGTCGACGCCCAGCTGACGCAGAACCGTCTCGCCGTTGGACCAGATGGTCACGGCACCCCCACCCGCGCGCGTATCGGCGCGCTGATCGAAGACGGTGACGTCGTGCCCGTCCCGCAGCAAACCGCGGGCGACCGATATGCCGCTCACTCCCGCGCCGATCACCAAGACCCGCAGTGGCCGCCCCGATCGCGACGACGAGGATGGTAAACAGCTGATATGACTGCTGGCGCTCGTGCGATCACGCTGTTCCATCCGCCCTCTGATCCGGCGCGATTCGGCCAGTGGGTGGTGGGCTATCTTGCTTCGGCGCGTCACTCTCCTGGACACGTAAGTGCGCGCGAATCGGTTCAAGGCAACAGGCCGCTGGATTGGGCTGTCGAGGTCACCTTCCGCGATGCCGATGTACTCGACGCTTGGCTGGACAGCGCTGAGCGCCAAGCCGTTCTGCGTGAAGGCGAGGCGCAAGGCTGGTGGCAGCGCGCATCCGATCTGGTCCTGACGCAGGGTGAGCCGCCGCCCGCTAACGTCGGTATCTTTCTGCACAGCGTCGCTCCCGCCAAGGAAGCCGAATTCATCGCCACGCAAAGCGAACTCACACGCAGCATCTTCGCATTTCCCGGATACGAAGGCACAGCGGTATTTCCGGCCGATGCGGCCGGACAACAATGGATGTCGGTGCTCCGATTCCGCCGCGCCGATCAGCTGACGAACTGGATGCGCTCGCGCGAGCGCCAAGATGCGCTGCCGCGGCTGCGCGGCGGATTGACCGACGACTTCGCCGAATTGACCCGAGCGCACCGTTCGGGTCGACGATTCGAGTTGCCGACGGGCAGACCCGGATTACCCCGGCCTGGAAGACGGCGATGCTGGTGCTGCTCTGCCTGTACCCCACCGTCATGCTGCTGTCGAAATCGCTCTCGCCCGCGCTGGGCAAGCTGGGGGCGAGCCCGTCGGTGTCGATCTTCGCCGGCAATATCGTCAGCATCGTTGCGCTGCAATGGGTCTTGGTTCCCACCGTGTCGCGCCCGTTCCGGCGCTGGCTCGACCCGATCGACGGGGCGTCGACCCGGATCACCGCCGCGGGCGCGGCCGCGGTAGTGGCGGCCTACGTCGTACTTCTAGCGCTTTTCACGCTGACGGGCTAGCCGCGCGCACCAAACATCTTGTGCAGGTCCTCGATTCCCCACGGCGCCGCGTCGTGATGGTCGCGGTACCCCAGCAGGGACGGCGTCGGCCGGTCGAAGCGTCCGACGAAACCGCCTGCGGCAACCAGGATCTGGCCCGTGATGTCGCGCGCCAGATCGCTGGCGAGATAGGCATAGAGCGGGGCGACGAACGCGGGCGGTGCACTATCCAGCGATGCCTGCTTGGTCACGTCGTCCAGCAATCCGCGGCGGTGCAAATCCGCGATGTGCTTTTCGTCCTCGGATCCGGTGGAAAGCCGAGTCCGCGCCCCCGAGCATACCACGTTGGCCCGCACGCCTTTGGACTTCAGCTCCGCGGCGATGGCCACCGTCAAGCCGTTGACGGCACCCTTGCCCGCGGGGTAGCCGGTGCCACCGTAATCACCCAGAAAAGCCACCGAACTTGTGTTGACGATCGTTCCGTGCCCCTGCGCGGCCATCGCACGTGCGGCGACCCGGCAGGTGTGAAACACCGTGCCGGCATGGGCGCCGATCAGCCGATCGAATTCTTCGGGCGTTATGTCCAGGATCGACGAGCCGGGCGGTTCGGCAATCCCGGCGCAGTTGATCAGGATGTCGAAGCGCCCGAAGCTGTCGCGGCAGGTGTCCACCAGCGCGATGGCGACGGTCTCGTCATCCGCGGCCCCGACCACCGCGGTGGCTCGGCCCCCCGCCGCCGTGACCGCCGCGACGGTGTCCGTCACGGCATCTCCATCACGACCGTTGACCTCGACGCCGGCGCCGAGTTCTGCCAGCAGTTCGACGACCGCGCGGCCGATGCCGCGGCTTCCCCCGGACACCACTGCCGCGCGCCCGGCCAGTAGGTTTTCACTGCTCGTCGGGATCGACATTTGCCGAACAGTACGCGTTTGTCGTTGACCAGCGTTTTCCGGGTCGAGAACGCCGGAGCGCCTATTGCCCGGGCGGCCGACGATTGCCAACAAGCACCGATTCATCCCCAAAGCGACCCAAGGGGGTAGTATCGGAATCGAGTCCGTCTGGACACGTCACCGTTTAGCTAAAAGCGGTCAGTCAGCCGTACGGCTGCTGGACTGTCGCTCCGGTGATCGACAACCCCCGGGTCGCCCTCCTGTGGTGGCGCACGCGCTGTGAACAACAACTGATCCGTCCGACGGACTGAGTTAATGGGGTCCCGCGCGCACGCCCGCGATGGCTGCTGCGCGCGACTCCCAGGGGAGTGTGTCGTAATGCAAATTCATTGGTGCACAGACTGTTTCGCCAGACGCCCGATCGCAGCCGGGGGGTCTCACAGATGACCGAAGTCCTGGCTCCGCCCCGGCCCACCCGGCCGGCTACCACGCGCAAGGACGATTCCTACGACGACGTCGTCGAGATGTTCCTGGCGCTGAGCGCCATGCCCGCCGAATCACACGAGTATCGCCGTCAGCGCGAATGCATTGTGAACCGGTGCCTTCCGCTGGCCGACCACGTGGCGCGCCATTTCGCGCGACGCGGTGAGGGCTTGGACGACCTGACCCAGGTCGCGCGCCCTGGGGCTGATGAATGCCATCAACCGGTTCGACCCCGCAAAAGGGCCTAGTTTCATCGGGTTCGCGATTCCCACCATGATGGGCGAGGTTCGGCGCCATTTCCGCGACTACAGCTGGGGCATGCGGGTGCCTCGCCGGCTGCGTGAGTTGCACGTCCAAATTACAAGGGCGACAGGGGATTTAGTGCAGACGCTGGGCCGGGCTCCGACCGCCCGCGAGCTGTCGAAGGAGCTGGGAGTCACCCACGACGAGATCGTCGAATGCCTGGTAGCCGGCGATGCCTACCAGTTGGAATCTCTGGACGCGCCGGTGGGCGCCGACAACTCCGGGCGGACCCGCCTGGTGGCGGACGCGGTCGGTGCCGTCGATCCTCAGATCGACCACATCACCAACCGCGAAGCGGTGCGCTCCCTGATAGCCAACCTTCCGGAGCGCGATCGGGAGGTTCTGCATATGCGGTTCTTCGAATCGATGACACAGAGTGAGATCGCGAAGCGAATCGGGGTTTCCCAGATGCAGGTGTCGCGCATCCTGGCGAATACCTTGACCTCCCTGCGTGACCAGCTGGAATAGCTCTCGCGCCTTGGTGCCCGGCCGTCCGGCGACACGCGCACTGTACTGTGCGTTTGGGGTGAAATCGACTCCGTTGCCAGATCGAGCCTGGAAGGAGCACGACGCGATGAGGCTTTCACGACCGGTAGTCACGGCGGTGGCTGCGGCGACAGCGCTGGCGTTGGCCGTGGCCGGCTGCGGCGGCAATCAAAAGCCATCGCCGACAACCTCAGGGTCGGCCACCTCATCGAGCAAGACCAGTGCCCCACCGACCTCTTCGGCTTCCACCGCGCCGGCGGCCGACTACACCGGCTGGTTGATCCAGGTGACCGATATCGATGCTCCGGTTCCCTTCACGGGCACGCCGCCGACCAGCAACCCCAACGGCCAGCCCGGCGCGGCGATCACCTTCAACACCCAGGACAACAGCCACACCATCAAAGACACCATCCAGGTGTTGGCGGACCCCGGTGCCGCGACGGGCGCATTGAACGCCGCGAAATCGGCACAAAGTGGCGCGATCAAGCATCCGTCCACCGAAGCGGTGAAGATCGGTACGGACGGAGCGGTGGTGTCCGGCAACTCGCCCGACGGCTCCAAGGGCATTGCGGTGTTGGTGTTCACCGAGGGCAAGACTTTCGTCACGATCGAATTCGACGGCCCGCCTGACACGTTGCCTCCGCCGGACTTCATCAACGACATCGGCCAAAAGCAGGACGCCGCCGTGAAGAAGGGGCTCGGCGGCTGAATCGCGGTCGTACTACGTCGGGCTGCTGAGCAACGCCAGCGATATCGACTCACCCGAAACTTCACGGCACCAACGCCAATCAACAACTCTAAGGCCGACCGGGCAGGTAGGCGCCGATGCGGTGGCGCTATTGCCCGCGCGACACTGATTAAATAAATGGGTTGATTCAACCTCTGCCGCAGTGTTCACTGGGGCGGTGAAAGCCGAGCGGACTGCGCGCTCCGAGAGGTCGACGGGTACCCGAGAAGCGATCCTGTCCGCCGCCGAGTGGCTAATTGCCGAACGCGGAATGTACGCCGTGTCCAACCGGCAGATCAGCGAGGCAGCCGGGCAGGGTAACAACGCCGCGGCGTGCTACCACTTCGGTACCCGGACCGAATTGTTGCGCGCGATCGAGAGCAAGCATCGGGAGCCGATCGAAGAACTCCGGGCGCAGATGTTGGACGACATCGGCGATTCGACCGAGCTGCGAGACTGGGTGAGCACCCTGGTGCGGCCCCTCACCGATCATCTGGCCGCACTGGGCACGCCCAGCTGGTACGCCCGATTCGCGGCCCAGGCGATGGCCGACCCCACCTATCACCACGTCGTCACCAAGGACGCCCTGATGTCACCGCGGCTGGTACAGACGATCGAGGGCATCACCCGATGCCTGCCCGACCTGCCCAAGCGAGTGCGCTCCGAGCGGATCGTGATGGTCCGAAATCTGCTGATGCATACCTGCGCCGAGCACGAGGGCGCGCTGGCCGAGCACGGGCCACGATCGCGTTCCAGTTGGCTGGTCGCCGGCGAGGGATTGATCGACGCGATCGTCGGATTGTGGTGCGCGCCGGTTCATGTGAGTGCGGCGGGCGACTGACCGCCCCACAACGAGGAGCGCGATGATCGACATCCCCGACGAGTCGGACTGGGCCCGGATGCGCGCCGAGGTCGGGACCCGGATCCGCTCGGCGATGGCCGAACACGGCGTCGATGCGCTGCTCCTGCTGATGAACGGTTACGTCGGTTACGCGACCGGAGCGAGCTGGCCGCTGCTGGATGCCGGCCTCTCGCACGTCGAGCGTCCGGTCGCGGTGTTACTCGCGAACGATGAGCATCCACACCTGTTCATGCCGTTGCGCAGCGGATCGTCCGCCGAGTCGCCGGTGCCCGACGACCATCTGCGCGGCCCTGCCTACCTCGAATTCGACTACGGGGTACAGGATTTCGCGCGGCAGCTGGCCGCACTGATCCCGGCGGGAGCAAGCATCGCCGTCGACGAGCTCGCCGGGGCGATGCGCCGGGCAGCACCCCAACTCTTCCCGGCGGGTCCGCCGACGGATGCGGCCATCGTCCTCGGCGCCGCGCAGTTGGTGAAGACCCGCGACGAGCTGTCTTGTCTGCGCAGGGCAGCCCGCATCACCGAGGAAGCGATTGTCGACGTGCAGAAGGCCCTGGCGCCGGGCGTGCGGCAGATCGATCTTTCGGCCACCTTCGTTCGTGGTGCGTTCGAACTCGGGGCCACCACCAACATGCTGGAGGCGATCTGGCAGGTGATGCCGAGCTCCCGAGAGGCCGGAGTGTGGACGACGCACGGCGATCTCGCGCTGCCGCTGCTCCCGACCGAGCGCGAACTGGTCGCCGGCGACGTGCTGTGGACCGACATCAGCATCACCTACCACGGCTACTGTTCCGATTTCGGCCGGACCTGGATCGTCGGCGAGAAACCGACCGCACAGCAGGACGCCCAGTTCCGTCAGTGGCGCACGGTGCTGGACGCCGTGCTCGCGGTGACCAAAGCCGGTGTCACATCCGGGGATTTGGCACGCGCCGCGATCGCCGCCAACGGGGGCCGCAAACCCTGGCTGCCGCACTTCTATCTCGGTCACGGCATCGGCACCTATCCCGCCGAAGCGCCGCTGATCGGCACGGATCTCGGCGAGGAGTTCGACGACACGTTCGTCTTTCCGCCCGGCATGGTTCTGGTGCTGGAACCCGTGATGTGGGAGGACGGCACAGTAGGCTACCGCAGCGAGGAGATCGTGGTGATCACCGAAGACGGCTACGCGCCGATTACCGACTACCCCTATGCGCCCTATGGCGACTGAAATTCTGCCCGACACCCGGGCACTACGCTCCGGGCGCCGGGAACGCGCACTGGCCCAAATGGACGAACACGGCCTCGACATCTTGGTGCTCGGCCGCCAAGCCAACATTCGCTACGTGACCGGCGCACCGCAGCTTTGGATTGCCGGGACGCGGCCGTTCGGTCCGATGTGTGTGCTGGTGCGCGCGACCGGAGACATCTACCTCAACAGCACCGACGACGAGGGAGTCCCCGAGGAGATCGATCACGACCACCTCTACGGGCTGGCCTGGAACCCGATGACGCTGATCGACGCGCTCAAGAGGTCGCCGGCGCCGGGGCGGCCGGCGCGTCGGAACCGACGCGATCACACCGACTTTCGCGGCATTGCTGCCCGACGCGTTCCCGAATGCCGAACTCGTCGATGCCGAGCCGGCGATGCGCGCGGCCCGGCGCATCAAGACACCCCACGAGATCACGGCGATGGACAGCGCGCTGCGTATCGCCGAGCACGGACTCGCTACTGCCGCGGCCGAATTGGCGCCAGGCGTATCCGAGCGGACGCTGGCCGGCGCCATGATGGAGGCGATGGCCGCCGGTGGGGTCAGCACGCCGGCCACACAGGACGCCGCCTGGGTGACCTCGCGGGAACGGCCGTGGCATCGGGGTCAGGCCGAGGTCCGGCCGGGCGACCTCGTCGCCTTCGGCGCCGGGGCGCTGGCCAATGGGTATGTCGCGGAGGTCGGCCGGACCTGGCCGGTCGGCGACGTTAGTGAGGCATTGACTCTCTTTGAACGGTCAAACATGCTGTACGACAGAATGCTTGCCGCCTGTCGGGATGGTGCGCCGACTGGCGAACTACTGACAGCGTACGAGGCGGTTGGTGAGCCGATACCGCCGATGCCGATCGCGCACGGGCTAGGATTGGGTTTCGATCCGCCGGTGGTGTCCGAAACACTGCTCGCCGCAGGCGAACACGAACAGCTCGACGCCGGTATGGTGCTGGCGATCACCGGCTACGTCTGGGAGCAGGGCATCGGCGCGGTGTTCCGCCGGGACACCGTCCTTATCACCGATAGCGGTGTCGAGGTGCTGACCGGCAGCCCGTCATGGGCCGACGGACACCTATAGTTCGGTCGTCCCCACGCACTGATGTCGTGGCAGTCGCGCAGAAGTTGGTAGTCACCTTTGTCGGTCGAACGAGCAATCGGCAGTAGACTGGCATCCGCGTCCCGCTCGCCCTCGGCGCCTGCCGAATGCTGAATTCCCTTGTGTCACTTTAGTTTCTGCTGTCACATAGCAGGCATTTTTGTCGGTGGGCGTCGATAAATTTGGGGTGTGAGTACGGATCGCGAAGCATTATCGGCGGCTTTCGACACCATTCACGCTGCCTTCGATGAACTCCTGGAGCACGACTGCGACGCGCTCGCGACCCGCGAGCTGATGGCGATGCTGCAGCACTGCGAGAAAGTGCGCCGCCGACTGCCGGCGGTTGAACACACTTTCATCAATAATCTGGTCCGGCAGGCCACGCCCCAAGAGATCGGCGGCAAGCTGTCGCATGCGATTGCCGAAGCGACGTTGATCAGTCGCTCCGAAGCGTCGCGGCGCATTCGGGAAGCCACCGACCTGGGGCCGCGGCGCGGGTTGACCGGCGAACCGCTCGCACCGATGTTGGCGGCCACCGCCGCCAAGCAGCGGCAGGGCACGCTGGGACCCGGTCAAGTGGCGGCGATCCGCAAGTTCTACCACCAGTTACCCGGCTGGATTGATGGGACTACGCGCGAGCAAGCCGAGATCAAACTGGCCACAGAGGGCGCCAATTTCCGGCCCGAACAAGTCGCGGAGCTAGCCGCGATTATGGCCGATTGCCTCAATCCTGATGGCAGCTATACCGATGAGGATCGTGCGCGGCGCCGCGGACTGAGCCTGGGCAACCAAGGCAGCGATGGGATGTCGGAGTTGCGGGGCTGGCTGACCCCCGAGGCCCGCGCCACCGTGGAAGCGGTGTGGGCGAAATTGGGTGCTCCGGGAATGTGCAATCCCGACGACGAAAGCCCTTGCGTGGAAGGGAGTCCCAGCGAGCAGTCGATTGAGCGGGATTTCCGCAGCGCGGGGCAACGCCAGCACGACGCGCTGAATGCGGCACTCAGAGCATTGCTCGCTTCGGGCGAACTCGGGCAGCACAACGGGCTGCCGGCTTCGATCGTCGTCACCACCAGCCTGGCCGAGCTGGAGGCCGCCGCCGGTCGCGGCCTCACCGGCGGCGGCACGCTCCTGCCGATGAGCGACGCTATCCGGTTGGCTCGCCACGCCCGCCACTATTTGGCGATCTTCGACAAGGGCAAAGCCCTGGCGCTGTACAGCACGAAACGGCTAGCGTCACCCGCGCAACGAATTGTCCTGTACGCCAAGGACCGTGGCTGCTCGGCCCCGGGCTGCACCGTACCCGGGTACTACTGCGAAGTGCACCACGTCACCGATTGGGCCACGTGTCACACCACCGATGTCGACGACTTGACCTTCGCCTGTGGGGCCCAACACCGTCTGCTGCGCCCCGGCGGTTGGACCACCCGCAAGAACGGCAGGGGCGAGACCGAATGGCTTCCGCCCCCGCACTTGGATCGCGGCCAACCACGCGTCAACACCTTTCATCACCCCGAAAAGCTGCTCCAAGACCGAGACGACGACGCACCCTAGGCGACGCGCCCTTCCTCGGCCAGGGCGGCATCGAGTAAATCCCCCATGCCATAACGCTCCCACACGCTCAGCAGGTTGCACAGCATCTGCAGTGGCGCGCGGACACTTTCGTCGGCTCTGATGCGTGGGTCCGTACGAGTGCTGGGCCCCTCAGCTCCAAACTTCTTGCGTATCAGGGCCGGCACATCCAATAGCCACGCGACTCCCATCGCAGCGGCATAGAGCAGGGTGTGCCGGCGCAACCGCGCCGCTTCGAGCCGCGGGCCGCCGTGGCGACGGACCTCCGAGACGAACAGCTGCAGCAGATCATCGAGATGTAGGTCCCACAAGTCGGTTTCGGCGCCGGACATGGCGCCCCAGATGGCCATACCCAGATTCATCTGGCTGACGCAGCCCCAGTCCATCAGGCCGCAGTGCAGCACCCGGTCGGCGTCCCGCCAAAACCACGCGTTGTCTATATTGGCGTTCCAATGGCACAGCGCGGTGAGGAAGCGGGCCCCGCCCTCGCGCAGCGACGCGGGGTCGGCCGGAAACGTCAGCTCGGATTCGTCACCGACGACCCACCGCGAAGTCACCTGATTACCAGGTCTGTTCGGCGGCGCGCACCAGCATGTGGTTGACTGCCACCCGTCGGTCGCGGGTCACCATGAACAGCTCCGCGTCGGCGATGTCCTCGGGCCGCAGCATGACCATCCCGGCGGTCTGCCTTTCGATTGCCTCCCGCGAGGTGTCGGCCAGGTGGCTGAAGATTTCGGTGTCGACGGTGCCGGGCCCCACCACGCCGACCCGCACCCGCTTGCCCAGCACCTCTTGGCGCAGCCCCTCGCTGAATGCATTGACACCGAACTTGGTCAGCGAATAAACCGCGGTGTTGGGGCGGGCCACCCAGCCGGCGGTCGAGCTGATCGTGACCAGGTCGGCCACGCCGCGGCCGGCGTCGGCGGCGGCCTCGATCAGGTGCGGCAGCGCCGCCCGGGTGGCGTAGAGCACGCCCTGCACGTTGACGGAGACCATCTGATCCCAGTCCTGCAGTGGCTCCTGGTCGGCGGGTCCGGACTGCATCCGGCCGGCATTGTTCACCAGGATGTCGAGACGTCCAAATTCCGCGACCGTTCGCCGTACCGCGGACGCCACTTGCTCGGGGTCGGTGACGTCTGCGGGCACCACCAGCGCCGTGCCGCCGCCGGATTCGATATCTGCTTTCAGCTCGGCCAGCCGTTCGGCCCGCCGTGCCAGCAAGGCGATCGCCGCGCCGTCGGCGGCCAGGGCTTTAGCCGTCGCCGCGCCGATCCCACTGCTGGCACCGGTCACCAGTGCCACGGTCTGTGCCAGTTTTGCCGTCATAACTCGCCCAACGTTGCTGATGCAGCCAGAATTTCGCGGAGAACATAATCGGTGTCCTCGCCCAGGTCGGGTGCGCCCCGCTCGATGCGCCGTCCGCAATGACCGCATCTGCGGTACCGATCAGCTCCCGCAGCCATGGCTCGGTGATGTCGAGCTCGACGGACTGCTTGTTGGTGTTGAGGTAGGCGAACAGCGCACTGCCGTCGCACCCGTCAGCGAGGACGGGCGCCATAGCCCGCGTTGGGCTACCACGCCCAGGCGCCTCGACCTTGATGACCTCGGCACCGAAGTCGGCCAGCAGTTTTCCGCAGTACTCCCCTGCAACCGACCCCGCCGGCTCGACGACTCGGAACCCCGTCAGCGCCGACATGCGAGCTCAGACGGTCAAGGCTTCGCGCGTCCCGAGCGGCTCAGGCGCCACTCCGGCGGGAAGTTCATGTCGTTGTCCTTCACCGCGTTGTTCAGGCCCTTCTCGAACGTCCCGCCGGTCAGGTCGACTTCTTCCGCGTCGTTCTTGATCATCGGCAGCATGCCCTCGACCATGCCGGTCAGCAGACTGCCGAAGTATTCACCCTTGTGCTGTTTGTAGAGCTCCAGGAATGTCTTCTGTACGGCGACCGTGTCGGTCGGACGCGACCGCGAGCACGCCAGCGCGTATTTCAGGGTCTCCTCTTCCAGCTTTTCGCGCGGCACCACGCTGTTGACGAAGCCGCAGTCGTACATCTCCTTGGCACTGAACGGCCGTCCGGTGAAAAGCATTTCGGAGAACTTTCGCAGCCCCATCGTCTCGGCCCACCACCACAACCGGGGTCCCCACCCCACATAGCGGAACGCTGGGCGCCCGAACAGAGCATCGTCGGAGGAGATCACCAGGTCGGCATCGCCGGCCTGGTAGAAGTGCCAGCCGTAGCAGTAGACCTTCGCCTCGATGATGCTGATCTTGCGCAGCTCCTGCAGGGGACGGTTACCGGCACGCGCCTTGGCGTAGAAGTCGGTGACGGTGGACAGCTACCGGTAGGACCCACCCGGCGGGTACTTGACGTCGTCGTCGTTGATCGCGAGCTCGTGATGCAGTGGCAAGCCGGGGTTCTCCAGCATCGGGCGCTGCTCGGGCAAGTCCCCACCGCTACCGAAATCCTCTCCCTCGCCCCGGATTACGACGACCTTGACGTCGTCGTCCACATTGCACTTGTGGATCAAATCGGCGTAGTTCTGCCGCATGCCCAAGCTGGTGGCGTTCTGCGCCTCGGGACGGTCGAAGGTGATGTAGGCGATCCGGTTCTTCTTATCCTTCTCGAACTTGATGTACTGCTCGGCTTCTTTTTTCAGCTTTTCGTAGTCGAATTCGGGCATTGGATTTCTTCACTTTCTCTATTTGAGCCCGCGCCAACGGGAAGCAAAACGCCAGTGACATAACGCGATCCGTCAGAGCGCCAGGCACACCGCGTGGCTGCGGCCCTGCCCCGAGCGGCACCGCCACTGAAGACGACTTTGACTTCGACGCGGCCGGTCATCAGGGCACCACGGTGGGCAGGGTTTCCCAGCCCCGCACCGACGACGTCGGGCTGAGCGTGGCATTGGTCAGATCGGGCTCCCACTCCGGAAAGCGCTTGAGGATTTCCTCAAGCGCGACACGGCCTTCCAGCCGGGCCAGCGCCGAGCCCAGGCAGAAGTGCGCTCCCACGCTGAAGGTGAGATGCGGCCGGGAGGGGCGGTGGATGTTGAATTCGCCGGCGTCCGGACCGAACTGACGCTCGTCGCGGCAGGCTGCGCCGATCAGCATCATCATCACGCTGCCTTCCGGCACCGTCTGGTCGTAGAGGCTGACGTCGCGCGTCACGTAGCGTGCCATGTGCGGCGCGGGCGGCTCGAAGCGCAGCAGTTCCTCGATCGCCTGCGGGATGAGCGAGGGATTTTCGACGAGTTCGCGCCGCTGGTCGGGGTGCTCGGCGAGAACCTTGCCCGCCCAACCGATCAAGCGGGTTGTCGTTTCGTTGCCCGCTCCGGCCACCACGTTGAGGTAGACGAGAATCTCCTCGCGCCGCAGCCGCCGGGTGGTCCCGGCGTCGTCGACGAACTCGACGTTGAGCAGCTCGGTCATGATGTCGTCGGACGGATTGTCGGCGCGCCAGTCGATGTAGGCCTCGAACTGCTCGCCCACCGACAAGCCATGCTCGGCGGCGCTCATCGGCTTGCCGGGCTCGGTGCGCAGTTGGGCGTTGCCGCGGTCGCGGATGTATTCCTGATCCTCTTCCGGAATCCCGAGCAGGGCGCTGATGACCTTCATCGGCATGATCGCGCCCAGGTCGGTGACGAAGTCGAACCGGCCGGAGCCCACCAACGGATCCAGCGATTGCGCGCAGAAGTCGCGGATCATCGGCTCCAGCGCGGCGATCTTGCGAGGGGTGAACATCCGCGACAGCAGCTTGCGGTGAATGTCGTGAATCGGCGGATCCTCGAAGATCAGCATGCCCGACGGAATCTCGAGATTGGCCTTGATCAGCTCCATGATCACGCCCCGCGCGGAGCTGTACGTTTGGTGGTCGATGATGCCCTTGTTGACATCGGCGAATCGGCTCACCGCGTAAAAATCGTATTCCGCGTTGTAATACAGCGGCGCCTCGTCGCGAAGGCGCGCAAACATCGGATACGGGTCGGCGATGAGCTCGACGTCGTACGGATCGAAACGAACATGGCTTTCGGTGCTGGCCGTCACGAAATCCCTCCTAGCACTACCGATTCCGGATGCGGGCGCGACCGAAATACGGCTGAGGTCGCCAGTGGATGAGCGCCGGACCCGGTTCGGGCAATTTGTACACTCCGCTTAAATGCGCTTGCTTCGACAAACGCACGGGCTCGGCTGACACAAGGCTCGCCGACGGCCCGTGAACATCGGCTCACTCTATTCTCGTAGAGAATCATATAGTCGATGGTGTGGCAAGACCCAAAAGCACGAAACCCGGCGCGTCGTCCGGCCAGCCGGCAGTTTCCGCGGTCAGCCCGAGGCGGCGGCACGGCGGCCGCCCGCCGGGGGCACATCACCACCCGCGGTGAGGCGGCCACGGTCCGGACTCTTCAGGATGCCGGTGGCGATGGCCGTCAGGATCGCGTCGAGTTGCTCCGGGGTGTCGACAACCCGGTCGCCGTGGGCGGCGCGCATCAACAGCCCGTTGATGAACGTCAGAGTGACGTTGCTGAGATCCTCGACCACCGCAGATTCCAACTCGGCCCCGTGCGGCATCAGTTGCACCAGGATCTCGCGGTGCAACTTGGTGAAGGCGTCCGTGGCTTGCTGCAGAATCGCGGCCATCGCGGGATCCCGCGCCGCTTGCATCGTCAGCTCGTAGCGAGCCTTGGTCCAGGACAACTGTGGCTCGGTGCCGGCTTGGATCACCACCTGCGACAACAGCGACGGCGTGGGGTTGTCTCCGGTGCCGGCGGCGCTGTCGGCGATCGACTGCAACCGTTCCAGATCCAGCTCGGCGAGCCGTTCGGCGACCGCACGCAGCAGCGCGGAACGGGTCCGGAAGTAGAACGAGGTGGTGCCGTCGGGAACGACGGCCTTGCGATCCACCTTCAGATGACTCAATCCCTTGGCCCCGTCGGCGGCCAACAGCTCGATCGCCGCATCGCACAGATCGCGGCGGCGCTCCGCAGGGTTGGGCTTTCGCCTTTTCGCAGACACGGACGGGTATTGAGCCATGAACACGAGCTTTCGTGGCGAGGATCTAAAGTGAATATTCGCTGGCGTGCAGCACGACCCTACTCTATGTTCGTAGTGTCCGTAAAGCAGGCGTCGCTGGTGCAACGGTGTCATCACGATTCGCGCTATTGGACGACAATCGGCGGTCGACCTACTTTGCTTGAGTTCGATGCCCGCTACGACGACCGTCCGGCTGATCAGCGCTATTCTGCTCGGCGCGCTGGGTTGCGGCTGTCACACGACCCAACATCCGGCCGTCACTTCGACCATTACCGCCGCGCCCACCACTCCGCCGCCGGCGCCGGCCGTAAGGATCGCGCCACTGCCGGTTCGCCCGGTCGTGAAGTCACAGCCCACCTCACCCGACAAATGCCCCGCGACGAATCCCGCCGCCCCGGTACCGCCGGGCGACGTGCTGGTGACCTGCGACCTGGCCCGGACTACCCGGTACACCCTGGGACCGGAGACGATGCGGCTCGAGCTGACCCACGTGGACCCGCCGAAGCCGCTGACGGCGGATTTCTACCAGGTGATTCTGACGGTGGACGCCGCATCGGAAACCGCGTGGGCGGCATTCACCGCCGCGCACCTGCATGCCCATGTCGCCTTCATCCGCGACGATCTGGTGCTGGAGGCGCCGATGATCGAAGAGCAAGTCACGTCCGGCCGGATCGCGCTCACGACGCAAACGGCTCAGGCCGCCGCGCAGCTGGCCCAATTGGCGGGCCGACCGGCATGACCGAACTCGCCATCGGCTTTCTCAACGGATTCGGCCTTCCACCGATCGAGTTCGTCGAACTGGCCGCCGATCTCGGCTGTCGCTACATCTCCACCGTGGTGCGAGGCGTCCCCTTGGTGCCGCTCGGCTATGCGCCGTTTTCCCTCAAGGACGATGCCGCGTTGCGATCCGACGTGTTCGCCGCGATGCACCACCATGGTGTCGCGGCGTCGCTGGGAGACGGATTCCTGGTCCTGCCCGACACCGAAATCAGTTCATTCGGTGCGGATCTCGACGTCCTGGCTGAGCTGGGCGTACCGCGGATCAACGTCGTCAGTCTCGATCCCGATCTCGGCCGCACCTTCGACCAGTTCGCCGCGCTGACCGAACTGGCCGCCCAGCGCAACATCGCGACCGTCGTCGAACCGGTACCCGGGCTGACGGTGGGTGACCTTCGCACCGCACTGGCCGCACGAGAACACGTCGGACGAAACGACTTTCGATTGCTGATCGACACCATGCATTTGGTGCGCTCGGGGTCCGACGCGGCCGATCTGGCGGCCGTCGACCCCGAACACATCGGCTATGTCCAACTCAACGACACGACGCTGCGGCCGCGCTTGGAGAACTACATGGAGGAAGCCATGTTCGAGCGGATGGTTCCCGGTGAAGGCGAACTTCCGCTCATCGACATCCTGTCCGTGCTTCCCGCCGACATCGTGCTCGAAATCGAAGTGCCCAGAAGGTCATTGGCGTTGGCCGGGGTCAGCCCGATCGATCGGGTTCGCCCGTGTGTCGAGGCCGTGCGCCGCTTGTTGGCCGAGATCGATCGCTAGCTGTTCAGCTCGGTTCGCGAAGCGGCAGGCCCGTGGCGCGATAGATCCCGTCGATGACGGTCATGTTCTCGACCGCGTCCTGCGCGGTGGTTTTCACCGGCGCGCCGCGCAGCACCGCGGCGGCGAACGCGTCAAGCTGGTAGGCGTAGGAGGCCCGGCGCGGAAAGCTTTCCACACGATTGTCGTCCGCGGTCCGAATCGAGAGCCGATGGAACATCTGCGGCATCGCCGGATTGAGCACATGCAGCTGTCCGCGTTCGCCGACCACCTTGGCGCTGATGTCGAAAAGACGCCGCGACCACATCGAGCAGCGGACACGGCCGGTGTGTCCCTCGGCGAAGCGCAACTCGGCCGTCATCGCCCGGTCGATCCGCGGATCATGCAGTTTCGCTTGCGCCGAAACGACTGCCGGGGTCGAGCCGCCGAAGGTGCGGACCATGTGGACCGTGTAGCAGCCGGCGTCCATCCTCGCGCCGCCGGCCAGCGCGTAGTTGTACCGGATGTCGGAAAATTTCGGTAGCGGGAAGCACAGCGTGGCTTCCACATGCTTGAGCTTGCCCAGCTCCCCCGACGCGATGATCTCCTCGGCCCGCAGAGTCTGCGGATGGTAGCGATAGTGGAAGGCTTCCATCACCACACGATCGGACGCCGCGGCCAGGTCCGCGATCTCGCGGGCTTCGGCGGCATTGGCGGTGAACGGCTTTTCACACAGCACGTGCTTGCCGGCCGCCAGCGCTGCTCGGGTCCACTTGCCGTGCAAGCCGTTTGGCAGCGGATTGTAGATCGCGTCGAGGTCCGGGTCGCCGATCAGGCTGTCGTAGTCATCGTGTACCCGGGCGATGCCGTGTTTCGCGGCGAAGGCTCGGGCACGCGCGCCCTCGCGGGCGGCCACCGCGGCCACCACCACCTCGGCGTTGTCCCTGGCGGGTCTGATCAGCGCCATCGGCGCGATCGCGGCGGCTCCCAGGATGCCGATCCGCAGCGGGGCTTCGTTTCCAAACACGGAAGGCACGCTACTCGGGTCAGCGGCGGGCGAATGCCGGGGCGCGCTCGGGCCGGACGCCGACACCGATGAAATACGCGGGCAGGAACGACAGCCACGCCAGTCGCTGCATCACCGTCAGGAAGGCCGCCGGCGGGGTTGGGTTGGCGCCGCGCAACAGCGGCCCCAACCCCCGCTGCAGAAATCGCTGCACGCCCTGGGTTACCGCGGTCGGGAACAGCCGACGGCGCCGGACGGCCGCCAGGTCGCGATCGGTGACGCGGTGCTGGCGCAGCGGCTCGGCCAAGATGGTCGCGGCCGCCACGGCATCCTGGACCGCCAGGTTGATGCCCATGCCGCCCAGCGGGGACATCGCGTGCGCGGCGTCGCCGATGCACAGCAGGCCGTCGGTGTGCCAGCGCCGCAGCCGATCGACCCGGACATCGAGGTGCTTGATCTCGTCCATCGACTTCAGCGTCGCGACGGCCGCGGCGGATTCCGGAATGAGCGCTGCGACGTCGTCGCGAAACGCCTCGATGCCTTTCGCCCGCAGCTGCGCGTCGGTGCCCTTGGCCCCGATGTAGGCGATTTGGTTATAGCCCTCGCGCGGGATCACCCCCAGGGCCTTGCCGGGACCCACCCTCGGCAAGAACGAGAACTCTTGATCGCCGTCGCGCGGCAGGCTGAACCACCACACGTCGAAGTTGGCCGGGAATTCGACGCTCTGCAGGCCGGCCGAACGGCGCACCGTCGACCAACGACCGTCGCACCCGACGGTCAACTCGGCCTTCAGCTCGCCCGGCCCATCGGGTCCTTGGTAGCGCACCCCGGTGACCCGGCCGCCCTCGCGCAGCAGCCCCGTCGCCTCCGTCTTCATCCGCAACGTGAAGGTCGGTTCCTCACTCGCGGCGTCGGCGAGCAGGTTGAGCAGATCCCATTGCGGCAGTGCGGCAGCGCCGCGAACCGCTCCCACAGGCCCAGCTCGTCGAGCAGGCGCAGCGTGGTGGGATGCACCGTGTCACCGCGAAAATCGCGGAGAAAGTCACCGTGCTTCTCCAGCAGGGTGACCTCGACACCCGCCCGGGCCAGCAGCAGCCCGAGCACCATCCCGGCCGGCCCGCCGCCAACCACCACACAGGTTGTCTTGTCGGTCATGAATCCCCCGAAATCCATTGCCGCATCACGTGATTAGCCGAGTAGTTGTGGGTCCACGTCGTATACCGAAATCGGTTCGGTGAGCACCCCGTTCTCCTGGACGTATCGATCCCACAATTCGAGAAGCTCGGCCAGCTTGTCGGGATGGGTGGCCGCGAGGTCGTGGATCTCGCCCCGGTCGACCGAAAGGTCGTAGAGCTGCCACTCGCCGGGTCCGTAGGGCGGCGGCAGGTAAAGGGCCTTCCAGTCGCCCTGGCGGATGGCGCGGCGGCCGAACAACTCCCAGCCGGTGCCGGTCTCGCCCGGGTGGACGGCCTCGGTCTGGCCCGACAGATACGGCACCAGCGAGCGGCCGAGCATCGGTTCGACGTCCCGGTCGCGGTAAGAAGTCCCGGGATGTTCGACGCCGGCCAGCTCCAGCACGGTGGGAGTGATGTCCATGACGGTCGCGAACGCCGTCCCGATCGTCTCCTGGCGCGCGAAACCCGGCCAGGTGACGAAGCCGACTACCCGGATCCCGCCCTCGGTGGTGAAGGCCTTGTGCAGGCGCGACGGCGCGGTGGCCGCCTGGGCCCAGCGGGGGCCGTACCAAATGAACGACGTCGGCCGGCCCAGGTTCTCCAGGCTGTTGTCGCAGTTCTTTTCGATCTGCGCGACGATCTGTGGGCCGCGCAGCGGCATCGCCTCGACGATCGCGCCCTCGGCGCCGTTGTCGGACATGAACATCACGACTGTGTTGTCCAACTCGCCGGTCTCGGCCAAGTAATCGATCACCCGGCCGATGTTCTGATCCATGCGGTCCACCATGCCGGCGTAGACCTCCATGGCCCGGGCCGAGATCGCGCGCTGTTCGTCCGTCATGTCGGCCCACTCCGGGGCGCCATCGGCCACGACCGGATGCGGCTCGACATCGGGCGCACACAGGCCAAGGCGCTTGAGTGCCGCCAATCGCTCCTCGCGCAACACATCCGGGCCCGCGTCGTAGCGGCCGCGGTATTTGGCAACGCATTCGTCGGGCGCCTGCAGCGGCCAGTGTGGCGCCTGAAACGGCAGGTACGCGAAGAACGGGCGGTCCTGATTTTCCGGGTCGGCGGCGCGGTCGCGGAGATAGCCGAGCAACGTGTCGGTGTAGGAGTCCGACGAGTAGAAGTCTTCGCCCACCGTGACGAACTGGTCGTCCTCGGTGTAAAGCGTTGGCACCGGCGAGAATCCGCGGCCCGCGGCGCCGCCGTAGTGGCTGGCCCCCGCCGGTAGCAGCGCAAACGAACGCTCGAATCCGCGTGCCCACGGCGATCTTTCGATCGAGTGGCCCAGATGCCATTTGCCCGACATCACCGTGAAATAACCCGCGCCACGCAACAGCTCGGACAGCGCGACGACCCGGTCGTTGAGATAGCCCTCGTAGCCGGGCGCGCCCTGAAATCCCGGGACCGCGACCTCCTGCATCGTGCCGATACCGGCGACGTGGTGGTCGGTCCCGGTCAACAGCATCGCCCGGGTGGGCGAGCACGCCGGCGCCGAATGGAAGTCGGTGAGCCTGATACCCGCGTGGGCGAGCCGGTCCAGATTGGGCGTTTCGATTTCGCTGCCGAAGGCGCCGATATCGGAAAAGCCGAGGTCGTCTGCCAGGATCACCAAAAAATTAGGCCGCTTCACGCTGAAGCATCCTGTCAGGTCCGGCACCCGAATGGAACGCCGGATGACTGGCTAGGCTCGATTCGGAAGAACACCGAGCCCGGACAGCGACGAAGGGGCGCCCCATGCTGGCACAGTTCGAGATGTCCATTCCTCTGGTCGCCGCGCCGATGTCGGGCGGCCCGACCACCCCGGCGATGGTGTCGGCGGCGACCGCAGCCGGCGGCCTGGGCATGCTGGCCGCGGGTTACAAGACCACCGAAGCCGTCGAAGCCGAGCTCAAGGCGGTGCGCGCCGAGGGAATCCCGTTCGGTATCAACCTGTTTGCCCCCAACCCGTTGCCGGTCGACCCGGACAGCTACCGCGCGTACGCCGCGCAGATCCAGCGGGAGGCCGATCAGTTCGGCCTCGCGCTGCCGGCCGAGCCTATCGAGGACACCGACCGATTCGACGAGAAGATCGCGCTGTTGCTCGACGACCCGGTGCCGATGGTGTCGTTCACGTTCGGCATCCCGCCGCGCGGCGTGATCGCCGCGCTGCGACAGGCCAAGACCGTGGTGGTCCAGACCGTGACGACAGCCGACGAGGCGGCACAGGCCCATGCTGCCGGCGTCGACGTGCTGGCGCTGCAGGCAGCGGTGGCTGGCGGGCATTCCGGCACGCTCTCGCCGCTGCGGCCGCTGCAGTCGGTTCCACTCGTGGACCTGGTCAAACAGGTCACGGCGCGGGTTCCGCTGCCGGTGCTGGCGGCCGGTGGGCTGGCCACACCCGACGCGGTGGCCGGTGTGATTCGTGCGGGGGCCGCGGCGGCCGTCGTCGGCACCGTGCTGCTGCGCGCCACCGAGAGCGGCGCGTCGGCAACTCACCAGGCCGCCCTGACCGATCCAGCCCGGACCGAGACGGTGCTCACTCATGCGTTCACCGGGCGCCCCGCCCGCGGATTGCGCAACACGTTCATCGACGACCACGAGGCCGGGGCACCGTTCGGCTATCCCGCGATTCACCACCTGACCAGCCCACTGCGCAAAGCCGCCGCGGCGGCGGGGAAACCGGACTACGTCCACCTGTGGGCGGGGACGGGATACCGGCACGCCACCGCCGAACCCGCCGCGGACATTCTGCGGCGGCTTGCTTCCAATCTGTGATTGTTTGCGGCTGAACAATTCAGTTGCTCAAATAGAGATCGGACCCTTAGAACTCGAAGCGGTTGAGCATGTCGTACGGGCCGAACGGCGACGCATTGAAGAATCGGTAGATCCACCGCACCACGGTGCTGTCGATCTTCTCGTAGCCGGCCTGCGCCGGTGTCTGTTCGACCAACCGCAGCTTGGGATTCCACGCTTCGATGTCGCGCGCGTCGCCGATGCCCCACTTGATGATGCCCCTGGTGAGCACTTTCGACAGCACCGGCGCCAGCGCGGACAGGGTGTCGAATTGCAGTTCGCCGCAATTGAATCGGTCCAGCAGTCGCGCGAATAGCTGGCGGACCCCGCTCTCGTCGACATACATCAGCAGACCCTCGGCGACGACGAGTGTCGGTTGGCCAGTGGGGATCTGGTCGAGCCAGCCGGGATCGGTCACCGACGAGCCGATCATCCGATAGCGATCGGTTTCGTCGTACAGTCGCCGGCGGAGCTCGATGACGCCGGGCTGGTCGAGGTCGAACCACTGCACCGCCGGCGGTACGTCGAGGCGGAAGACACGACCGTCGAAGCCACAGCCTAGGTGCAGAACGACCGCCTCGGGATGGGACGCAAGGAAATCAGCGCACCAAACGTCGAGCTGTTTGGCGCGCAACGCCACCAGGTACTGATTCGACGCCGGCAATGAGCTGCGGTGGATGCGTTTGAAGTCGTAGTCAATGCGGTCGACGGCGTCCGCGGCAGCATGGTCACCCAGAATCGGATGGCGGGTGCGGCTTTCGTAGGCGCGCAGGTACAGCGTCACCAGGTTCGTCCACTCCACCGAGCCCCAACGGACCGAACTGAAATCAACCTTGGCCGACGTCACTGTCCCCTCCTGGATGAGCGGTCACTCGCTAGAGACAGCGAAGCGCATCCAAAAGAGCTGGTCAAGCCGGGTGGAGCCAGACCAAATCGAAATGTGCCCGTCCGAGCGGCCCCGTGCTCCGAAGAACTATCGAGCGAGGGTTGTGGCGGGTGACACCGCTAGGTCAAGAGAGGGGCCTCTCGATGCGACAGGTGACGTTCAAAATGGTTGCGGCCGGTGACGGTTCACCGGAAACTCCAACCGGCTATTGCTACTACCTGCTGGCCCACGCGATCGCGACGGTGTTGCTGCTGATCACACTGGTTGCCGCGGTATGGCAATTCATGGACTGGGTCGTCACACCGTCCTGCCCGGAAGCCATGTCGGCTTCGTCGTCAGCGGTCGCGGCGGCTGCGGGGACCACCGCGCCGCTGGCGGCGCAGCCCGCACACTCCGCCGCGCCGGCCTCGTACCGCAATACCGCGCGCACCGAAGCCTTGGGCAGCTTCATGACCGACTCCGGTGACTGCTCCTGCCCGAAGTCCGGCAAGTGACTCCTCAGAACGCCTCGGGATCCTGCTGTACGGCTTCCGGCACCGGGTGTTGGTACAAGCGCGAAGCGTTCTCCCAAGTGAACTTGCGGATCGCGTCCGGTGGCAGATCGCCGATCTCTTCGTGGATCGTTTGTTGAGTGTGCGGCCAGGTGGAGTCGCAGTGCGGATAGTCGGCTTCCAGCATGATGTTGTCCATGCCGATTCGGTCACGCTGCACGAACGACGACTTGTCCTCCACCGCACAAAACCAGAAGTTGCGGGTGAAAACCTCTGCGGGAGTGAGCTTCTCCCTCAGCGCCTGCCAGGTGCCGTACATCTCGTGATAGCTGAGCATGTGGTCGAGCCGATCGAGCAAGCCTGCCACCCAACCGATTCCGCCTTCGGACAGACAGATCTTGAGATCCGGGAATCTGCTGGGCAATCCGGAGTACAGCCAGTCGACGGCCGCCGAGATGGCGTAGGCGAAGAACAGCACTCCCTGGACGTCCGGCGGCGCGCCCTCGGTGGTCGACGGCGACGAACCCGACGATCCGATGTGCAGATTCACCACCGTCGCGGTCTCGGCACACGCAGCCATGATCGGATCCCAGTGTCCCGAGTGGATACTCGGCAATCCAAGCATCGCGGGGTTCTCACTGAACGTCACGGCGCGAAATCCGCGCTCGGCGTTCTCGCGGATCATCTCCGCACCCAGTTCGGGGTCCAGCAGCCAGGGCAGCTGGCAGGGAATGATCCGGTCGGGATACGACCCGGCCCACACCTCGAGGTGCCAGTCATTCCAGGCTCGAACCGAGGCCAGCGCCAACGCGCGATCCGTGGTCACCTGCTGCAGCCGCTGCCCGGCGAATCCCGGTAGGAACGAAGGGAAGTTCAGCGACGCGTAGATGCCGTTGAGGTCCATGTCCCTGACGCGTTCGTGGATATCCCATGCACCCCTGCGCATTTCGTCGAACCGCACCGGCTCGAAGCCGTACTCCGCGACCGGCCGACCGACCACGGCGTTGAACCCGACGTTGGGCAATTCCTGATTGTCGTAGACCCACGTCTGTCCGCCGCTGTCGGTGTCGACGACCCGCGGCGCGCGGTCGGCGAACTTTCGGGGCAGTCGACCGGTGAAGGTGTCCGGAGGCTCGACGATGTGATCGTCGACCGAGATCACCGTGTAGCGGCGCGGCGCCCGGGGCGGGTCCGGCAGAAACGTGACGGAGCGATCCTCGCCGGTCTTTGCCGTGGTGAAGTTCAGGTTCGAGGCAAGCTCGTCGATCGATTTCATCAGCGGCGATCACCTTCCACTTCAGCTGAGTACATCGGGATCCGCCTTGATGGTCATCCGCGCCGCCCTGCCCAATACACATCGGCGGCGCGCTCGATCAGCGATCGCTGCATGCCCACCATGTCGGACCAGTTCATCGCGACCGGCTCCTTGCCGGTGAGCATCACATCGTAGGCCAGCTTGCATACCCGTTCGATCGACGCGGCCCGGTACACCGCCTCGGCGAGGTTGCGACCGGTCGCGATGACGCCGTGGTTGGCCAGAATCGTGAGGTTGGCGCCGCCGATGCGGGCCGCGAGATCGGCTGCGCGCCCGGGGCTGTCGATCTCGCCGTCGTAGGCGCCGACGAGGCACAGGTCGTCCAGGAACAGCGAGCCGGTCTGATGCACCAGCTCGGGCAGTCTGCCCAGCGCCGCGAGCACACAGACGTAATACGGATGATTGTGGATGACCACCCGGGCGTCCTCGCGGACTCGGTGCAGCTCGGTATGAATGTGGATCGCCGGAGTGACGTCCCACCGACCGCGGATGACTCGAGCGTCGCTGTCCACCAGGCAAATATCGGACGCGGTGAGCTCCTGCCACCACAGGCCCCAGGGATTGACCAGCAGGTCGGATTGTCCGTCCAGCTGCCAGGTGATGTGTCCGGCCATGTTCTCGGAGAAACCGATGCCGGCCAGGTGGCGGAAGGCTACCGCGAGCGCCTGCTCGTTGGACAGCTCGACACCGATCGGGGGCACCA
Source organism: Mycobacterium stomatepiae (assembly GCF_010731715.1). Classification (NCBI taxonomy): domain Bacteria; kingdom Bacillati; phylum Actinomycetota; class Actinomycetes; order Mycobacteriales; family Mycobacteriaceae; genus Mycobacterium; species Mycobacterium stomatepiae. Next base: position 862,307 of record NZ_AP022587.1, read on the forward strand.
CGGACGGCGCCCACACCTCCAGCCCGCCTCGTCGCGGATTAGGCGTGGTCATGGTCGGCCTCCATTCTTGCTCGAATATCTTGGCGGAGTTCGCTTTTGGCAACTTTCCCGCCGGACGACCGGGGTATTTCGTCGACGACGATGAGACGCTCTGGCAGCAGTTCCTTCGAAACCCCGAGCGCCAACAGGTGGTCGACGAGTGCGGGCAGGTCGACGGCCGCGGAGTCGGCGAGTTCGGCGTAGAGGCACACCCTCTCCCCGAACACCGGATCGGGCATAGCCACCGCGGCCGCCAAGGCGATCGCCGGATGCGTCATCACCGCGTCCTCGGCCTGCGAGGCGCTGATGTTCTTGCCGGCACGCAGGATGAAGTCGGAGGTCCGCCCGGTGATGGTCAGGCAGCCGTCGGCGTCGAGCTCGCAGATGTCGCCCATCAGCATCCATCCGTCACGGGTGAACAGCTTGTCGTGGTCGGTACCCCCGAGATAGCCGAGGCTGGTCGCCGGACCGCGGCAGGCCGGCTGACCCCGCCCCGTCGCGGTGACGTCTCGATCGCCGTCGAAGAGCCGCACGGCCATTTCGGGAACGATCCGGCCGCCGGTGCGCAGCCGACGTTCCAGCGGGTCGTCCACGGTTGTCGCACTGAGCAACCCGGTTTCGTTCGAACCATAGAACTGCAGGATCTTCGCGCCGGTGAGCTCCTCGAATTCGGCCGCGGGCCGGTATGGAATCGCCTCACCGCCGGTGAAAACGACACGCAGCGAGCTCAGGTCGTAATCCCGGGACGCGCGGTCGGCCATCAGCATCGTCAATTGCGAACTGACACAACATAATACGGTTACGTTGTGGCGGGCTATCGCCTCACACGCCGCATGCGCGGTGAAACGTTGCAGGATCACCGAGTTGGCACCCAAGTAGATCGGGGTGGTGTGGCTGGTCCATATTCCGAAGCCGAAAGGCATCGGGATGACCGGCAAGAACACGTCGTGCGATGTCAACACCCCGTTGGCGACGGCCTTCTGGTGAAAGTAATGCCAGCGATTTTGGGTGTGCACGACGCATTTGGGCAGCCCCGTGGTCCCCGACGTGGAGTTGATCAGGAAAACGTCATCGGGACCGAGTTGGGATCGGGCGGCGACGGCTCTGCCGGGCACATCGCTGTTCAGCCGCGGCCGGCCCGCCTGCTGCCCCAGAATCAGCAGCGAAACCGATGATTCGGCCGCGGCCTTGGCGGCGGCTTCGCCGCGCTTGGAGTCGCTGATCAGGATCGCCGGCTGTGCATTGCGTAGTAGCGCGCCCACCTCGCGGGTACCGGCGCGGGCGCCGATGCCGACGACGACCGCGCCGCACCGTTCGATCGCAACGAACAGCGCATGGATCGCGGCGGAGTCGCCGTGCCACACCGCGACTCGATCACCGCGCACGATGCCGAGGCCGGCCAGCTGACCCGCCAAACTGGTTGCCACAGCGTCGAATTCGCGCCACGTCAGAGCCGCACCGGGCTCGTCGCAATACGCGGAGCGTTCCGGTGACTGTTGGGCGTTGCGGCGCACCGCATCCGACAGTGTCGAGTCGGACCACCATCCGGCCGCGCGAAACCGGGCCGGGTCCTCGTCGGTGAATGCCGGCGAGCCCACGGTGTCCAGCTCACCGGCGCTCATTACCAAATGATAGGAAAACCGCTCGTGCTGCCGTTGGCGGCCCAGCGGCGAGCTGTCCGACTACGGATTCTGCGGCGCCTGAACGCCCTGCTGCTGGCCGTGCGGAAGACGCGGCTGGCGCTTCGGTGGCGGCGGCCTGTCGGGATTGACCGGCCCACAATTCAGGCCGGAGATACAGCCACCGCCGCCTCCGGCGGGTTTGACCGGTAGGGCGCCGCCGCCATCCCCGGGGGGTGCGGGAACCACATACGACGGAGGGGCCATCGCATCGATCTGGGGCTCGGTAACCGCCCCGATACCGCCGAGCGCCAAGGCGAGCACGGCCACACTGCCGCAGAGTGCGGCCACCGTTGCGTCCTTGCGGTTCATCATGGTTTCGATTCTACTGACGGGTTGGATGCACCCAGCCGAAACACGAGGTGCCATCCGCAGCTCACAGACGCTTACTACCAAGTGATGAGGAGAATCGCAGATCCGCCGCGGTCCGACTACAGTTCCGTCGGCGGGCCGGCACCCCGAAACGTGGGGGCGGCCTGTGACTGCGGAAGGCGTGGAGGGTTGGTCGCGGGCGGGGGCCGGGTTGGGTTGATACGACCGCAGTTCAGGCCGATGATGCAGCTACCACCACCGCCGTCGGCATTGACCGGAGGAGACGGTCGTTATGGAACTCGGGCGATCCACCATCTGGTCCGGACTGCGAGGCAAACGGCTCTGGCCGCGTGTGTTGAGCGGCGCGGCCGCGGGTGCCGCAGGGACCACCACGCTGAACGTCATCACCTACCTCGACATCGCGGTGCGGGGCCGTCCGATCAGCAGCACCCCGGAACGGACCGTCGATGCCATGGCGCGGTTGTTCGGCCTCACGATTCCCGGCAGCGGCGATGTGCTCGCGAACCGAGTCTCGGGCCTCGGCGCACTCACCGGATATGCCGCGGGCATTGGGATGGGCATCATTCTCGGGTTGGCGTACACGCTGGGCTGGCGGCCCGACCTACTGGTCGCCACGCTGGTCGCATCGGCCATCGCCCTGGTCGGCACGAACGGGCCGATGACCGTTCTCGGCGTCACCGATCCGCTCACCTGGAGCCTCGTCGACTGGGTCAGCGACCTGATGCCGCATCTCGGCTACGGCATTGTCACCGCACTGCTGCTGCACTACCTCGCACCACTGTGCCGACCGCCGGACGACGCACGAGCGAGCTGACGCGGCGGACCGCAGTGCGTGTGGAAGCTTTACTCGCAGTGCGGTGTTCTGGATACACATGGTGAGCGCAGCGGTGAACCGGTTACTCGAGCGGTATAGGTCGTCGGGCAGTTTCTTCACCGCCGGAGGGATCAAGTCATTCGTCCTTGACGACGGCCCGTCCGACGCGCCCGCAGTCGTCTGTGTGCACGGCGTTCCGTCCTCTGCCTATTTGTATCGCAAGGTGGTCCCGGCATTGGCGGGCAGCGGATTACGCGGCATCGCGATCGACTTGCCAGGGCTCGGGCTTGCTGAGCGCCCGCCGGATGCGGACTACACCTGGACCGGCCTCGGCCGATGGCTGCTGTCAGCGATCGACGAATTGCGACTCGACAGCTTCCACCTGCTGCTGCACGACATCGGCCGGCCGATCGGCTTCGAGGTCGCCACCGCGGTCCCCGAGCGGGTGCGGTCGATGACGCTGCTGAACACCATCATCGAAGTCCAGTCGTTCCATCGCCCATGGCCGATGGAACCGTTCGCGCACCGGGGCATCGGCGAGGCATGGCTGGCGTCCCTGCGGGTGCCGGGCGCGTTTCTGTCGCTGATGCGACTCGTCGCGGTGAGCCCCCACGTTCCGGCCACGGAGATCGCCTGCTGGATTCCCCTGCTGTTCGGCGACGACGGCGGACGGGGATTCCTGAAGATCATGCGCGGCTTCGAGCTGACCAGCGCGAAAGAACAGCTCTACCTCGACGCTGTCCGCCAACCGCACTATCCGGTGCAAGTTGTCTGGGGCGCACAGAACAGGATGCTCCCATGGCGGCGTTGGGGGCTGTAGGCGCAACGGGCGGCCGGCGCGGCGCAGCCGATCCTGTTGCCCGCCAAGCACTTCCTACAAGAAGACAAGCCACAAGAGATCGCCGAGGCGGTCGAGCGCTTCGTCAGGAAGCACGGCTAACCCTGGATCGTGGGACGGATGGTGATGTCTCCGATCTCCACCTCGTCGGGCTGCTCGATGGCGAACGCGATGGCCCGGGCGACCGCATCCGGTGGAATACCGAAGTCGTTCATCGTGCGCCGGATCTGTTGGCGCAACGCCACATCGTCGATGGAGCTGTCGAGTTCAGTGTCGACAAAGCCCGGGGATATCGACGTCGTGCGCACCACGCCGTCGGTGGATTCTTGACGCAGACCTTCCATCACCGTGCGCACGGCGTTCTTGGTTGCCGCGTACACCGCCATCGTGGGCACTATCTTCAACCCGGCCGTCGACACCGTCGTCACGAAATGCCCCCGGCCTTGCCGGTGAAACACCGGTAGTGCCGCGGCGAATCCGTGCAACACCCCGCGCAGGTTGACGTCGATCATCGCCGCCCAGCCGTCGACGTCCAGCTCCGAGACCGGTCCGATCTTGCTGATCCCGGCGTTGCTCACCAACACGTCGAGTCGATCGAACTGATCGATCGCGGTACCGACGAGCCGCTCGAGGTCTTCGCGGTGGGCGACGTCGACCCGGCAGGTGGCGGCCTGTCCCCCGTGCCCGCGTATCTCCTGTGCGACCTCGTCGAGGCGTTCGACGCGTCGCGCGCCGAGGATCAATCGTGCGCCGCGCTCGGCGGGCAGACGCGCGGTCGCCGCACCGATCCCACTGCTCGCCCCGGTGACGGCCACCACCTTGCCGTCGATACCCGTCATCGCCATACCCTTCGCCGCGCCGGATTTCCCACCGCGCCATTGTCGCCCCCAACGTCCCTCGCACACGGCCCGCATACCCGTGCTCGAAGTTCAGCTCGACAGCTAGCCGGGGTCGCCTCGGCTACTGTCTGTCTGTGCTGATCGGATTCCTACTCGCTCTGGGCTGTTCGGTGTGCTACGGCACCGCCTCAGTGCTGCAGGCCGTCGCGGCGCGGTCGGTGGAATCGGGTGGCAAGTCGGGCGTCGACGCGATGCTGCTGTTGCGGGCGCTTCGGCAGTGGCGCTACGTCGTGGGCATCGGCCTCGACGGCCTCGGTTTCCTGCTGCAGGTCGCGGCGCTGCGCCTGGTTCCGATCTACGTCGTCGCCGCGGCGCTGGCCGCATCGATCGCGGTCACCGGGATGGTGTCCGCCTGGGTGCTCTCGGCTCGGCTGTCGAAGGCCGAGTGGACGGCCGTGGGTGTGGTCTGCGTGAGCCTTGCCGCGCTCGCGTGTGCCGCCGGGCCCGGCCATTTCCGCCATGGCCCACCCGGACTCGGCTGGGCGCTGATCGTCGTCGTGGTCGCGATCTTCCTCGACGGTGCCGTTGCCGGCCGGTTGCCGGACCGCCAGCGCGCGCTCGCGCTGGGGCTCGCCGCCGGAACCGGGTTCGGCGTGGTCGAGATCGGTGTGCGGCTGCTCGACGAGATCGATCCCACCAAGGCCGCGTTCTACACCAACCCCGCGCTGTACGCGGCGGCCGGCGGCGGTGCCGCGGGATTTCTGCTGTTCACCTCCGCGCTGCAGCGCGGATCGGTGACCACCACGGTGGCCGCCATGGTCGTCGGCGAGACGATCGCACCCGCGCTTGTCGGAGTGGTGTGGCTGGGTGACACCGCGCGGCCCGGCTGGGGCTGGCTGGTCGTCACGGGATTCGTCGTCGCGGTGGCCGGCACTCTGGTGCTGGCCCGATTCGGCGAGGCGCCCACCACGGCGGAGTGAGCTACGAGGGCGCCGAAACCGGTTGTGTAGCGTCCGTATACGTCCTGCTGCGCGCCGCTCGGGTCAGCAGCACTCCGCCGCCGGCGCTGACGCCGGCCGCGATCAGCTCGCGTTTGAGGATCTTATTCGTGGCCGTCGCCGGAAGATCGTCGTTGATGCGCACGTAGCGTGGCCACGCCTTCGGTGAGAGGTCGCTTTGTGCGGCCAGGAAACCCTCGAGATCGGTTGGCCGCAAATCCATTCCGCGACGAAGCACCAGGGCGGCCATCACCTGGTCGCCGACCCGATCGTCCGGCACGGCATACACCGCGACCTGGCTGACCTGCGGCAGCCGTTCCAGGATCCGCTCGATCGGTGCGGCCGCGAGGTTCTCGCCGTCCACCCGCATCCAGTCGGCGGTTCGCCCGGCCAGGTAGATCCAGCCGTCGGCGTCTCGGTAGGCCAGATCGCCCGCCCAGTACATGCCGTGGCGCATCCGCTCGGCGGTGGCGTCCGGATCGTTGTAGTACCCGACGAACGGACCGGCTCCCTGAGTGTTGACCAGCTCGCCGACGGCCTCGTCGAAGTTGGCCAGCGCGCCGTGCTCGTCGAATTTTGCGACGGCGCACTCCGTCAGCGTGGACGGGTTGTAGGTCGCGACTCCGGGATACGGCTTGCCGATGGAGCCGGGCGGGGTGCCTTCCTCGCGCACCACGATCACCGCGAATTCGCTGGAGCCGAAGCTGTCGATGACCCGGCACCCGAAACGTCTTGCGAATTCCGTGATGTCGCGGTCGGTCGCCTCGTTGCCGAACGCCACCCGCAGCGTGTTGTCGGCGTCGTCGGGCCGCTCGGGAGTGGACAGGATCAGGGCAAGCGGCTTGCCGACGTAGTTCAGGTAGGTAACCCGGTAGCGGCGGACATCGTCGATGAAGCGTGACGGCGAAAACTTGGCCGGGACCATCAGGGCGCCGCTGCCGATCGCGACGGCCCAGCCGGCGGCGACACCGTTGGAGTGAAACAGCGGCATCGCCAGGTAGCAGACGTCGTCCGCGGTGACGTCGTACTGGAAGATCAGGCTGGCGCCGCACATGATCGCCATCGCGTGCGCGAACCGAACCGCCTTCGGATTGCCGCTGGTTCCGGAGGTGAAGATCATCATGAACGTGTCGGTACCGACGACCTCGCGGTGCGGAGTCAGCGGCGGCGCCGCGGCAACCGCGTCGGCGTAGTGCGTTCCGCCGACGTCGAGAACCTGAAACCCGTTGAGATCCATGCCTTCCAACAAAGCCCGGTGTTCGTCGTCGACGAGCAGGATTTGACAGTCGGACCGCTGGATGTCGGAGAGCAGCGCGGGCCCGCGTCGGGTCGTGTTGAGTCCGCACAGTACGTAGCCGCCCAGTGCGGCCGCAGCCATTGCACGCAGCATCGCCGGTGAATTACCCAGTGCCGCAACGACATGCAGCGGGCGAGCCGGGTCGGCGAGGCTGATCAGCGCCGCCGCCTCGGCTTCGGCTTCGGCGAGGTGCTCGCGCCAGGTCCAGATCCGCTCGCCGTGGGCGATCGCAGGGGTGTCGTCATGTCTGCGCTGCCGTAGCAGCTGTTGAACCGTCTCCGGCACCGTCTCACTTCCTCGTCGGCGTCATCGAGTTGTCAATACCAACCCGGTGTAATTGTGCTGGGCCACATCCTCGCAGTGGCGCCGGTAGGTGCCGAACCCGCCGATGTAGGGCATGAAGGTGCGCTTCTTGCCCTCGATGTTGGCGCCCAGATACCACGACGACGCCGCCCTGGGGAACAGGGTCCGCTCGGCGGCCCGGGCCACCTGATCGGTCCAGGCGACGGCGGCGTCGCGGCGTGGTTCGACCTCGCTGACGCCCAGCGCTCGCGCGGCTCGCACCAGGTCGATCACCCAGTCGACCTGAACCTCGGCGTGCAGCACCATGTTTGCCAGCACCGAGGGGCTGCCCGGCCCGCTGATCGTGAACAGGTTCGGCAGGCCCGGCACCATCAGGCCGAGGAAGGTCAGCGGGCCGTCGGCCCAGATGTCCCGCAATCGCTCTCCTCGGGGGCCGCTCGGGTTGATGCGGGTCAGCGCGCCGGTCATGGCGTCGAAGCCGGTAGCGAAGATCAGCACGTCGAGCGGATACGTCGCTTCCGTGGTTCGCACCCCATGCGCGGTGATCTCCGCGATGGGCTCGCGGCGCAGGTTCACCAGCCGAACGTTATCGGGGTTGAAGCTCGCGTAGTACCCGTTGTCGGTGCAGATCCGTTTGGTTCCGATCGGGTGATCGACCGGGATGAGATCGGTTGCGACTGCGGGATCGGTGACGATTTCCCGGATCCGCTCCTCGGCGAAGTGCCGGGCGATGTCGTTGGCGGCCAGGTCGCTGGTCTGGTCGGGGAAGGTCTTGGCGAACAGGACGCCACCCTCGCGCCAGCGCTTCCACAGCGCGTCAGCTTGTTCCCGCGGTTCGGCGTCGACGGCGTTCTTGTGGTAGGTGCCGTGCGGTGTGCCGGCCGCTGCGTAGGCGGCGAGCCGGCGACGCTGCGGGTACTGCTCTTGGATCTCTCGCTGTTCCTCGTCCGACCACGGCCGATTGGGCATCGGGATGGTGTAGTTCGCGGAGCGCTGGAATACCACGAGGTTCTGCGCTTGGGCGGCGATGATCGGTGCCACCTGTATCCCGGACGATCCGGTGCCGATCAGGCCGACCAGCTTGTCGCGCAGATCGGGATCTTCGCGCGGCCACGCGGCCGTGAAATACACTTCGCCCGAAAAGTCGTCAACTCCTGGGATATTGGGCCGGTTCACCGCCGACAGGCAGCCGGTCGCGCAGAGCAGAAACTGCGCCGCATAGGTTTGTCCGGTGGCGGTCTCGACATGCCAGCGGCCTTCGTCGAAGCCGGCGCCGACGACGTCGACACCGAATCGGTAATGGCGGCGCAGGTCGAAGCGCTCGGCGACGTGGCGCAGGTAGGCCAGAATCTCCGGCTGGGCGGCGAAGCGTTCGCTCCACCGCCAGCTCTTCTGCAGGTCGTCGTCGAAAGAGTAGGAATAGTCCACACTTTCGACGTCACACCGCGCTCCCGGATAGCGGTTCCAGTACCAGGTGCCGCCCACCTCGGGGGCCGCCTCGAGCGCGATCACCGAAAGGTCGGCGGAGGCCAGCCGGTGTACGGCGTACAGCCCGGCGAACCCGGCGCCGATCACGATGACGTCGCTGACCGCGGTCATGTCGGGGCAGCTACCGAGCGGAACAGCTGGCGCAGATCTGCGCAGACCAGCTGCTGCGCCGAGGCGGCCGGCCCGAAGGATTGGATCGTCATGAATCCGTGGAACAGTCCGGGAAAGTCCCGGTGTACGACCGGCACTCCCGCGTTGCGCAGCCGGCGGGCGTACTCGCACCCCTCGCTGTGCAGCGGATCCAGCCCGGCCGTGACGACCACCGCGGGCGCCAGGCGGGCATGCGAATCCGCGCGGGCGGGGGCCACCAGATACGGCGGGTCGAAATCCCGTTCGTCACCGAGGTATTGGCTCCAGTACCACTGCATCGAGGCGCGGGTGTTGAAGTATCCGGTGCCGTAGCGGTGGTAACTGTCGGTGTCGAAACTCGGATCGATGGCGGGGTAGATCAGCACCTGTGCGGCGGGTTGAGTGACTTCCCGGTCGCGGCAGAGGATCGCGGTGACAGCAGCCAGATTCCCGCCGGCGCTGTCGCCGGCGACGGCGGCGCGCGCGGGCTCGATGCCGAGCTCGGCGGCGTGCTCGACCACCCAGCAGAACACCGCAAACGCGTCGAGCACCGCGGCGGGAGCGGGATGTTCGGGAGCGAGGCGGTAGCCGACCGACACCACCACGGCTTGGCTGCCGCGAGCCAGTGCCCGGCAGAAGCCATCGTGGGATTCGATGTCGCAGAAGACGAATCCGCCTCCGTGGAAGAACACGATCGCGGGGCGGCCCTGGGTCGGCTCGCCGTGCGGAGAGTAGACGCGCACCGGGATGGCGCCGTCGGGCCCCGGCACCGAATCATCGATGGCGCTCGCGACGTCGTCAACGTTGGTGACCGGTGCGCGCCGCGCGGCCACCGCCGCGCGGGCCTGCGGGCCGGTCATGGACTCGACGCGCGGGAATCCGGCGTTCAACTGGTCGAGCATGGCTTGCACGCCATCGTCCATCTGCACCTCCGACCTCACCGTTGAGGTCATACCGGCCGGTATCTCAAAAGGGTGATGCCGGCTTCCGGCAGATCGTAGAACACCGGCTGCACCCGCATCCCGATCCGGATGTCACTCGGGTCGATATCGACCAGTTCGGTGCTGATCCGCGGCCCGGCGTCCCACTGCACCACCGCGAGCAGCTGCGGTAACGCGTCGGCCCAGGGCGGGCCGGTGGGCCGGCGGGCGACGGTGAAGGTGTACAGGGTTCCCGCACCATCGATTTCGCGCCATTCCAGGTCATCGGCAAGCGTTCCCGGGGCAAGCGTGCGGGGATAGAAGATGTAGCGCTGCAGCGACGGCGAGTACTGCACCACGATCCGGTGCTCAGCCAGGCCATCCCAGAAAGGCCTCGAGACCGGGGTGGGTTCTGGAAGCGGCAGGTTCATCGCGTCAGTCCCCCCGCATGATCAGGGCGACCTGCTCGCTCATGATCCCGCCGTTGCCGGTGACGAACGCGGTATTGCAGTCCGGCACCTGGGGGTCGCCGGCGCGCCCCATCAGCTGTCGCGCACCGTCGGCGACGTGATGCATGCCGCCGGCCATGCCGGCCTGACCAAACGACAGCTGGCCGCCGGCGGTGTTGAGCGGGAAGTCGCCGCGGTAGGTCAGATCGTGCTCCGCAACCCAGGACATGCCTTGGCCTTTGGCGCAGAAGCCGGCATCTTCCAGACTCATCAGCACCGTGATCGTGTAGCAGTCGTAGATCGACGCGATATCGACATCGGACGGGTCCAGCCCCGACATCGCGAACGCCTTGTCGGCGGCACGCGCTATCGGCGTGTGCAGCAAGTCGTCGGCGTAGGTCGGGGTCTTGAAGGCGATGTGCTCGCCAAAACCCTTGATCCACACCGGGCGATGTCGGCGTTGGCGAGCAGCACACCGACTCCCCCGTGCACCCGCATCACCGTTTCGAGCATGTGGATCGGGTCGGCGATCATCGGGCTGGCCAGCACGTCGTCGACGGTGATCGGGGTGCCGTGGAAAACCGCACCGGGATGCGCGCAGGCATTGGTGCGCTGGTCGACCGCGATCTTGGCGACCGCGGCGGGTTCGTAGCCGAATTCCGCGGCGTAGCGCTGCGCGATCTGCGCGTACGGCGCATTCTGACCCAGGTTGCCGTACGGGATTTCGAACTCGGCCTGCGGCGAACCGTAGTTGTTCGACGACGCCCCATACCAATTCGGGGCGCGCGCCGGGCCTGAAGATTTCCGTTCGGATTGCGGCACCGATGCCGATCCGGGCACGACGGCGAGCACCGCGTCACAGATGCCGAGTTCGATCGCGGCCGCCGCCCGCCAGATCGTTCCCGCGGACGTGGCCCCGCCCAGATCGACGCGCTCGCCGAAATCCAGGGCCAAGCCCAGGTATTCGCACAAGGTCGCCGGGGCGAACATCGCCGATTCGGCCACCCCATGGGTGAGCAGGCCGTTGATGCGCGCCGGGTCGACACCAGCGTCCTCGATGGCCAGCTTGGCCAGCAGGGCGTACTGGTCGAGGGTGAACATTGGCGGCCCGGTGGGGCGGCGCTGCGCCGGCAATTCGGCGATGCCGACGATGGCCGCTTCGCCACGCAACCCCGTCACGAGGGCCCGCCGCTGATGGTTTTCCGAAGGGGCAGCTCAACCGTCGCGGTTCCGGGCATCAGCACGGTGTCGTCGCGGCGACCCGCGATCTCGAGATCCACCAGCCCGGCGCTTTCGGTCACGCGCTTGCCGGTGACCACCCCGCCGAAGCTCAGTGTCTGGCCAGGCAAGGCGGTCGCGCGGTTCTGCACCGAGAAGGACACCAGGCGACCGCGACCGCCGATCCAGTCGCCGAGCGCCCGGGCCAGCAGCGCCGCCTGCAGCGGTCCATGCACCAGCACGTTGTCGTAGCCTTCGACATCGCTCGCCCACTGCTTGTCGTAGTGGATGCGGTGACCGTTGTAGGTGGCGGCGCTGAAAAAGAACAGCTGGGTTTCATCGGGGGTGACGGTCAGCGCGGGAATCTGCGCGCCGACCTCGACGTCGTCGAAAAACACCTGCTGGCTCATGGAATTAGGGTCGGGCGATCATCGACGTCGCGGCTTCGGCGATCAGCTCGCGATCCTGGTTGCGGTACACCGTGTGCCAGGAGACCAGGACGAATTTGCCCGAGCGTCCTTGCTTTTCGACGATGGACTCGATGGTGCGCACCATTTCGATCTCGTCGCGATGGTAGGCCGGCAGATGAAAGGTGAAGCTTTCGCCGCCGGCCATCCGTTTCGGCGCACGCGGAAACGCGAGGCTGCCCGAAATCGCACCCGAGGAACCATCCGGCCGCAGCGAATCGAGATGCGCGACGCCGAGCACGGCGTACTGCAGATACAACGGCGGGCAGACGATGTCGCGAAAGCCGTTGGCGCGAGCGTATTCCGGGTCGAAGTACAGCGGATTGCGGTCGCCGACCGCCGCCGCCCAGCGCTGCCAATCACGACGGTTCACCTCGCCGGTCGCGGTCGCGGTCGCGGCGACGGTACCCACTCGCGACGCCGACTCGGCGTCGATCAGGGTGTCCTCAGTCACGGTTGTCCTCCAGGGTTTCTTCCAACCAGGCCGCGGCGACGTCGGCCCCACCGCCGAGAGTGGAACCGAGCCGTGCGCGCTCGGTCCATAGGTGCAGATCCGTTTCGGTGACATAGCCGATGCCGCCGTGCAATTGGTGGGCGTCCAGCGTGACCAGCCGGGTCGCCGTGCCGGCATGCATGCGCGCAATGGCCGTCTGCCTGGTCGCCGTCTGACCCCGCGCGATCCAGAAGACCGCGCACTGGGCCGCCAATCGTGCCGCGGCCAAGGCGATGTGCATGTTGGCGATCAGATGCTGCGCCGCCTGGAAGGAGGCGATCGGACGGCCGAACTGCTGACGCAGTTTGGTGTATTCGACGGTACGGTCCAACACCGCCCGTCCGACGCCGACCAGGTCGAGCGATCCTAGCGACACCGACGCATTCGCCAAGCGGCGCAACGCCGTTCGGGAGTCACCGTCCGGGTCGTTGAGCAGCGCTTCGGCGCCGACGGGCACATTGTCGAACCGCAGCGCGAAAGCCCGGTAGCCGCCTGCCATGGCCAGCGGCTCCATGCTCACTCCGGCCGTACGGGCATCGACGGCGAAGGTCAGCGTCCGCCCGCCCGCCGCGGCCGAGACCACGATGAGATCGGCGACGTCGGCATCGGCGACGTAGTCCGCCACTCCGCCAAGCCGCCAGGTTCCCGACTCGAAAGAGGCGTGCAGCACGGGCGAAACATCGCCGGCGTCACGGACATTCCACAACGCGGTGGTCGCGCGGACGGTCCCGCCCGTCAGCGGGGGCAGCAGCGCGGCCTTGACGTCCGGCGAGCCGAGCTGGTCGATCGCCAGCGCGGCCGCGATGGTGCCGAGTACCGGCGTCGGACACAGCCCGCGGCCGGCTTCGGTGCAGAAGACGGCGAGATCGTCGAGCGAGCCGCCCGAGCCGCCGTACTCCTCGGCGACGGCGAGGCCGAACACACCGGCGTCGGCCAACGCCTTCCACAGCGTCGGGGTGGTTCGATCGGCGCCCGGTTCGGCGAGCCCACGCACCAGGCTGACCGGGCACTCCGCGGACAGCAGCGCGCGCACCGACGCGGCGAAGTCGCGCTGTTCGGCGGTGGGGATCGCTTTCATGCCTCACCGCCCGTAGGAAGGCATTCCGTGGCCACGCTGGGCGATCACGTCATGCAGCACCTCGTTCGTGCCGCCACCGAAGCGCATCAGCGGGGCGGCGCGGTATAGCCTCTCGAATTTGCCTGCCAGAGGCGCGGTTTCGCTGTGATGTGCCAGCAGGCCGTCGGGACCGAGCAGATCGAGTGCCAGATCGGCAATGCGCTGCCGCAGTTCACTGGTGAACACCTTCTCGACGCTGACCTCCACTGTCGGGATCGCGCCGCTGTCCAGGATCGAGGCGGCCTCGTAACCCATCAACGTCGCGACTTCGACATCGGCTTCGGCCTGGGCGAGCCGGCGCCGAAGGGTGGCATCGTCAGCCGGCACCGAACCGTCGCGGCGCGGGCGGCGGGCGAGTTCGCGCAACTCGTCCACGGTGCGACGCAGGTCGCCGGCGTTGGTCAGCGCACCGCGTTCCAGATCGAGCGCCCCGGTGATGTAGGTCCAGCCCCGGTTTACCTCGCCGATCAGATTCGTGGCAGGGACCCGCACGTCGTCGAAATGAACTTCGTTGGTGCGGTAGCCCGACCAGGCGTACAGCGGCCGGATCGCGACGCCCGGGCTGTCGATCGGCACGATGATGACCGAAATCCCACGATGGCGCGCAGCATTCGGGTCGGTGCGCACGCAGAGCCATTCGTGGGTAGCGCGCTGCGCCCCGCTGTTCCAGATCTTGCTGCCGTTGATCACCCACTGGTCGCCAACGCGTGTCGCCCGGGTGCGCAGGCTGGCCAGGTCGGTTCCGGCGTCGGCCTCGGAATAGCCGACAGCGCAGATCATTTCACCCGCCGCGATTGGCGGGAGCCACTCGGCCTTGTTCTGCTCGGTGCCGTGCCGCATGATCATCGGCGCCACCGAGGTGACCGTGAGATCGGGTCCGGGTACGCCCCAGTATTCGAACTCGCTCATCAGCAGGTGTTGATGCACCGCGCCGAGGCCACCTTTTCCTGCAAGCCCGCCATACTCACGCGGCCAGTTCAGGCCGAACCAGCCCTTCTCACCGATCTTGCGGCGAAACCTGGCCACCTCGCCGCCCCGGAATTCGAGATCGTGCGCGGCCAGCTCGGCGCGCAGCTCAGGGGTGACGTTTTCGGAAAGGAACTCGCGAACCTCGGCCAGCCACGCGCGTTGCCCGATGTCGAGCTCGAAATCCATTCCGGCCCCTTTGCCATTACGTCCAGCCGCGTCAGCCTAACGCCGCTGCGAGATTTCGCCCTGACGTTACGCCCGGCCGGGCGGGACTCGGGGCAACCCGCGGACACCGTCTCAAATATTCACTGACACCCGTCATTGATAGGTGCCAGTGAAACCCCATACGGTCCTTGCATGTCGTCGATGACGCCGGCCTGCGAGACTTCACCGGTGGTGAACGCTCGAGAGGCGCAGCGACTCCACACGCGCGCACGTCTTTTCGACGCCGCGGTGGCCGAGATCGGGCGATCCGGATTGGCCGGCGCGGATGTTGCGGCGATCGCTTCCGCCACCGGAGTCGCGCGTGGAACCTTCTCTTTCCACTTCCCGACGAAGGAGCACATCCTCGTCGAGCTAGAGCGCGCCGAGGAAGCCAAGATCGTCGCGAAACTCGCGACCAAGGCGACCGGCGATCTGCCATCGCTGCTCAGGCTGCTGGTGCGCCAGGTACTCGCCGCCGAAGACCGGCTCGGCCCGGTGGTCTTCCGGGACATGCTGGGATTGCACTTCTCCGCGACTCGCCCCATCGAAGACGAGACCGCCGAACACCCGCTGGCCGAATTCCTCATCGCCACAATCGGCGAAGCCCAGACCATGGGGCAGGTGTCGCCGGACGCCGACGCGGGCGAGCTCGGCGTGATCTTCCTGACCGGCTTGTTCGCCTTGCTGGTCACCGGCCCAGCGTCGAAAACGCGAGCCGCGCTGTTGGACCGATACGTGAAAACCATCGTGGGAGGAATGGAGAAGACATGACCGGCACAGGCATCGAAGGCTACCGGGATTATCTCGCCCATCGGGACGGCGAAGCCGACCTGATGCATCGCCGGCTCGCCAACCGAGAGGACTTCTTCACGTCGTTGCAGGCCGATCCGGTTCGCTCCGCCCGGCCCATCGATCGGGATGTGTTCCTGCGCAACCTGCGCCGCCGCCGTCCCGAGGCGGGGTTGCCCCCCGAGATGCTCTTCCTGCTGGCTACCGCGAAGCTGAACCAGGCGGAGCGCTTCGGCGTGGATTTGGGCGACACCTACGGACGCATCGGCGGCCCCGACGAGCCACCCGAGCGCGTCTATCTCGCGCTCGAGGAGCACTACCACACCCGCCTGTTGGCTTACGTGCTCGACATTTTCGACCTGCCGTTCCACGTCGTGGTGCCGCCGTTCGTGATGCGTCAATTCGTGAAGATGGAAGTGTTTCTCCCCGAACGATTCGGCTTCGCGTTCGTCGGCGCCGCGGAAATGGCCGGCTGCATCATGTTCGACGAGTTGCGCCGCATCGGCGTCGAGTTGTTCGCCGACGAACCGGATGTCGCCTCGCGCATCGACCGCCTCTACACCGAGATCCTGACCGACGAGCTGGGGCATGTGGGCTATTGCGCGGCGCGCTGCAGCAACGCGGAGCGGGCCGTAATGCGTTGGCTCTACCCGACTTTCGCACGTCTCTTCGCCCGTCAGACCGCGGAGATCAGCCTGCTCATCGACCGGGACAGCCTGCATGCCCGGCTGGCTGCACCATTCGATGCCGACGGACTCGCCGCGAGTGTTCCCAACCAGACATTTGTTGCCGCGCACCCCTGATCGCTCACTGCCCGAGATGCGTGTTCTGTAAATATGTTGTCAACCTCCCGTTAAAACCCGCTGCGCGTATCGCAGAAATCGCGCCGGTCTGCGATGATCTTGAAATTGGCTGATCGAAAATCGGGAGAAGTCATGCCAACAGTCGAGTCGCGTCTCCGCCAGGAGCCGCGCAACTATGCCGTCGAATTGCGTCAGCTGGCGTACACCCTGCCCGATGGGGTGGGCGAACATTCGCTGCTTGCGCTGTCCGCTCGGATGCACGCCGCCGCCGAACAGGTAGTCCGCAAGGGCGCCTAGCCGCTCACCCGGGACTGCCCTCCCGCCGTCGTCGAGCGGATCAGCGCCCGCCCTTGAGGCGAATCTTCCAGCGCACGAAACCCAGATAGAAAACGCTGATTGCGATCAGCATTCCGAAGTTGAACCACCAGGTGCCGGCGTTGTGATGCCAGAGCGCGTCCTTCGGAACCTGCGGGCCGGGTTCCAATTTGGTCAGGTCGATCGTGGACGCCGATGCCGCGAAACCCCATCGCGCCGGGGTGGCCCAGGACATCTGGTCGAGCCCGATGCGGCCGGTGACCGGGATCATCCCGCCGGAGAACACCAGCTGCGACATGACCGCCACTACCAGCAGGGGCATGATCTGGTCGTTGGACTTCGCGATGGACGACAACAACAATCCGAGCATCGCCGAGGCGACGGTGGTGGCCGCGACGTCGATGAACAGCTCCAGCGGAGCCTTGCCCAACGCCGCGGCGCCCTGCGTCGGTCCGCCCTTGCCCAGCAGCGTGATGACGGTGACGATGCCGGACTGCACGACCGCGAACACGGTATAGACACAGACTTTCGCCAACAAGTACGCGGACGTGGACAGCCCGACCGCCTGCTCGCGCAGGAAGATGGCGCGCTCGCCGATAAGATCTCGGATCGTCAACGCCGTTCCCATGAACACCGAACCGACGTTGAGCAGCACCAGGATCTGGCCCGGCTCGGTCGGGGCGTTGCCCACCGGGTTCGGTACACCGAAGCCGACGTCGCCCGGCACCGACATCGACAGCGAACCCATGATGAACGGCAGCAGCGCGAGGAATACGAAATAACCCCGGTCGGAGACGATCAACCGGATCTGGCGTCGCGCGATCGTCGAGAACTGCCGCAGCAGACTGGTGTGCGACGGATCGCCGATCTCGGCCGGTTTCTCCGGCGGCGGTGGTGGTGGAGGCGGACCGGTCCGCGCCAAGTATTTCGCCTTGGCCGCGTCGGGATCGCCCGCGACCGAACTGAAGATGTCGGCCCAGTTCGTCGTCCCCATGGCCGGACCGATCTGGGCGGGCGGCCCGCAGAACGCAGTCTTGCCGCCGGGAGCTAGCAGCAGCACCTGATCGCAGACGTCCAGGTAGGTCAGCGAGTGCGTGACCACCAGTACCACGCGGCCGGCGTCGGCCAACTGCCGCAGCATCGTCATGACCTGCCGGTCCAGCGCCGGGTCCAGACCCGACGTCGGCTCGTCGAGGATCAGCAGCGACGGCCCGGTAAGCAACTCCAGCGCGACCGAGGCGCGCTTGCGCTGACCGCCGGACAGCTTGTCGACCCGGGTGTGCAGGTGCTGGGTCATCTCCAGCTCCTCGAGCACCCGGGCGACCACCTGCTCACGGTCGGCCTTGGTGGTGTCGGGCGGCAGCCGCAGTTCGGCGGCGTACCCGAGCGCCTGCTCGACGGTCAGCTGACCGTGCACCACGTCGTCCTGGGGCACCATCCCGATCCTGCTGCGCAGCGAGGCGTATTCGGCGTGGACGTTATGGCCCTCGAACGCCACCGTGCCGTTGGTGGGATGGGTGTAGCCGGCGACCAGCCGGGCGAACGTCGACTTGCCCGCACCGGACGGGCCGATCACCGCGGTCAGGGTTCCGGGACTGGCGCCCAGCGAGATGTCGTCGAGCAGTGTCTTGTTGTTTTCAATAGTCCAGGTCACCCCGCGGACGTCCAGACCGCCGAGGCGGGTCTGCGCCGCGGTGTCGACATCCCGGCGAGCCAGTGCGCCGCCGGCGAACACCAGGTCGATGTTGCCGATCGTGACGACGTCGCCGTCCTTCAGCACCGCGGAGTCGACGCGCTGACCGTTGACGAAGGTGCCGTTGATGCTGCGGTTGTCGTGGATCTCGGTGCCACTCGGCGTCGGGATCAGAGTCGCGTGGTGACGCGATGCCAGCACCTCGGGAATGACGATGTCGTTGTCGTTGGCCCGCCCGATCTTGATCGCGCCCGGCGCATCCAACCCGGCCTTGCCCGGCCGCAGGATCTTCATCATCGACGTGGCGAGGTTCGCGCCGTCGCCGCCGCCGACGCGGCCCGTCAGGGCGGTCGGAGGATCGACCGGCGCCGCCGGCGGGACCTGCGCGGGCTCGGCCCGGTAAATATGCGGCGACGCCATCGGACTGCCGGCCGGTCCGGCCGGTTGGGTGCCCGTCGGATTGGATGACAACGGCCCCGACGGATGGCTCGGCTGCGAGCCGGTCGGATGGGTCGGGAGCGACCCCGATGGCGCCCCGGGCTGCTGGCCGGTGGGCGGATATGTCGGTACCGGCCCCGACGGCGGACCGGAGTGGTGCCCACCGGGTGGATACGTCGGCATCGGCCGCGACGGGCTCGCCGGCGGCTGCGGGGGCAGGCCCTGTGCCACCGAGCCGGCCGGTGGACGTCCCTGCGCCGGCCGCGGATCGTACGAACCGGTGGAGATCGGAATCGACGTCGTCAGGGGCGGCGTCCCGGCGGAACCTTGGTGGCGGCCG
Source organism: Mycobacterium stomatepiae (assembly GCF_010731715.1). Classification (NCBI taxonomy): domain Bacteria; kingdom Bacillati; phylum Actinomycetota; class Actinomycetes; order Mycobacteriales; family Mycobacteriaceae; genus Mycobacterium; species Mycobacterium stomatepiae. The sequence continues at coordinate 881,279 of NZ_AP022587.1, forward strand.
ACCTCGAAGCTCACGGTCGGTCCGTCCGGGTTACCGATATTGACGCGCTGGCCGTCCTGGATGTCGACGGCCGGGACCCGGCGATTGTTGACATACAGGCCGTTGAGGCTGCCGTTGTCGATGGCGATCCACCGGCCCTGATCGAAGCGCAATACCAGGTGGATCCGGGAAATCAGCGGATGCGCGACCCGGACGTCCGCCCGCAAGTCGCGCCCGACGACCACATCGTTGCCGGGTGCAAAGGTCCGTTCGGATCCCTCATACCGCACGGTCAGCACAGGTGGGGCTGCTCGGCTCACGAGGCCCACTGTATCGGCGTCGGGACCGATTCGGGGACTCGCGGCGCAAACGCGTTTCCGCCGCGAGTTATTTCAGAGCCGGCGCCGGCCCGTGGCTTCAACCGGTTTTGATCGTGCCGTCGCGGGTAACCGGCCACGCATGCACGAGAACGCCGACTCGTTCCCGGACGACGTGCCCATCGCCGACGCCGTTGAACAACAGCGCACGGCTAGCGAGTCCGCGCCGAACGACGACAACGCGGCGTCTTGGCCGGAGGAGTCCGAGGTGCCCTTGGAGGCAACGGATTCCGACTGGCGCGAGCAGCAGGAGGCGCTGATTGTCGAGCCGGAATTCGAGGAACCCGAATAGGCTTGCCGCGCAGCCTGTTTCGGGCCGTTTCACTATCCTGCTTCGGCAGTCACCCGGTGGCTCCCACGCCGTGCAGACTCGGCCGTGACTTCCTTGACGAAATCGCCGAGGTATCGGATAGCGCGCCTGCCCTCGGGCAAAACATCCGCGGCCAATGGGAAGTCGTGAATCTGGCCTTCCCAGACATGCAAATCGCAACGAATCCCGTTGGCTACCAGTCTCTCCGCCATCAGTTCGGCATCCGGGAACAGTAACTCGTCGGCACCTGCGTGAATCGCCACCGGCGGCAGTGCCGACAAATCGGCGTCGACAGGTGAGACGACGCGACCCAAGGAGCGCCCCTGACCGTCCGGCAGCTGAACTTCGCCGAGATATCGCGCAAATATCGACAACGCTCCGGCCGTGAACATCGAGCACTTGCGCGCGTTGCGGTGCTTGAGCTTTCGAGCCGGATCCGCATCGGTGAAGGGCGAGACGGTCGCGACCCCGGCCGGTGCCGCGACCCGCGTGCGGATCGCGGCCAGTGTCGTCATGAACGCGAGATACCCGCCTGCCGAGTCGCCGGCGACGACTATCCGGTCGGGATGGTAGCCGCGCCGCTGCAGCCAACGCAGCCCGCACAGGCTGTCGTCGATCGCATCGGCGATCTGATGCGACGGCAGTTTGCGGTAACCAACAATCAGTACCCCGGCATCGGCCGCCTCCGACAAGCGACTCACTAGCGCCCGATGAGTGTTGACGCCACACGTGAGAAACGCGCCGCCGTGCAGGTACAGAATGGCCCGGGTCGGGGATACACCGGGCGCGCGAACCCATTCGGCGTCGCAGTGTTCGAGACGCACTGATGCCAGCTCCACGACGGACCGCAAATGGGGTAGCAAACCCACTATTCCGTCGACATACCCCAATGGCCAACGCAGGTTTGGCTGCAATGCCCAGGCACGCACTATGTTCTTCACGATTAACCGACTGGCCAATTACACGGTAATCGATTGGGCACTGCGGCGATGGTGAATACGACGCTTAATCAGCTTGGTAACCATTTGTTCAAAACACTCCTAGGCAACGGAGAATACCCAGCTCGAAAAGCAATAACCGCAGCTAAACCGCGGTGAAGTGCCGCATTCGTCACCGTTTGCAAGCGCCCCCCACGGGTATTCGTCACTTAAGTTGTGCCCCGGTGCCGGCCTCGATGTCAGTCGACCAGCGCGAGGGGCCGAAGATGTGAGCATGGAACAGTCAACTCACGCCGGTGCGATGCTGGCCGACCGGGTCGCGGTGGTGACCGGCGGCGGTGGCGGTATCGGCGCGGCAACCGCACAGCTGTTCGCTCAACACGGCGCCCGGGTCGTGATCGCCGATATCGACGCCGAACTGGCAGAGCAGACCGCCGACGGGATCTCGGCATCCGGCGGATCGGCATCGGCGATCATCACCGACGTGCGAGACGCCGATCAGGTTGGCGCCCTGGCGCGATCGGTGCTGGACCGGTTCGGCCGAATCGATGTGTTGGTCAACAATGTCGGGCATTGGCTGCGCCACCCCGGCAATTTCGTCGACACCGACCCGCAGCTGTGGGACGAGCTCTACCGGATCAACCTGCACCACGTCTTTTTAGTGACCCACGCGTTCCTGCCGGCGATGGTCGGTCAGGGCCGCGGCTCGATCGTCAGCGTCTCCTCTGTCGAGGGATTGCGTGGCTGTCCCGAAGATCCGGTCTACGCCGCGTTCAAGGCGGCCGTCATTCATTTCACCCGCAGCCTCGCCGTTCAGGTCGGCCGTGACGGTGTGCGGGTCAACGCAATCGGCCCCGACGTCACCGAATCGCTGCAGGTGCCCTACTCGCTGTGGCTGTCCGAGGCGGAGCAAGCGCAGTGGCCGCAGTGGGTTCCGGCGGGACGGATGGGGCTGCCCGAGGATCAGGCCCGGGTGATCTTGTTTTTGGCCTCCGACCTGTCGGCCTTCGTGACGGGCCATACGATCCCCACCGACGGTGGCACCGGCGCAGCCGGCGGATGGTTCCGCTCGTCGCGACGGCCCGACCGGGAGTGGACGAACCGACCAATAGCGCCCTGAGGGCTCAGACGTACGTTAAAGCGGCGTTTTCCAGCCGGATTCGCACATTGAGCAGCAGCGCGTTGGCGATGCTGAACGCGATCGCGGTCAGCCATGCCGAATGGATCAGCGGCAGCGCCGCGACCTCCGCGACCACCGCGATGTAATCGGGGTGGCGCACCCATCGATACGGACCACGCCGCACCAGCGGCGCGCCCGGGATCACGATCAGCCGCGGATTCCAGAGCCGGCCCAGGGCAGCCGCGCACCGCCAGCGGACGAGACAGCTGAGCACCACCACGGCGAGCATCGGCCAGCCCAGCCACGGCGCAAACGGACGTCCCAGGGACCAGACCTCCACCAGACACGAAACCAGCAACAGCGAATGCAGGCTGACCATCGCCGGGAAGTGATCGAGCCCGAATTCCTTGCCCCCGTGGGCGATTGACCATCGAGCGTTGCGCTGCGCGACGACGAGCCCGGCCACGCGCTCAACGCCGATCATGGCGATGAGGATGAAGTAATACATGGCGTCTCCCCCAATCCCCGGTGCGGTGCCGCTGTGTTCTTGCCTATGGGTACGAGGGTCCGCCCCGAACGGTTCAGCAAACTGTGCGAGCGTGAACGATCCCACACCGCGCGGCGCCGGGACTATGTCTCAGTGACCGCCGGGCCTACCGCCACAATCGTTGGCGGGGTTGCGTTTTCCGCGAGTCAGACGCTCTGCGCGGACTCGAATCGAGCTTGATCCTCGAGGACCGTCACCGGTATCCCGTTAAGGGCACCGTTACCCGATGGCTCGTCGATGAACGTCGGCACCGAGAGCGCATTGGTGTTGACGCCCGGTGAGCCGTTGGCGACCGACATGCGCGTGCCCGGCATACCGTGTCCCCAGCCGTGCGGCATCGACACCACCCCCGGTTTGATCGCGTCGGTGACCTCGACGGGCACTTTGATCTCGCCGGCTTCGGATTTCACTGTGACGACGTCGTTGTCGGAGACACCGCAACGCGCCGCGTCGTCGGGGTGGATCAGCAGCGTGCAGCGGTCTTTGCCCTTCATCAACGCGGGCACGTTGTGCAGCCAGGTGTTGTTCGACCGCAGGTGGCGGCGGCTGACCAGAACCAACGGTTCGGCGGGCCGCCGCAACCGCGCGGCCAGCCGCGGCAAGTCGTCCAGCAGGTACTGCGGAGCCAGCCGGATCTTCTTGTCCGGGGTGCCCAGAATCTCCGGCAACTGCGACACCATCGGTCCGAAATCGATGCCGTTCGGATTCGCCTTGAGCAGGTCCAGCGTCAGCCCGCCGGGATTCTTGCCGTACTGATCCCCGAACGGCCCGGTGCGCAGCGTGAGGTCCAGCATCCGCTCGGGACCGCCATGCTCGTACAGCTTGCGGATCTCGGCGCCGTCGACGCCGGCAGTGAAGGCCAGGTAGTCGAAGAAACCGTCGTCGATCGCGGCGACATCGACGTCTTCGGTCGGTGTACCGGTGCACAGGCCGGTCAGCCGGATCAGAATCTCCCATTCGTGCGGGCGATCGCCCGGGTCGAACACCGGCGCGGAGTAGTTCGCGATGCTGTGGATAGCGAACAGCAAGATCAGGTCGTCGTGGTGGGGCTGCTCGAGCGGTGACAGACCGGGCAGGATCACGTCGGCGTGCCGCGTCGTCTCGTTCAGCCACAGGTCGACGGAGATCATCGCCTCGAGCATCGGCAGCACTTCGTCGAGCTTGTCGCCGCCGGGCGTGGACAACACCGGGTTGCCCGCGACCGTGATCAGCGCCTTGAGTTGCCCCTCGCCCGGGGTGGCGATCTCTTCGGTCATGCACGACGCCGGGGCCTGCCCAAGCACCTCCTTGGCGCCGCGCACCCGGGTATGCCAGCGACCGAATTCCGCGAGACCGCCCTCGAGGCCGGGTAGCGGCTGCGTGGTGATCGACCAGGCCGCCGGCTTGGGGAACATCGCGCCGCCGGGGGTGTCGAAATGTCCGGTCAAGATATTGATCACGTCGACAAGCCAGCTGGCCAGACTGCCAAACTCCTGGTTACACAAGACAATTCGGCCGTACACCACCGATTTCTCGGCTCCGGCGAGTTCGCGCGCCAACCGCCGGATGGTGTCAACGTCGATGCCGGTGACCTCGCTGACCCGCTCGGGCGGCCAGTCCGCGGCGACTTTGCCCATCGTCTCGACACCGTCGACATGCGGCCCGGGCTTCACCAGGTCCTCGTCAAAGAGCGTGTGCGCGACGGCCAGCAGCAACGCCGCGTCGGTGCCCGGCACGATCGGCAGCCACTCGTCGGCCTGGGCCGCGGTCTGCGTGCGCACCGGGTCGATCACGATCACCTTGCCGCGTTTGCGAATTCCCTCGATCAGGCCCATCACATCGGGCGCGGCCAAGAGCGATCCCTGTGACGCGGCGGGTTGGCCCCCATGATGACCAACAGGTCGGTGCGCTCGATGTCGGGCACCGGAAAATTCCACCACAGCCCGTACATCAGGTGCGACGACAGGTTTTTCGGCCACTGATCAACAGTCCCAGGTGAATACGTGACAGGCATCCCGGACATGCCCATCAGCACACCGGCATAGCGGGCCAGCGAAAACGAGTGCGCCAGCGGGTTGCCGGTGTAGGCCGTGACCGCACCGATCCCGTATTTCTCGATCACCGGCGTCAGCAACTCGGTGCAGCGCCGAAACGCGGCGTCCCAGCTGACTTCCTGCCAGGCGCCGTCGACCTTGATCATCGGGCTGCGGACGCGGTCCGGATCGTGATGGATCGCGCCCAGCGACACGCCCTTCGGGCAGAGATGCCCGCGACTCCACACGTCGTCGCGGTTGCCGCGAATGCCGGTGACCGCGCCCGCTTTGACGTGAATCTCCAAGCCGCACATGGCTTCACACAGCGGACAGGTCCGGATATGGATGCCGTCTGCTCCGGGTTTCATCCACTCACTGTATTGCGCTACTCCGAGTAGCGGAAGCGGCAAATACGGACGTTAGGCGACCCAGGGTCCGAAGCCGCCGACCTTGTCGATGCGGATCCGGTTGAGGTATCCCGGCGGCGCGCCGTCCGGCGGGAACTGCACACCCGGCTGCCCGAGGACCGCATTGAGCTCCGTCAACAGCTCGGGGGCGCCGCCCTCGACGACCCGTGCGGTCCCGTTGATGGACAGATACGGGCGTGGTTTCGTATCCGCGTGCGGTGGGTCCGTCGCCACGATCGTGACCGCGACCCGCGCGTCGTTGCGGACGTTGCGGAGTTTCTTGTAATCGGCCAGGTGCGCGCTGACCAGCTCGTCCCCGTCCGGCGTCGACTCCCACGCGACCCAAACCACGCTCACCTGGGGACTGCCGTCGGGATTGATCGTGACCAGGGTGGCGTCCGCACCCTTGCCGATGAAGTTACGTGCGGCGTCGCTGAGTTCCATGCGTTGTTCTACGGCTGGACCCGGCGATTCATTCCCGCTCAACGTGCCGGCGAGTAACCGACGGCGCTATTTCTTGAGAGACATTTGAATCCGACAAGTTACCTGTACATCAGCGCGGGGTCGGCCCTAGCGTCGAGGACGACCGAAAGACCAGCCCCAGGAGCTAGGAGCCGGAGGCGCGGCGATGACTGATCAGCAGCTCCCGATGAACATCGAGTACCTCCGTCGTGAAGTACTCGCCCGAATAGAAGCGCACCCGCTCGATGATTGGTCCCCCGCCATGTTACGAGCGATGATTGCCGTCTTCGACCTGAACGGCGTTATACCTGTTCCGGTACAGCGCTTCCAGCCGCGCATCGTGCGGTAACGCGCGCTTGCCGCCTGACTAAGGTGCTACCGAAGTACCTGCGGTCGGCTGAGAAGTCACGGCGATGAAGATGTGGCCCGTGAGCATATCCGTGACACGCTCGCCCGATACAACTGGTCCGGTGACTCCGGCCGCGTTGACGGGCTTGCCGAGACATTCTGCGTAGACGACATTCTCGAGATTCGCGGTGCCGAGCCGCTGCGCGGCCGCGCCGAGATCACGGCGTTCCTGGGCGGTGTCACCGCACTGGCTCCCGACGAGGCGCAGGTCTCGAGCTACTTCACCGTCGTCACTCATATTGGGCTGGACCATTTCGGCCGTTATCGCGACATCTTGGCGACGCCTGCCGATCAAGCACCGTGTCGACGGATTGGGCGGCCGCCATGGCCCGGCCCGCGATTTGAGTGTGCATCCCGATCCGGCGTCCGATCAGCGGAACACCGCTCACGCTCGCCTAGGCGGCATGGCAGGGTGACAGGCGTGGCAACTACCCCGGCAGCGGCCGTCGAGCATGACCTGCGTGAAATCACCACCCCGAAGGGCGCTTTGCGCTACTACGACACCGGCCCGGATTCCGCTCCGGTGCTGCTGTTCCTGCACGGTTCCGGCCCCGGGGTCACCGGCTGGCGCAATTTCCGCGGCATTCTGCCGACGTTTGCCGCGCATTTCCGCTGCCTGATCCTGGAATTTCCCGGCTTCGGGGTCAGCGACGACTTCGGCGGCCACCCGATGGTCACCGCGTTCGGAACGGTTTCGCCGTTCCTGGACGCGCTCGGCGTCGAGAAGGCCCACATCGTCGGTAACTCGATGGGCGGCGGGGTCGGCATCAACTTCGCCATCGGCAACCCGAACCGCATCGACCGCCTGGTGACGATCGGCGGCATCGGCACCAATATCTTCAGTCCCAGCCCCAGCGAGGGCATCCGGCTGTTGCAGGAGTTCGTCGAGGATCCGACCCGGCAGCGCCTCGTCGACTGGCTCAAGTCGATGGTCTACGACCAGGCGCTGGTGACCGACGAACTCGTCGAGGAACGTTGGCAGTTGGCCACCGATCCGGCCACGCTGGAAGCCGCGCGCCGGATGTACGGCAAGGCGGCGTTCGCGGCCATGAACTCCGCGATGGCGGCGTCCGACCGTCCGTTCCCCTGGGCGATGATGCACAAGGTGGCCGCGCCCACGCTGCTGACGTGGGGCCGCGACGATCGGGTCAGCCCGCCCGACATGGCGCTGATCCCGATGCGCACCATCCCCAACGCCGAGTTGCACGTCTTCCCGAACTCCGGGCACTGGGCCATGATCGAAGCCAAGGCGGCCTTCGAAAGCACGGTCCTGAGCTTTCTGTCGCGCAGTTAACGCTCTCCCGCAAGGCCTTTCAGCAGCAGGGCATGCGCGGAGGGATTGCCGTCCAGCGGCCCTGACAGTGCCCAACTCGTCGGCGAGTTCGGCAACATCGAGGGCGATCACGTCTGCGCCCTCGTCGGCGAAGCGCTGGCAGTGCACCCGCCCGGTGCCTTTGGCGGCGCCGGTGACCACGACGACCTTGTCGAGTAACCCGGTCATGGGTCGATGAGAGCGAAGCCGCGGTAGCCGTCGTCGGCGACCTCGGCGCAGATGTCGTTGTAGGTGGCGAAGCCGCCGACGAACAGCATGAAGCCCCTGGGCTTTCCCGGCACGTTGGCGCCCATGTACCACGAGTTCGCCTTGGTGAACAAGGTCGTCTCGGCACGCCGGGCGCATTCGGCACCCCAACCGTCCACGCTGTCCATGGTCGCCTCGATCGCCATACGCCCGTGGTCGTCGAGGTAGTCGATCGTCCGGGCGATCCAGTCCACCTGCGCCTCGGCGTGCAGCACCATGTTTGCGAGCACCGCGGGGGCTCCCGGGCCCGAGATCAGGAACAGATTGGGGAAGCCGTCGACGCCCAGTCCGAGATAGGTGCGCGGCCCGTGAGCCCAGTCCTCGCGCAGCGTGGCACCGCCACGCCCGACGATGTCGATGCTGCCCAGTGCCCCGGTCATCGCGTCGAATCCCGTTGCCAGCACGATCATGTCGAGGTCGTAGTGCGTATCCCCCGCGTTGATGCCCGTCGCGTCGATCGAGTCGATCGGCGTGTCTCGGACGCTGACCAGCGTGACGTTGGGCCGGTTGAACGTCTGAAAGTAGTTGCTGTCGGTGCAGATTCGCTTGGTCCCGATCGGATGGTCGGCGGGGATCAGCAGGTCGGCGACCGCGGGATCGTCGATGACCGCGCGGACCTTCTCCTCGTAGAACCTGCGGGCCTCCTCGTTGGCTTCCAGATCGGTCATCTGGTCCGGGAACGTCTTCGAAAACAGCACCCCGCCCAGCTGCCATCTTCTTTCGAAAGCCGCGCGCCGCTGTTCGCTGGTGAACGCAAACGTGGGCTTGTCCGCGGTGAGGTGCGGCGAGCCGCCAGCGCTGCGCCACGACAGCCGGCGCCGCTGGTGGTAGCCGGCCTTGATCTCGTCAAGCTCGGCGGCCGACAACGGCGTGTTGCGGGCCGGAACGCTGTAGTTGGCGCTGCGCTGGAATACGTACAGGTGCGCGGCCTGTTCGGCGATGATCGGAATCGATTGAATGCCAGACGATCCCGTGCCGATGACGGCCACCCGTTTCCCGGTGAAGTCGACGCGATGATGCGGCCAGTGCGCGGTGTGATGGGTCTCGCCCGAAAACGTACCCAGGCCAGGGAAATTCGGCGTCATCGCGGCCGACAACGGGCCGGTCGCCATTACACAGAACCGCGCCGAGACCACCAGCCCGGTGTCTGTCTGCAGCGTCCAGCGCAATGTCGTCTCGTCGAGCACGGCGGCCACGACACGGTTATCGAACACGATGTCGCGGCGCAGGTCGAGTTTGTCGGCGACCCAGTTCAGGTAGTCGAGGATCTCGGATTGGGTGGCGTATTTCTCCGTCCAGTTCCACTCCTGCTGGAGTTCGTCGGAGAACGAGTAACAATAGTCGACGCTCTCGACGTCGCAGCGTGCGCCCGGATACCGGTTGTAGTACCAGGTCCCGCCGATCTCGGGCGCGGCCTCGAGTACCCGCACCGAAAGCCCCTGCGCGCGCAGCTTGTGCAACGCATGCAGGCCGGCGAAACCGGCGCCCACCACGATCACGTCGAGAGCATCATCCACCGGCAGCACGCTATCGGCCGGCACGGCTCTGGGCGCCCGCGTTCCCGGTCACCGGACGCTCGAGTCGGGTTTTCCCGGCCATCGGGCCCGAGCGGGGGCGACGTCGTCAGGTCGGCACGCATTTCCGCCCGCTCATCGGGATTTCCTTTGGGACGGGCGAGGACTGCGGTAGACCATTACTTAGCCCACACACGTAAGGACAACGACATGAGCGACCGGGTACTCGACCGGGTAGTGGCGATGGCCGACCAATTGCGCGACCAGGCCGCCGAGGCCGAACAGATTGGCCGGCTCACCGACGACACCGTCAAGCTGATGAAGGGCGCCGGTCTGATCCGGCTGCTGCAGACCAAGCAATATCAGGGCTTCGAGGTCCACCCCCGCGAGTTCGCCGAGACGACGATGGCCACCGCGGCACTGGATCCGGCCGCCGGCTGGATCGTCGGCGTGGTGGGTGTGCACCCCTATCAGCTGGCGTACGCGGATCCCAAGGTCGCGGCCGAGATCTGGGCCAACGACGTCGACACCTGGATGGCATCGCCGTACGCGCCGCAGGGGGTGGCCAAACCCGTCGACGGCGGCTTCATCTTCAACGGCCGCTGGCAGTTCAGCTCGGGCACCGACCATTGCGACTGGATCATCCTGGGCGCGATGCGCGGCGACGAAAAAGGCGTTCCCCTGATGCCGCCGCAGATGCTGCACATGATCCTGCCGCGTGAGGACTACGAGATCGTCGAGGACTCGTGGAATGTGGTGGGGCTGCGCGGAACCGGCTCCAAGGACGTGATCGTGAAGGACGCGTTCGTGCCGAGCTACCGGACGATGGACGCCACCAAGGTGATGGACGGCACCGCCCAGCGCGAGGCCGGCATGACCGAGCCGCTGTATCTGATGCCGTGGTCGACGATGTTCCCGCTGGGCATCTCCGCGGCCACGATCGGCATCGCCGAGGGCGCGCTCGCCGCACACCTGGACTATCAACGCGAGCGCGTCGGCGCCACCGGGACCGCGATCAAGGACGACCCATACGTCATGCACGCGATCGGCGAGGCCGCCGCCGACATCAACGCTGCCCGCCAGGAACTGCTGGCCAACGCCGACCGGATCTACGACATGGTCGCGGCGGGCAAGGAGGTGTCGTTCGCCGACCGCGCGGCCGGACGCCGGACACAGGTGCGCGCGGTGTGGCGCGCGGTGGCGGCCGTCGATGAGATCTTCGCCCGCTCGGGCGGCAATGCGGCGCGGATGGACAAGCCACTGCAGCGGTACTGGCGAGACGTGCACGTCGGCCAGATGCACGCCATCCATGTCCCCGGCACCACTTACCACGCGGCGGCACTGAGCTCTCTCGGCGTCGAACCGCCCGAGGGTCCGCTGCGGGCCTTGATCTGACCGGGAGATGCCGACGTGACCGACCTGAAAAGTCTCGGCTATATTACGATTTGGTCCAATGACATCGAACGATGGCGCCGATTCGCGTTCGGCGTCCTGGGCTTCGCCGAGGGGCAAGGCCCCGACGATTCCGCGTTGTATCTGCGGATGGACGAGCGCGCGGCGCGGTTGATCGTGGTGCCGGGTGAGACCGATCGGGTGCTCACCATCGGCTGGGAAGTCCGCGACCACCCCGCGCTGCAGCGGGTCAAGACCACGCTCGACGGGGCCGGGGTGCCGTTCAAACAGCTGTCGGTCGAGGAGGCCGAGGCGCGCCGGGTCGAAGAGGTGATCACCTTCGACGACCCGGCCGGCACCACCCTCGAGGTGTTCCACGGTGCGGTGCTCGATCACAGCCCGGTCGTCACCCCGTTCGGCGCACGATTCGTCACCGGTGATCAGGGCATGGGCCATGTGGTGGTGCCCGCGATGGATCCCAATGCGGTGTTCGACTTCTACACCGAGGTGCTGGGTTTCCGCTCGCGCGGTGCGTTCCGGGTGCCGTTGCCGAAAGAGTTCGGCCCGGTGCGGGTTCGCTTCCTCGGGATCAACGAACGCCACCACAGCATGGCGATCGTGCCGGCCGCGCACATGCGCGACCCACGCCTGGTGCACATCATGGTCGAGGTCGACACCCTCGACGCGGTAGGCCAGGCGCTGGACCGGGTCACCGCCGAGGGCTTCCAGTTGTCATCGACGCTGGGCCGACACACCAACGACAAGATGATCTCCTTCTACGTCCGGGCGCCCGGTGATTGGGATATCGAGTTCGGCACCGAAGGCATGCGGGTCGACGAAAACCATTACACGGCAGAGGAAATCACCGCCGACAGCTACTGGGGTCATCAGTGGGTCGGCGAGATGCCCGCGGCGATGCGGCTATGACACCTGACATGGACGTCACGCCGATTGCGGCGTCGTCGATCACCGCATGGGATCACGAGGCCGACGTCGTCATCGCCGGCTACGGCGTCGCGGGCGCCGCGGCGGCGGTCGAAGCGGCCCGGTCCGGCGCTGACGTCCTGGTCCTGGAGCGCACCGGCTCCTGGGGTGGCGCGGCGGCGATGGCCGGCGGGTTCATCTACCTCGGCGGCGGCACACCCCTGCAAAAGTCCTGTGGCTTCGAGGATTCCGTTGACAACATGGCGGCGTTCCTCAACGTGGCCATGGGGCCCGGCGCCGACGAGAACCGGATCGCCGATTACTGCGCGGGCAGCGTCGCGCATTTCGAGTGGCTGGTCGGGTGCGGCGTGCCGTTCAAGGCGGAGTTCTTCTCCGAGCCCGGCTGGGAGCCGATGGGCGATCAGGGCCTGATGTACAGCGGCGGCGAAAACTCGTACCCGTTCAACACGATCGCGACCCCGGCCCCGCGTGGTCACGTCCCGCAGATGCAGAACAAGAAGCAGGGCGAAGCCAGCGCCGGCTACATGCTGATGAAGCCGCTCGTCGAAACCGCGACCGCGGCAGGCGCTCGCGCGCTCTACGACGTGCGGGTGCGGTGTCTGATCGTCGAGTCCGACGGCAGGGTGGTCGGCATCCGGGCCCGCCAGTACGGCACCGAGATGACGATCCGGGCGCGCACCGGGGTCGTGCTCGCGACGGGAAGCTTCGCCTACAACGACGCGATGGTGGCGCGTTACGCGCCGCGGATCGCCGGACGCCCGGCCGCGTCGATCGAGCAGCACGATGGGCAGGCGATTCGGATGGCGCAGGCGCTGGGCGCCGATCTCGCCCACATGGACGCGACCGAGGTCGCGATCTTCATCGATCCCCAGCAGCTGGTGCGCGGCATCCTGGTCAATGCCCGCGGCCAGCGGTATGTCGCCGAGGACACCTACCCGGGACGCGTCGGACAACTCACGCTCTACCACCAGGACAACACCGCCTACCTGATCATCGACAGCGACGCGAACGACGAGGCGATGGCGTCATGGTCGCCGAAATTCATGCTGCGCGAGGCGACCTGGGTGGCCGACAACGTCGCGGACTTGGAGCGCGACATCGGCCTGGCACCCGGTTCGCTGCAGTCGACCGTCGCCGCCTACAACGAGGGCGCCGCGCGCGGTGAGGATCCGCTGCTGCACAAGAAGCCGCAATGGATCAAGCCGATCGGCACCCCGGTCGGCGCGATCGACCTGCGCGAGAACACCGGCGGCTTCACCCTGGGCGGGCTGGCCACCACCCTGGACGCCGCGGTGCTGCACGTCAGCGGCGAACCCATCCCGGGGCTGTTCGCCGCGGGCCGTTCGACCGCCGGGCTGGCCGCCTGGGGGTATGCCAGCGGGGTCTCGCTCGGCGACGGCAGCTTCTACGGCCGCCGCGCCGGACGCTCGGCCGCCAAGGGCTTACCTTCGCGGTTTTCGTGTCACGTGTGACAGCGACCACACCCCTGTGGTAAGATCTATTCCTAATAGGAATATGGCAGCCAGATACACACAGTCCATGGAGGACCGATGTCAGGGACCGCGCGCACCGTTGCGACCGCAGAACCCAGCACTCCCACGGCCGTCATCGACCGCATTTCGCTGGTCCTCGACGCGTTCGACGGGCCGGGCCGGCTGACGCTGGCACAGATCGTGCGGCGCACCGGCCTGCCCCGCTCCTCGGCGCACCGGATGCTCGAACGCCTGGTGCAGCTGCGCTGGCTGCGCCGCAGCGGTCGCGACTACGAACTCGGGATGCGCCTGGTCGAACTCGGGTCGCTGGCCGTTCATCAGGACCGCCTGGTCCGTGCGGCCGGTCCGCTGCTGGGTGAACTGCATCGCGCCACCGGGCTGGTCGCACACCTGGCGGTGCTGGACGGGCCGGATGTGGTCTATCTCGACAAGGTCGGCGACCGCATGGCCGACGCGATCCCGACCCGTGTCGGCAGCCGGCAGCCCGCGCATTGCACCGCCGTCGGCAAGGCGATCCTCGCCTACCGCGACGACGACGTCCAAGTCGATCTGCAGGCGCGCAAGACCAAGTACTCGGTTGCCACCAGCTCGCAGCTGGAGGCGGAACTAGCCAAGGTGCGTGCCCACGGCGTCGCGTTCGAACGCGAGGAGTCGTTGCTCGGATTCGGTTGTGTCGCAGCGCCCGTCGGCGGACCGGGAGAAGCTGTTGCCGCGGTGTCGGTCTGCGGCCCGATGCACCGGATGATGTTCGATCAGCGACTGACCGCACCGGTGCGCATGACGGCGATGGGCATCTGGCGCAACGCGGAGGACGGCCCGCTTGGGCACCAACGGGTGGCACCGACCCTCCAGCCGCTGCGTCCGATCCGGCCGGTACGTCCCGCGTTGCAATACGCGTGAATCCGTTCGCCGGCGGCGTCGCGGTCATCACCGGAGCCGGCTCCGGCATCGGCGCGGGCCTGGCTCGTCACGCGATCACACTCGGAATGACGGTGGTGCTCGCCGACATCGACGCCCATTCCGCGGCCGCGGTGCGCGAGGAGCTCTGCGCCGCGAGCGGATCGGCGATCGACGTGGTGTGCGACGTGCGCGACCCGGAGGCGGTCCCAGCTCGCCGAGCGCACCTACCGCGATATTGGCCCGGTGCGGCTGCTCGTCAACAACGCGGGGGTCGAGCAGTTCGGCTATCTGTGGGACACTCCCGTCGCCAACTGGCAGCGGGTCATCGACGTCAACGTCAGCGGCGTGTTCCACGGCGTGCGCGCTTTTCTGCCGATGATGATGGCCACCGATGCGCCCGCCTGGGTGTGGAATCTGTCTTCGGTCGGCGGCGTGGTGGCAATTCCATTGCAGGCACCCTACATTGCGAGCAAACACGCGGTGCTGGCATTGACCGAGTGTCTGTATCTCGACGTGCAGTCCGCCGGCCACGGGCATCACATTCACGTGCAGGCGGTGTTGCCCGGGGCGGTGAAATCCAACATCTTCGAATCGGCCGGGGGTGTCGACGCCAGCGGTGACGCCGTGGTGGCCGAGGCGCACCGCACGGCGATGCTGCACGTCAAGGCAGCGGCCATAGACGCGCGGGCGGCCGCCGCGACGATCTTCGAACAGGCCGCCGAGGGTCGCTTCTATTTGCTCACCGAACCGGAGTATGTCGGGACGGCCATGGCGCAGCGAGCGAATGTGCTTGCCGCACAGCTACCTCCGTCTCACCAGCGGCGATGAGGTCGACGGCCCGTTCGGCGATCCCGAGCACTGCAGCATTCGTCGGCGCCGATGCCACCGACGGCATCACCGACGCGTCGACAACCCGCAGACCGTCGACCCCGCGCACGCGGAGTTCCGGATCCACCACCGCGAGGTCGTCGGTGCCGATTCGGCACGTATCGACCAGATGGAAAAACGAATCCGTGCTACGCCGCAGGAACGCGCGGCAATCCTCGTCGCTCTGCACGTGTGCGCCGGGAAAAAGTTCCGTACCCCGCCAGGGTGACAACGCGGCACCCTGTGCGATTTCGCGTGCCAGCCGCAACGCCACGACCATCCGATCGATATCGGTCCGCTCGGTGAGATAGCCGGGATCGATCAACGGCGGGTCCCCCGCGTCCGGACCGCCCAAGCGCACCGATCCCCGGCTCATCGGGCGCACCACCGAAAACGTCACGGAGAAACCGGGACTCGCGCCCCGCCAGCGCGGCTCGATGGCCGCTTCGGCGAACAGCATCAGCACGTCGGGGTCCTCGTGCTTGTGACTGCGGGTCAGCAGCTGCAGCCGGCGAAACGGGGATTCCTCGACACTCCGCTTGGCGTCGTAGGACACCCACGCGATGGGATGGTCCTGAAGATTCTCCCCGACGCCGGGAAGATCAACCACCACCGGCACATCGTGTTCGCGAAGCTGGGCGGCAGGCCCGATACCCGAGCGCATCAGCGTGTTCGGCGATACAATCGCGCCCGCACACAAGATGACTTCGCGTTCGACGTAGATATCTTGAAGCTGGCTATCTTTCGAGTACCGGGCACCGAGGCAGCGCGGCCCGTCCAGGATCAGTTGGCGCACGTGGGCCTCGGTCACGACGGTCAGATTGGGATGCGAGCGCACCGGCCCCAGGTAGGCATCGGCCGCGCTCTGCCGCTTGTCGCCGACGACGTTTTGTTCCAGCCACGAAACCCCCTCGGCCTCGGTGCCGTTCGCGTCGGGTGTTTCCGGGTAGCCGGCTTCGAGTACCGCTTGATACGCCGCCCGCGCAAGGGAATTCGCCGCGGACAGCTCTCCCGCCCGCATCGGACCGGCCATCCCCCGGACCTCGGGATCGCGTCCGTCCGCGTGCTCACTGCGTTTGAGATACGGCAGCATCGTCCGGTAATTCCAGCCGGTGGCCCCTTGCGTTTCCCACGCGTCGTAACTCGAGGAATGTCCGCGAAGGTGGACGAGTCCGTTGATGCTGCTGGATCCGCCCAAGACCTTCCCGCGCGGGCAGCCGATCACCGCGCCGTCCAGTCCGGCCTGAGGCGTGGTGCTCAGCGCCCAATCCACCGGGGATCGCCACAGACTCATCGCGTCCAGCGGGATCCCGCTGTACATCGCTTCCGGCCCGGTGTCGGGTCCGGCTTCCAGTAGCGCAACCCGCAGCCCGGTGCGCTCGAGCAGGCGGGCTGCCACCACGCATCCCGCCGATCCGCCACCGATGACGAGGTAGTCGACTTTGTTGTCAGCCATTGAGCCGACACTAGGCGCGTGCAGCCGAGTTCACTGGCCGCGTCACGCGCCACTCTGGACGAATCGCGCAGTCGGGGTGCGATTTACGTGTGTCGGCGACTCGTCGACGATGGCCAGCTCCCCGCGGCGCACCGCTTCGACGATCGACTCACGCAGCGCTGAACACGCCAGGAACACCCCACGGCCGGCGTGCGCCGACACCTTCCGGGCTTCGGCCCGCTCGGCACACCGATCGGTTGCCTCCGCATTCCACTGCACACTGGTCTGATTCCAGGTGCTCTTGCGGACCAGCACCTGCGCGCCGCAGCTGCCGCACGCCACGGGCAGCATCGGCATCTCGTCGAGCCGATTATCCGTCCGCACCGGCGAATCGAGCGCCATCACAGCGAGCCTTGCGCCGCCATGTTCGCTTCGGCCTCTTTCATCCACGCCTCGTACGGCCGCGTCGTGTCGAGTTCGAACTCGAAGCGGTCCACCATGTCCGGCTGCACGTCGGCGACGTCGACGTAGAACTGCTCATACCAGCGACGCAGCTGATACACCGGGCCGTCCTCCTCAACCAGGAGCGGGTTGTCGATGCGTGCCTTGTGCCGCCAGATCTCGACGTCCTGCTCGAAACCGAGCTTGACGTAGTCGCCGAGCTGGATCGCGGTTTGCATGGCGTCGTCGCCGGGCAGTGCCTCGGACTTCTTGACGATGATGCCATATTGCAGCACAAAGGAATTGGAGTCGATCGGATAATGGCAGTTGATCAGAATCGATTGCGCGTCACCGTATTCGTAGTGGTAGGTCAGGTCGTCGATCATGAAGGACGGCCCGTAGTAGGACGCTACCGAGGTGTTGCCCAGCATCCGTGAGCCTTCGGTGCCACCCATGTCGGGACGGCCCTCGCCGTTCATGTACTGCGTCGCGACGTGTCCTTCGAAGATGTTCTTGAAGTAGGTCGGCAACGCGCCGTGGATGTAGTAGAAGTACGCCATATCCACGACGTTCTCGATGATTTCGCGACAGTTGCTGGTTCCGACGACCGTGGTGTACCAGTGCCAGTCGGTCCATTCGTCGCTGGTGGCCCCCTCGATGCGCGGGATCGTCACCTCCGGCGGCGGCGGTTTGCGCTCGGGGTCGTTCCAGACGAACAACATGCCGTCCTGCTCCAGCGTCGTCCAGGTCGCCGTGCGGGCCAGTTTGGGTGCGCGCCGGGCGTAGGGCACCTGCTTGCAGCGCCCGTCGCCGCCCCAGCGCCAGTCGTGGAACGGGCAGGCGATCTCGTCGCCCTTCACCTCGCCCTGGGACAGGTCGCCGCCCATATGCCGGCAGTAGCTGTCGAGAACGTTGAGGTTGCCGTTCCCGCTGCGGAAGACGACGAGCTTCTGACCGAATGCCTTGATCGCGTGCGGCTTGCCGTCACCGAAATCTCTGATCAACCCCAGGCAATGCCAGCCGCGGGCAAACCGCGTCGGTGCGGCTTGGGCTTCGATGAGCCGAATTTCGTCGGTGTCCTGCATGGGGATGATTCAACTCCGCAAAACGCACCGGTGGGGCTGCCGTTCCACTCATCAGGACGACTATTCCGACGGCGCGGCGCCGGGACATACCGTACTCGGCGTGACAGCACTCAGCGCGACGATCCCCGCCGGGCTGCCCATCGCCGACACGACTGTCGACCTGCTGGTCGTGGGCTCGGGAACCGGGTTGGCCGCGGCGCTGGCCGCCCACGAACTGGGGCTGTCGGTGCTGGTCGTGGAGAAGGCGTCGCACGTGGGGGGCTCGACCGCCCGGTCTGGCGGCGCCCTGTGGCTGCCGGCCAGACCGGTGCTGGCCGAGGCCGCCGCAGGCGATACGCAGGAGCACGCCGCCACCTACCTGGACTCGGTGGTGGCGGGTTCGGCGCCGCGGCAGCGTTCGACGGGATTCTTGACACACGTGTCCGCGACGGTCGACATGCTGCGGCGGACCACTGCGCTGCGATTCTTCTGGGCGCGTGACTATTCCGATTACCACCCCGAGCAACCTGGTGGCAGCGCGGCGGGCCGCACCTGCGAGTGCCACCCGTTCGACACGTCGCTGCTCGGCGCGTACCGCACGCGGTTGGAGCCGGGGTTGATGGAGGCGAGCATCCCGGTGCCGACGACGGGTGCCGACTACCGCTGGATGAATCTGGTGGCGCGGGTGCCGCGCAAGGGAATTCCGACGTTCGCCAAGCGGATCGCGCAGGGGGTGGGCGGCCTGATGTTGGGTCGCCGTTACGCGGCGGGCGGTCAGGGCCTGGCGGCCGGCCTGTTCGCGGGTGTGTTGCACGCCGGCATCCCGGTGTGGACAGACACCCGCCTGCTGCGCCTCGACGTCGACGGTGATCGGGTACGCGGGGCGGTTGTCTTGCACGGCGGCCGCGAGGTGCTGATCACCGCGCGGCGCGGGGTCGTGCTGGCCACCGGCGGTTTCGACCACAGCATGGACATGCGGTGGAAATTCCAGTCCGAGTCGCTGGGCGCCAACCTGAGTCTGGGCGCGGCGGCCAACACCGGCGACGGAATTCGCGCCGGACAAGAACTCGGCGCCGGCATCGACCTGATGGATCAGGCGTGGTGGTTCCCCGCCGTCGCCCCGTTGCCCGGCCAGGCGCCGGCGGTGATGCTGGCCGAACGATCGTTGCCGGGCAGCCTGATCGTGAACCAGCACGGCCGCCGCTTCGCCAACGAGTCGTCGGACTACATGTCCTTCGGCCAGCGGCTGCTCGAGCTGCAGCGATCGGGCAACCCGGTCGAATCGATGTGGATCATCTTCGACCAGCAATACCGCAATAGCTATGTCTTTGGCGCCCAACTATTTCCGCGGATGCGAATCCCGCAGACCTGGTACGACGCCGGCATCGCGGTACGCGCCGACGACTTCGCCGGACTGGCCACGCGGATCGGCGTGCCGGTTGCGAATTTCACGGCGACGGTCACCGCTTTCAACCAAAACGCCGCTGCGGGTGCCGATCCCGACTTCGGCCGGGGACACAGCGCCTACGACCACTACTACGGCGACCCGACGATCTCGCCCAATCCCAACCTGCGCGTGCTGACCAAGGGGCCGTTCTACGCCGTCAAGATGGTGCTCAGCGACCTGGGCACCTGCGGCGGATTGAAAGCCGACCACCGGGCGCGGGTTTTGCGCGAGGACGGTGCGGTGATCAACGGGCTCTACGCAATCGGCAATACCGCCGCCAACGCGTTCGGCACGACGTATCCGGGCGCGGGCGCGACGATCGCGCAGGGACTCGTGTACGGCTACATCGCCGCGCTCGACGCGGCCGGGTACAACTAGTCGGCTTCGCGCTTGGCCTCGACCTGCTTTTCGACCTCGCGCCAGTAGCCCGGCGTGGTGCGCGCCCTCCCCGACGAACCCTTCGGCGCCGTCTGCAATATGCGGTCGGCCTCGTCGATGTCCTTCATCATCTCCAGGGCGAACTCGCGCTCGGCGGCGTAGTACTTGGCCGCCCAGCGCAACGCGAGCACCGAGTACGCCCACGCGGGTTCAGCTTCGGCCCCCTCGGCATCCTCGACCGCCTTGCGGTGCCGGGCCTCGGTGTAGGCCGCATACTCCTGCAACAGTTCCTTGAGCCGCGCCGGATTACTCAGATGTCCCAACGTCATCCGCATCAACACGCTGTGTTTGAGCACCGGCGGATCCACCGGCGAGTCAGTCGCCCACTCGGTGACCGCGGCCAACCCGGCATCGGTGATTTTGTAGAGGCGGCGGGTGCGGGTGCCCTCGTCACGCTCGACGCGAGACGTCGCCAGCCCCAGTCCCTCGAGCTTCTTCAACTCGGTGTAGATCTGGCTGAACGACGGACTCCAGTAGTAAAGGTCGACGCTCCAGTCGATCCACTTCTTCAGGTCGTAGCCGGAGACTTCCTCTTCGTAAGACAACATGCCGAGCAGCGCCCAGCTGGTCGCCGCCAGCCCGGCTTTACTCGGCTTTCCGCTGGTCTCCGCCACGTCGCCAGGTTAACAACACAGGTTGCGGGCGGGGCCGGCACTGACCGCTGGCCGGGATACCGCAACATGACCGCTTTTGGGTCGCCTTTCCTGAGCATCTCGTCGTTCGGCCGAGCATGTCGAATCGTCGGGGTCATCCGCGACCGGCCGGGGATGAGCGCAGAGCAGATCATCGACAGGTTGGACCGGTTCGCTGAGCAGGGCGTGACGGTGAGCGCCGTTCCCATTCCGGCGGTGCGCGGCGTCGACGAATATCTCGACTACGCGCAGCAGGTGATGGGGAGATCACGCCGACCGTCCATTAGCTGGAGCCGGCCAGCCATGGGAGGACGCGCCTCCCATGCGTTAGGACACGTGTCCTAGCGGTGGCGGTATCGCACGGACGCGATGGAGTTGTCCGCACGGTCAACGGGCACTTCGCACGTCCGGTGTCGTGTCGGTCAACTCCCCGGACGAAAGGTGCGGACAACCGTGGCCCGAAGATTCGCTGTTGCCGGTCGAACGCAAGGCCTCTATGCGCCGCACCCGGCCGGAAGCACACTACCGCGGCGGCTTTTGGGCCCCGACCATCCTTTGCTGGCCCCAATCCAGCTGGGCGCGTTGTACGCGCCGAACCGGATCCTGATGGCGCCCATGACCCGCACCCGCGCCGCCGACGATGGGGTGCCCACCCAGTTGATGGCCGATTACTACGCACAGCGGGCGAACTCGGGGTTGATCATCACCGAAGGCACGTTCCCCTCCCCACGGGGTCGCGCGTACCCGCGCCAGCCCGGTTTGCACACCGACGCCCAACAAGCCCGATGGGCACGGGTCGCCGAGGCGGTACACGCGGCCGGTGGCCGAATTATGCTGCGGCTCATGCACTCTGGCCGTATCTCACATCCGGACATCCTGGACGGTCAACTGCCCGTAGGCCCCTCGGAAATCAGGCCGTCCGGCACCGCCCACACCGACGCCTGCAAGAAGGCTTTCGTCGTTCCGCACGAACTCTCCGATCGCCAAATCGGCTGCGTTATTTCCGATTTCGTCGCTGCGGCGTGTCGGGCGCGCGCCGCCGGCGCGGACGGCGTCGAGATCGACGCAGCGAACGGATACCTGTTGAGTCAATTCCTGACGTACGACGCGAACTATCGGCGCGACGCCTACGGCGGCTCCGCCCAGGATCGTGCGCGGCTTCCAACCGAGGTCATCAATGCGGTCGCGAACGCGATCGGTCCCGACCGGCTGGGGCTGCGCATCTCTCCGGGCAATCCGGAGAACGACATTCACGAACCGGACCTCGAGGCGCACCTGATCCTCGCCAAGAACGCCCGCGAACTTGGGTTGGCCTATCTGCACGCACGGGTACCACCGGAACGGCCGATCTACTCGTGGTTGCGGCGCCGCTGGCCCGACCGCCTTTTGCTCAACCGCAGGTTCCAGACCACGACGACCCGGGAGCGCGCCGTCGACGTCGTTACGAGCGGCACGGCGGACGCCGTGACGATCGACCATGCATACCTGGCGAATCCGGATCTGGTGCGGCGATGGACTTACGGCGCGCAACTCAACGAGCCCAGGATGGAATTCCTCTACACCGGTGGCGCGTTGGGGTACACCGATTACCCGCCCATGTGACGAGTAACCAAGGTCACACTCGCTCGGCGCGGTGCCCCCACCGTCCGGATGGTGTTCGGCCTCGAAGAAGAAATAAAGACGGAAGGACACACCATGACAAGCGGATCACTGCACGACACGCGCTTGGCCGACATGAGCGACGACCGAGACGACCGGCAGGCCCAGCGGGTCGCCGAATTGTTCGACAATGATCCGCAATTCCGCGCGGCGGCTCCTCTTCCCGAGGTGATCGAGGGGGCCTGCGCACCCGGCCTGCGGCTCACCGAGGTCTTCGAGAAGATCGTCGAGGGCTACGCCGATCGTCCCGCCCTCGGCGAGCGGGTTCGCGAATTGGTCACCGACGCCGATGGCCGCACCGCGGTGAAACTCCAGCCGCGGTTCCATACCATCAGCTACCGCGAAGTGTGGGACCGGGTGCGCGCAATCGCGAGCGCCTGGGCCAACGACCCCGAAAATCCGTTGGTGGCAGGCGATGTCGTGGCGACGGTCGGGTTCTCCAGCGCCGACTATCTAGTCATCGACATGGTCTGCGCCTATCTGGGATTGGTGACCGTACCCCTGCAGCACAACGCACCGGTGGCAAGGCTGCGACCGATCATCGAGGAATGCGAACCGAAGATCGTCGCGGTCAGCGCCGAATATCTCGATCTGGCAGCCGAATCCGTGCTGACCAGCTCCTCGTTGCGGCAACTTATGGTGTTCGACTACCAACCCGACGTCGACGAGCAACGAGAGAACTTCGAACAGACCCGCGTCCGATTGCAGGGCTTGGGTGCTGCGGTGGGGATCACCACGGTGGACGACGTCGTCGAACGCGGGCGCCGGCTGCCCACCGTTGCACCCTTTGTCGAGGGCGGCGACGAGCGCCTGGCAATGATCATGTACACCTCCGGCAGCACCGGAACGCCCAAGGGCGCCATGTACACCGAACGCACGATCACCACGCTGTGGACATCGATGCTCTTCCTTACGCCTGGCCTGCCGGTGATCAACGTGAATTTCATGCCGCTCAATCACCTTGGCGGCCGGTTGCCGCTGGCGTCGGCTTTCCTCGCTGGAGGTACCAGCTATTTCGTCCCGGAATCCGATCTGTCCACCCTGTTCGAGGACTGGGCGCTGGTGCGGCCCACCGAAGTCGGGGTGGTGCCGCGGGTGGTCGAGATGCTGTATCAGCACTTCCGCGGACTCGTCGACCGCGGGATCGCCGAGGGGGCAGATCCCGCAACTGCGGAACAGGATGCGGCGACCGAGGTGCGCGAGCACGTACTGGGCGGCCGGGTTTTCGGCGGCTTCGTCGGCAGCGCGCCGTTGGCGACAGAAATGAAGGTATTCCTGGATTCGATGCTGGACGCACACATCACCGACGGCTACGGGCTGACCGAGACCGGAATGCTGACCCGAGATGGGATGATCAGCCGCAAACGGGTCATCGACTACAAGCTGATCGACGTCCCCGAGCTCGGCTACTTCCTCACCGACCGGCCTTATCCCCGTGGGGAATTGCTCGTCAAGACCGACACGATGACACCGGGTTACTACAAGCGCCCGGAAATCACCGCACAGGTCTTCGACGAGGACGGCTTCTACCGGACCGGCGACGTGATGGCCGAGATCGAACCCGACCATCTCGTCTACGTCGACCGCCGCAACAACGTTCTCAAGCTCGCTCAGGGCGGGTTCGTCGCGGTGACGAACCTGGAATCGATCTACGCCGGGGCGCCACTGGTGCGACAGATCTTCGTGTACGGCAACAGCGAACGGCCCAGCCTGCTGGCCGTCATCGTGCCCACCCCCGAAGCCCTCGCCGAATACGGCAACAGCCCCGCGCTCAAAACGGCCATCCACCAATCGCTTCGGCAGACCGCATCGGCCGCACGGTTGCAGTCTTATGAGCTGCCCGTCGACTTCATCCTGGAAACCAAACCATTCACCGACGAGAACGGTCTGCTCTCCGGATTGGGCAAGCAGCTACGCCCCCGGCTCAAGGAGCGCTACGGCGAACGACTCGAGCAGCTGTACACCGAGATCGCGGCCGCCCAGGTCGACGAGATCAGGGTGTTGCGTGAGTCCGCGGCCGACCGGCCGGTGGTGGAGACACTCGCCGGTGCCTGCCGCACGCTGCTCGGCACATCGGGCGCCGACGCCGAGGATCACTTCACCGATCTCGGCGGGGATTCGTTGTCCGCGTTGAGCTTCTCCCGGCTGCTGGAAGAGATCTTCCGCGTGGAGGTCCCGGTCGCGGTGATCACCAGCCCGGCCAACAACATCGCGAAGATCGCCGACTACATCGACAGCCAGCGCGGTGCCGGTGTCCAGCGTCCGACGTTCAGCACCGTTCACGGGCAAGGCGCAACCACCATTGCTGCCGGCGAGCTGACGTTGGACAAGTTCATCGACGTCCAAACATTTTCCACTGCACCGTCTTTGCCGCATGCCACCGGAGCACCGCACACCGTGCTGCTGACCGGTGCGAACGGATGGTTAGGACGATTCCTCGCCCTAGAGTGGCTGGAACGGCTCGCCGAGCGCGGCGGCAAACTGGTTACGATCGTGCGTGGCCGCGACGCCGACGAGGCCAGGGCGCGGCTGGAAAATGCCTTCGACAGTGGCGATCCCGAGCTGCTGAGCAGGTTCCGCGATCTCGCCGCCGTCCACCTCGAGGTGCTGCCGGGCGATATCGGCGACCAGGATCTAGGCCTGGACCCGGCGACCTGGCAGCGGCTGGCCGACACCGTGGACCTGATCGTGCACCCGGCCGCGCTGGTCAACCATGTGCTCCCCTACGACCAGCTGTTCGGGCCCAATGTCGTTGGAACCGCGGAGATTATCCGGCTAGCGATCACAACCCATATCAAGCCCGTCACCTATTTGTCCACCATCGCGGTGGCGATGACGGTGCCGACGGGCCAGTTCCAGGAGGACGAGGACATCCGGCGGGTCAGTCCCACCCGTCCGCTCAACGACGAGTACGCCAGCGGATACGCAAACAGCAAGTGGGCCGGCGAGGTACTGCTCAGGGAAGCCCACGAGCTGTGCGGTCTTCCGGTCGCGGTCTTCCGGTCGGACATGATCCTCGCGCACACCCGATACCGCGGCCAGCTCAACGTGCCCGACATGTTCACCCGGCTGATATTCAGCCTGCTGGTGACGGGCATTGCCCCGCATTCGTTTTACGAACGCGACGGGGTCGGCAGCCGGGCGCGGGCACACTACGACGGTCTGCCGGTGGACTTCATCACCGAGGCGATCACCACGATCGGTGCCCGCGTCACCGAGGGCTACCGTTCATTCGACGTGATGAATCCGTACGACGACGGTGTCTCGCTGGATGTGTTCGTGGACTGGCTGATCCGGGCCGGCAACAAGATCCAGCGCATCGCCGACTACGACGAGTGGCTGGCCCGATTCCAAACCGCGCTGACGGGCTTGCCTGAGCGGCAACGTCAGCAGTCAGTGCTGCCGCTGCTGCACGCATTCCGCAAGCCCGAGAAGGCAATTCGTGGTGCGGCCGCACCGGCGGAGGCGTTCCAGGCCGCGGTGGGCGCCCACAAAATCGGACCCGCCGAGGACATACCGCATATCTCGGCGGAATTGATCGACAAGTACGCCGACGACTTGCGACAGTTGTCCTTGCTCGGCTGAGGCTTCTTCAGAAAGGGTTGCGCTGTGGAGATCACCACATTCACTTTCGTCGGCGACGGCGCGGGAGGATCGATCGTCGACGGGTACGTCGAACGGATTGCACGACTGGCCGCGGAGGGCTTCACGCGAATGTGGTCGGCGCAATTGCCCTGGGAGCCCGACGTGATGAGCATGCTGGCCATCGCGTTACGCGAGGTACCCGAGATCGAGCTGGGCACCGCGGTGCTGCCCATCCAGGTCGCTCATCCGATGCTGACCGCGCAACGGGCGTTGACCCTCAACTCGATCTCCGGTGGCCGGTTCAAGCTGGGCCTCGGGGTCAACCATTCGACCTTCACCGAGGAATTGTGGGGAATTCCGTGGGACAAACCGGTACGACGAATGAAGGAGTACCTGGACGGCCTGTTACCGCTGCTCGACGGCAAGGAAGCTGATGCGGTGGGGGAAACAGTCACGACCCGCGGCACGCTGCAAATTCCCGGGGTGCCCGCCCCCGAGGTCTACCTCGCCGCGCTGGGCCCGCAAATGCTGCGTCTCGCGGGTCGGCGCAGTGGGGAACGATCACCTGGATGACCGGGCCCAAGACACTGGCCGACCACATCGGCCCTACCCTGCGCGACGCCGCGGCCGCGGCTGGCCGCCCCGAGGGCGCGGTCAAGGTGATCGCGGCCCTGCCCATCCGGGTCACCGAGGACGTAGACGGTGCCAGGAAGCTGGCCGCCGAGGAGTACTCGATCTACGGCACATTGCCGTCCTATCGTGCGATGCTGGACCGGGAGGGCTTCGCCGGCCCCGAGGAGATCGCCCTGATCGGCGACGAAGCCACCGTCACCGACCGTATCGACGAGCTCCGCGCCGCCGGTGTCGACGAGTTCATCGGCTCTCCGTTCGGCGACGACGAGGAGACCATCGCGCGTTCGCGGGGACTGCTGCGCAAGATCGCCGGCCCCGCCGACTAGCGGGTCACCGGATCCGCAGGCCGCGCTTGCGCACCCAGAGCACGGCCGCGATGGTTCCCGCGGCCCACACCGTCAGCGCGATGCCAAGGTGAACAAAGCTTTTCGTGTCGCGGCCGAACACCGGCCAGATCAGCGCGGGGAGCTGCGTCCAGAGCACCTGATGCTCGACGCCGTTCATCGGGTCGGCGAAGTAGTACAGCGCATACGGGAGCGTCAGCGCGACGATCCAGCCGCGGGTGCGGCTAAGGTCGCCCCGTTGGCGCCATCGCCGCGTCAGCGGCGCGACGCCGACCGGATGCAGTACCGAGAAGAAGTTGCCCACCCCGAGCCAGCTCACGATGGGCACCGCCACCATAGGGATCGTGATGGCCAGGCGCTCCGGCGTTTCCAGCCATAGCGTCAGCACCACCGCGGTCACCAACGTCGGCAGCCCGACGATCACGAGCAGGGCCACGTTCTTGATTAGCAGGACCCGCCAGAACGGGACGCCTTCGGACACGGCCTGGGTGACGCGGTAGTGATCCGCGCCGAGCAGGTTCGTGGTGGTGACATCGGCCAGGATCCACGACGAGAAGTAGGTGCCCACCAGGACTACCCAGTCCTGGTGTTGTCCAAGGGTCAGCGGCTGCACCGCCAACCACCCCACGGCGAAAGCCAGGTTGGCCACCACGCCCATCAGCCAGGTGCGGGGCGCGGTGAATGCCCAGCGGATTTCTCCCGCGACGGCCGGCCACAGACTGCGGTGCAAATCCTTTGCCGCCCGTTTGGCCGCGGTGGGCCGGGGTGCCGACGCCCGCACCACGCGTCGCAAGACGGCTCGCACCCGTGGGTGCGTCGTCTCTTGCAACTCCACCATGTCAACCCCCACGAGAGCGACCGACCGTGCGATCACTCACTGTGCCAGTGCTTTTCGCATCGTTGAACCGGCTTGACCCTCAGGCGCTGCCCCCGATGACCCGTCGGTGCAGTTCCTCGGTGAGCACATGGATCTGGCGGGTGAGCTCGGTGTTGGTCTTGAGCTCCAGCTCCTGAGTCTGAAAATCGTGGTCGGCCCTGGCCTGCTGGAAGGCCGCCTGGACGGTTCTGGCCGATCATCACGAACGTCGACAGGAAAATCGCCTCGAGGGACACGACCAGGGTCAGCGTCGGCCATGGACTGGGTTCGACAAACAGCATCCACACGCCAAACAGGGCCGCGTGCAGCCAGACGAAATTCATCGATCCGGCAAATGCTGTGATCCGATCCGCCAGCCGCAGCTGAAAGTTGTCGCTGCGCCGCTTGGCTTCCTCTAGCACCGCGGGGTGATGGATCTGTCCACTGCGCAGCAGCCGGCGCGGAATCAATTGCGGGTTGTGTCGATGGCCGTCGGCTTGGATCGCCATGAGCCGTTCCTTTCTGCCACGGTGATACGGGCGCTAATGCTAGTGGCCGACCGGGCGTGCAACAGCGGCCACCGCCACCGCGCGCATGGTGGTGGCGATCCGACAGCAGGAGATGGGGCCGATCGGCTCAACGAAGCACCAATTCGCATGGCGCGCCGGGGTTCCCCGCGACCGGCAACGTCACCCCGGCCGGCTCGTTAGAACGTGTTACAGTTTGTCGATTCCGGCCGGTGATCGCAGTGGCCGGGCGTTCAGGCGAGGAGGCCCGGATGGATTCCAGCTCCGGTGGCCGCGCGCATCCGACGTCATGCAAAAGCCGGTCAGCAGAAATGAATTCGGCATAATGGCACCGCGCAAACGCGTCGTGGTGGCGGGGCTGGGCGACGTCGGACTATTGACCGCGATCCGGCTGGCCAAGCACGCCGAGGTCGTCGGAATCTCGGCCAAGTCCGCGTTGGTGAGCGGCCAGGAGCTCGGGGTACGGATCTCCCGCCCCGGCGATTGGGCACGCGACTACTGGATTCCATTCGACCGATTCCGCGGCCTGGATCGGGTCCGCACCGTGCAGGCCACGCTGACGGGAGTGGACCTGGCTTCCCGAACCGTATTCGGCCGCGGCGGCGACGGTGCGACGATCGCCGAGGAGTTCGATGCGCTGGTGATCTCCACCGGTGTGACGAACGGCTTCTGGCGCCAACCGACCATGCAATCGGCCGACGAGATCGGCGCCGGCCTGCACGCCGCGCACAACCGGCTGGCCGCCGCCGACTCGGTGATCGTCGTCGGTGGCGGCGCGGCGGCGGTCAGCAGTGCGGTGAACATGGCAACAACGTGGCCGGACAAGCGGATTGACCTGTACTTCCCCGGTGACGCGGCACTGGCCGGGTATCACCCCCGGACCTGGAAGCGGATTCAGGGCAAGCTCGCCGAACTGGGTGTGGGCGTTCATCCCGGGCACCGCGCGGTGATCTCGAACGGCTCCGCCGGCCAGGAGATCACCAGCGAACCCGTCAGCTGGAGCACCGGGCAGCCGCCATCCAGCGCACACGCCGTGCTCTGGGCGGTCGGGCGGGTACAACCCAACACCGACTGGTTGCCGCCCGAGCTGCTCGACGAACACGGCTTCGTTCGGGTGTCGCCGGAGTTGGAGGTACCCGGCCATCGTGGGATCTTCGCGGTCGGAGACGTGGCCGCGAGTGATCCGCTGCGCAGTTCGGCGCGCAACCGTGGGGATTCCCTGGTCGCCCACAACATCCGCGCCGAATTCGCCGGTCGACGGTTACGGACCTATCGAACGCCGGGCCGACGATGGGGTTCATTGGTTGGGATCCAGGCCGACGGGCTAGAGGTTTTCCTGCCGACCGGACACGCGTTCCGGCTGCCCGCCTGGTCGGTGCAGCGGGTGGTGATGCCGGGGCTGGTCCGCTGGGGCATGTACCGCGGAGTGCGGGAAAACATTCCCTTTCGGTAGCCTTGGTGCGTGCGATCACTCCTCAATCGCCTGTGCGCGTGAATGTTTCGTCGAAATCCATACTGACCGCGCAGGCCCCGCTCTGCTCCCAGTGACCGTGTCCGGCGAGCACCGGTATCGGATTCTGGGCAGGCTGTGGGAGTGGATACTGCCCAGTCGCGTGCAGGTGCGCCGGGCCGCCGTTGGGGCACTTGCCGTCCGAGCTCTCGTCCCAGGTCCAGCTACCGCCGCCGTATACCAGCGGCACGTCCCCCATCTTCGCGTGGAAATAGCTCATGCAGCGGTCGCCGTTGCGCAGACAGTCGGTGGCTAAAGCGCTGTCCCCCAACAACTGTGGCTGACCGTTCGCAAACGTTCGCCTGAGTTGGTAGTGACCGCGAAGTCCCTCGGCCGGTGATATCACCCTGGCTGGCAGTGCGGCCGGGTCCGGGAGACTGCGGAGGTCGACGTCTCCGGTACGGGTGAATGCCACCGTTCGCGTCTCCTGGCAGTTGTTCCTAGCGCTCCTGGTGTGCACGCCGGTCAGAGTGCCGTCGGGCCGTGGTTGCAGCGTGAACACCTCCCAGATTTCGGCGGCAACGCCGCGGCACAGGTTCGCGGAGAGCGCCACCGCGACCCAGCGACCATCGATGCCGTCGAAAACCATGCTCGTAGCGAACGGAGCGTCACCGCTCAATCGCGCGGCCGTGGCCAGGCAACCGGCGCCGCCGCACAGCGAGTGCAGGCCATAGGTGCCCGTCGTCGGCACCCTACCCATGGCGGGATTTCCGTCGAGATCGGTAGCCGGACCGAAGTCAGCCCGATAAGTGCCGGTGAAGTCGGCGAGCGGAGCCGGGCCAGCAGGTGCTGCGGCCGCCGAAGTCGGGAATGTGGTACCGCTACCCGGCTGTGCGGTAACGCTTTTGGTGGACCCAGCCCGCTGGTGCGCGTGGGTGAACTTGGTGAGCACAAAGACGCCGGCAACGATCAGCGCTGCGATACCAATCAGCGCGGCAATGACGACGCCGGGACGCCGCGTCAGCCCTTTGCGGGTCACAGCGATCGCGGGCTGGGTGTCCTCGTGATAGCCGGGAACCGGCGCGACGCCCGCAATCGCGAAACCCGGGTCTTGCCGCAGCCCCAGTTGCCGTGCGAATTCCCCGCAACTGCCATAGCGCGCCGAGGGCTTTTTTGCCATCGCGGTGGCGAAAACCGGGTCCAGAGCGGCTAATTCCGGTCGGCACGCGCCCAGCGACGGCGGCGGAGTGTTGACGTGGTGAGTGATCACCACGGCCGGGTTGGCGTGGACGTACGGCGGCTGGCCAGTCAGCAGCTGAAATGCGGTGCAGGCCAACGAATACTGGTCGGCGCGGCCGTCGATCGGCTCACCCTTCAACTGCTCGGGCGAGACGTAGGCGACCGTACCTACCGTCGTGTTATCCGCGGTCAGCCTCGACGAGTCGTTGATGTGCCGGGCGATCCCGAAATCGGCCAGGAACGCGCGTTGCGCCTGGCCGTCGGGATGAGTCAACAGGATGTTGGCCGGCTTGACGTCACGATGTAGCAACCCGCGATGATGCGCGTAGTCCAGCGCCGAGGCGACGGCGGCAACGATAGGCACCACTTCGGCGAGCGGCATCCCGCTCGGGTAGTTCTCGCGCAACAGGTGGGACGCATCGGTGCCGGCCACATAGTCCATCGAGATCCAGAATCGGCCGTCGTCTTCACCACGATCGTGGATACCGACGATGTGCGGGTGGGACAGTCCGGCCGCCAAATCCGCCTCGCGCAGGAACCGCCGCCGATACTCGGAGTCGCCGGTCAATTCCTCGGGCAGCACCTTCAGCGCCTCCTCGCGGGGCAGCCGCGGATGCGCGGCCAGATACACCGTGCCCATCCCGCCGGCACCTAGCACTCGCCGGATCGTGTATCCGGCGAACACCTGGCCGACCTCAAGCGACATGGCCAAATCGTAGATCCTGTCGGTGGCTGGCGACCCGGTCTGCGATCCCCGGCTCGGTGGCCCGGTTGTGTGCCACGATGATTGCGTGCGCGCGTTCGACTGCCCGGTATGCCACGGGTTCGTGACGTTCGAATCGCACCGCTGCCCGAATTGCCAGGCCGCGTTGGGATTTCACGCACCGTCGATGGCGATGGTTGCGACCACGGCCGGTACCGCAGTCGTCGACGGTCGTCGCTGGATCGGATGCACCAAAACCACCGACCTGGGCTGCAATTGGCTGGTGCCCGAGGAGCAGCCGGATCATGCCAGCCGGGGTCGTTGCCTGCCCGATTCCCTGATCCGACGGGAGCCGGCGGCCGACGACACGATCGCGCGCGAGAAGCTGGTGTCCACCGCGGTGGATCTGCGCCGACTCGCCTTTCAGCTGTTGGACCTCGGACTTCCGGTGGAACCGTTCTGGCGAGCCGACGGCGGGCTGGCCTTCGACCTGCTGTCCAGCTACAGCGCCGGAGAGAAAGTCGTGAGCGGCCACGAGAGGACTTCGCGGAATGCTTTGCGCACTATCTGCACATCACCGACACGATCAATACCGTGCGCGAGGCTGGGTTGATCCTGGTCGCCGATCGGGCCAGTGTCGCCGTTCCCCGCGACATCGTTCCGCTGGCGTCCTACGCCGACGTCCCGATCGAGCAACTGCTCTATGACTGGAACTGGCTGGCACTGTTTTTCAACCGCATCAACACCGCGATGGGCAAGCCCCCGCTCTACCCCTTCGAAATCCCTCCCCCGGTGATCCACAAATTGGGCTTCGTGCACAAGGTGATTCGTCGGGCGTCTCTCAACGCGAACGCGGGACGCTAAATCCCGCCTGGTGGCTATTGGGGTCGGGGTGATTCCAAACGGCGCCGAATGGGAATAGAGAGCGGGTGGGCGAGCCGGGGGTGAGTGCGTTCGAGAAGTTGGTGGCCTTGCTCAACTACCCAATGTTCGTCGTGACCACGCAGGCAGGCGGCAGTTCGGCCGGCTGTCTGGTGGGTTTCGCCTGTCAGGCCAGCATCCGGCCGCCTCGTTTCCTGGTCGGCTTGTCCCCGCAGAATCACACCTTCCGCGTGGCCGCCGACGCCACCCATCTAGCCGTACATGTGTTCGATATCGAACACATCGACGTCGTCGAACTGTTCGGCAGCCAAATCGGAGACGTGACCAACAAATTCGACCGATGCCGGTGGCATCGCGGTCCGGCAGATCTCCCCATCCTCGATGACGCGGCCGCCTGGTTCGTGGGCAAGATCCTCGATCGCTTCTCGCTCGGCGATCACGTCGGGCACCTGCTGGAACCGCTGGGTGGTGACCCGCCAACCGAAGAGGAGGAATGGGTGTCCTTTGACGATGTCCGCTCGCTGGATCCGGGCCACGAGGCATGACGGCACCCGACCATCACCGCAAGCAGGCGGACACCGTGCAGGATTCCCCCCGAATGGGCACCGTCAGCGATATCGCCGAACTCGCGGCGCTGTATGCCGAGCCCCCCGACGGGGTGCGCGTCAACATGATCTTCAGCGCCGACGGCGCCGCCGTGTTCGGCGGTCGGGCGGGGCCGTTGTCGGGTGAAGCCGACCAGCAGCTGCTGAAGATCCTGCGGGGGTTCGCCGACGTGGTGCTCGTCGGCGCTGCCACCGCGCGTGCCGAGAACTACGGCCCCGTGCAGCTCAGCGACGCCCAACGAGCCCAACGGCAGCGCGACGGCAGGAGCAAGCCGCCCCCGATCGCCGTCATCAGCCGGTCCGGCGTGCTGCCGCACCGGCTGGTCAGCGACCCGGGCCAGCCGCC
The DNA here is from genome assembly GCF_010731715.1 of Mycobacterium stomatepiae. Lineage (NCBI taxonomy): Bacteria > Bacillati > Actinomycetota > Actinomycetes > Mycobacteriales > Mycobacteriaceae > Mycobacterium > Mycobacterium stomatepiae. The sequence goes on from NZ_AP022587.1 coordinate 914,815, forward strand.
GCTGTTGGTGACCTGCGCGGACTCCGCCGCACGGCACAACCGAAATAGCGATCAACGATGCGGCGTCTTGGTGGCCGGCGAGGACACCGTGGATGTCGCACGGGCGGTCGCGCTGCTACGCGCGCACGGGCTGTCCCGAATCCTCTGTGAGGGCGGACCGAGCCTGCTCGACGAACTCGTGGACGCCGACGTCATTGCGGAGGTCTGCGTCACGCTGGCCCCCAAGCTCGCCGCGAGCCAGCCGGCGGGTCACCGACACCGGCCGTCGCGACTTCCGCTGCCGGCCGCGTTGCGACTCCAGCACGCACTGGCCCGCGACGACTATCTGTTCTTGAAGTATCGCCGCTGATCACGGCCTGCTTCCGCGGTCGCCGAGACCGTCAACCCTGCGAGTATCCCCGGCGCACGGTGCGGTCCAGAATGCCGAGCGTGGCCCGCAGCGCGCCCTCGGAGATCACCGGGAAAATCGCGGCTTCGCGCCACTTCGGGTCGATCTTCGACCAGTCGTAGAACGAGGTGACCACGGTGCTTGCGGCGTCGTCGGTCGGCTCGAGCTGAAAGCCGTAGATGTGGCCGATCTGGGGTCGGAGCTGGCCGAGAACCGTCCACGAGATCAGGCGATCTCGGTCGAACTCCGTGATCTCGACGGTGACGTCGTACTTGCCGAGTTGCGGGTAGTCGTTGAGGGCCTCGCGGTCCATGTGCACGACGAAACTCTCGCCCGCCGCTGCGACGGGATTGCCGTCGGCGTCTTGCAGCATTCCCGTCGAGTCGATCGCAACATGGCCCTGCGGGTCGCACAGCAGCCGGAAGATATCGGACGCGGGTGCCGCGATGGTGCGCTGAATCTCGATGCGTTCGGTCATGCGTCCTCCCAGTCAACGTTGATGGGTCGCGGGTAACTTTACGACGCTTAGCGCCGGTCGATGCCCGAAACCGGATGCCCCGCAACGGTTGCTCGGCCGGTCCCGAAGCGACCGCGCTGTTCTGCTCAGATGGCGCCGGGCACGGGGCTGTGTCACGGTTGATTGATGTGGCGGTGCATCCCTGTGCGACATCGCCTTGCGCCGATCGCCACCCGCTTTCGCGCGCTCGCAGAGGAGGACCATCGGCCAAGTGAGCAATTCAGACGACGATGACGGCTACCGCAAAATCGCGGTGAACGGATTGCGGCCCAACGAACTTCGCTGGGCGCTCAACCACGATTCGGTTCATGGCATTGCGTACGCGTTCAAAAACCCCGTCGCGGTCGCCGACTCCAGCGACGATCCCGACGACGATCGACTGACCTACCTGGTGCGGATCAGGCGCGACGACTTAGCCACGGCGTTGGGAAACATCAACGTATGGATCGTCAAAAATCCCGGTAAAGCCGGGATGGACGCGTACGGGTTCCTCCGGGCGCTGTCGAGAGAGGGCCTGTCCGAACGCCGGACCGGCGACGAGGAGCGCCGCTGATCGCCGCACTGTTCGACGGCCGTGTTCGACCGCGTTAAGCGGCTCTTGCGCCCGGTTCTCGAATTAGCTGGCATTCTCACTATTCACCGTGCCTTCGGTTGGCCCAAACTATTAGCCTTATGCCTGGCGTAGAGGAGTCGGCGAATGGGTGACACCGCGGGTTCGCGGGAGGGCTCGCAATTCGGGCCCTATCTGCTGCGACGGCTGGTGGGTCGCGGCGGGATGGGCGGCGTCTACGAGGCCGAGGACACCAGGCGCGAACGCACCGTTGCGCTGAAGCTGATGTCGCAGGCACTGTCCAGCGACCCGGTGTTCCGCACGCGCATGCAGCGCGAGGCCCGCACCGCGGGACGGCTGCAAGAGCCGCACGTGGTGCCGATTCACGACTTCGGCGAGATCGACGGCCAGCTCTACGTGGACATGCGGCTGATCGACGGCCTGGATGCCGCCACCATCTTGAGCCGGTACGGCCCGCTCAAACCGCCACGGGCCGTCGCCATCGTGCGCCAGATCGGCTCCGCGCTCGACGCCGCGCACGCGGCCGGCATCACCCATCGCGACGTCAAACCGGAGAACATTCTGGTCAGCGGCGACGACTTCGCCTATCTCGTCGATTTCGGCATCGCCAGCGCCACCTCCGACGAGAAGCTGACGCAATTCGGCACCACGGTCGGCACCTTCAAATACATGGCCCCGGAACGGTTCAGCGACACCGAAGTCACCTACCGAGCCGACATCTACGCGCTGGCCTGCGTCCTGTACGAGTGCCTGACCGGATCGCCCCCGTTCCAGGGCGATCAGGTGAGCGTGATGAGCGCGCACTTGCACCAGTCGATCCCGCGGCCCAGCGCCACCCGGCCGGGCATTCCGGCCGCCTTCGACCAGGTGATCGCGCGCGGCATGGCCAAAGACCCGCTGGACCGCTATCCCACCTGCGGCGACCTGTCGGCGGCCGCGTATTCCGCCCTTGCCACCCCCGACCAGGATCGGGCGACCGACATTCTGCAGCGCAGCCAGGCCGAGTTACCGCCCGCGTATGCGGGCCAAGCGCCCCTCGGATTCGCGCCCACGCCCCCGTCCATGGCCAACCAGGCCGTGGGTTGGCCCGCGTCGGCAACCGGGATTCCCGCTCCGCCGAGCGGACCGATGCCACAGCCGACGGGATGGCCCGGCAGCCCCGGCTGGAGCACCGGCGATGCCGCCAGCATGGGCATGCCGTCGTGGAACCAACCGACGCCCAAGCGTCGGAGTAATGCGTGGTTATGGGTGGGCCTGGCGGCATTCGTCGTCGTCGCGCTCGTGAGCGCGGTACTCATCGTCGCCCAGCCGTGGCGGTCGTCGGGTCCTGCGTCGAAACCGCCCGCCGCAGCCGACGCGGTCGAGCTTCGCGTCCTCGACGACGGTGTGCTGGTCGGCAGCTCCGCGGCGCCGGTCACCATCGACGTCTTCAACGAACCCATGTGCCCACCCTGTGGGAGCTTCATCCGGTCCAACGCGGGCGACATCGAAACCGCGGTCAACAACAAGAAACTCGCGGTGCGCTATCACCTGCTGGCCTTCCTCGATGACAAGTCGCACAGCAAGAACTACTCGACTCGCGCGGTGGCGGCCACGTACTGCGTCGCCGCCCAGAACGAGCCCAAGCTCTACATGAGCTTCTACTCGGGGATATTCGCCAGCTCCTTCCAACCCCAGGAAGGCGCGCCCGAAGACCGAACCGACGGCGAACTAGCCCAATTGGCCAAAACGGTCGGCGTCGACGGCGACGTGATCAACTGCATCAAAGCGGGCGACGACATGGCGACCGCCAAGGCCAAGGCCGACGCCGGCGACACGACGCTGGCCGGGTTCAATGCCTCAGGCACGCCGTTCGTCTGGGACGGCAGCAAGTCGATCAACTACCAAGACGCGACCTGGCTGACCAAGCTGCTGGGTTAGTCGGCTCCGACTGTTCGGCGTTGCATCAGATCATGTTCGCGACTTGAGGGTCGGCGGTCACCCCGAGCAGGTGTGGCTGCGCTTCCAGCATGGCCTGCGTCGCGAGCCGTCCGGCTTCCACGGCGGCGTCGATCTTCTTGAAGTCCAGCGGACCGATCGTCGCGGTCGAGGCCGCCAGGTCGACGGTGCGCCTGCCCGGCATCTTCGCGCCTCGTCGCTGGCGAGTAGCGAGGGCCCCTGGTGGGCATCGACGACTGAATTCACCGGTCCCCCAAGTGTTCCCGGGATCGGCGAGACACTGATCCACACGATGATAATGGGCAGCGGGTTGACCGCCGTCCCAGATTCTCGCACTCACCCACCGCTGAGCGCCGCGCGCCGAACACAGTGCAGGACGAAGCATCTCATACATTCGCGTTGGCTGGAATTCGCCAACCGTTGGCACCAGCCCGGCCCCAGGCACCGCGAATATCGGCAGTCCGCGCGAAAACACCGGCCCTCGTGGAGTTGACACAAACGCACATGTGCCATCGCGATGTTGTAGTTTTCGAGCGACGATATTGGCCGGGGCTTACCGTCATGGTTGCCAGACCGTGAATAGGAGTCAGCGATGAGCGGCGCGCAGGGCTCGCGGTTGGGGACGATGTTCGGTCCCTACTACCTCAAACGGCTGCTGGGCCGCGGCGGCATGGGCGAGGTCTACGAGGCCGAGCACACCGTCAAGGAGTGGACGGTCGCGCTCAAGCTGATGTCGCAGGCGTACAGCCAAGATCCGGTCTTTCGCAAGCGGATGGAGCGCGAGGCCCGCATCACCGGCCGGTTGCTGGAACCCCACGTGGTTCCCATTCACGACTACGGCGAAATCGACGGGCAGCTGTATTTGGAGATGCGCCTGATCGAGGGCGTCGACCTGGGCAGCCTGCTCGAGCAGGAGGGCGCGTTGGCCCCGCCCCGCGCGGTGGCCATCATCCTTCAGGTCGCCGCCGCGCTGGACGCCGCGCACGCCGCCGGGGTCACGCACCGCGACGTCAAGCCGCAGAACATCCTGATCACCCGCAACGACTTCGCCTATCTGGTTGACTTCGGGATCGCCAGCGCGAAAACCGACGAGAAACTCACCCAACTGGGCACCGCAGTGGGGACCTGGAAATACATGGCCCCCGAACGGTTTTCGAGTGACGAGGTGACTCCGCGCGCCGACGTGTACGCGCTGGCCTGTGTGCTGTTCGAATGCCTCACCGGAGCGCCGCCCTATCCCGCCGACAGCACCGGCGTGCTGATCACGTCGCACATGATGGAACCGATCCCGCTGCCCAGCACACTAGGTTTCGGCGTGGACCCGGCATTCGACACCGTGATCGCGGGCGGCATGGCCAAGAAGCCGATCGAGCGTTATGCCATCGCCGGCGATCTGGCCGAGGCCGCGCACCACGCCCTGTCCCGGCCGGAGCGCGACCGTGCCGCAACGATCCTGCGGCGCAGCGAGACCTCGGCAAAACAACGAGACACCCAGCCGGAAAGCGCCGCGACCCCGCCCGGAACCACGCAGGCGGGTCAGTCCGAAACGGCACGCCAGCGCAGCCGCTGGCCGATCCTGGCCGCGTCCGGTGTCGCCGTCGTCATCGCCATTGCCGGAGTTGGCATCTGGCTGACGATGAAACCCGCTGTCCAGCAACAGCAGCCGAAGCCGACTGCCGGGAAAACTCCGACGCCGACGAGCCAAGGCCCCAGCAGTGACCAGGCCCGACTGATCAGCCTGCTACCGCCCGGCTATCTGGCCGGCACCTGCACGCCGGCCACACCCGAATCCGGGAGCATCTGGACCAACGCGGTGGCCATGGTGTCCTGCGGTCAGAACACTCAGCCCGGCGGCCCGAGTAAGGCCACCTACGGCCTGTTCCCGACTCCGGACCGGCTCAAGAGGTCCTTCACCGACGACATCGCGAACGTCAGCCTGGTGAACTGCCCCGGGGAGGGAGCGTCCCCGGTGAGCTGGCACTACGACCAAACCCCCAACGAGATGGCCGGATTGATCGCGTGCGGCACCTACAACGGCCATCCGAACGTGATCTGGAGAAACTCATGCTTAGCGACGTGGCGGGCGACCCCGCCACCGTCGAGGACTTGCACACCTGGTGGGACGCCTACGGCTGATCACTGCACCGGCGGCACCGCGACGAACCCCGTGGGGTTCGGCGACACCAGTGCCGACACCCTTTTGAGGCAGACGGACGGATCGACGTCGTCAAGCTCGATCCCGGCGAAGGTGTCCGCGTCGACCCGCGCGCTGATCAAGCACGGCCGAATCCGTTGACCCGTGCCCGGATCCGTTGTCTCCACGACACCGTTGAAGATCACCATCTCGAATCGGCGCTCGCCGTCGAGCGCGAAGACGGTCGCCATAGTTAGCAGCGTCAGCTGCGCAATGGTGCTGGCGTACAACGCTTTTACCTGACCCGCCGGCCGCGCCGTCTCGACAACCGTCTCGCGGCTCTTGACATAGCGGTACGCCTTGGCTGTGGGCACGACATCCGCGGTGGGCAGCTCGTATTCGACCGCCAACTGGCGCAGACCGGGCGCGTAGTCGACGGAGACCTTGGGGGTGATGCCGGACGGCAACGGCATTGCGGTCAGGGCGGATTCGACGTCGTGCGCCAACTCGGCCGGAGCCGACGGCGACGCGTCCGGCAGCTGCCGCAACCCGGCCCGAAGCAGGCCGGTCAGCGCGGCCACCTGGGCTTCGATTTTCACGTTCTGCCGCTCCACCTGAACGGCCAGGCCATCGAGGTTATAGATTTCGCTTTCCAGCACAACGCCTTTGGGCCAGCAGCTGCGCTGCCATTCGCGCCGGCGCGAGAGTTCGGCTCTCGCTTCGGCGGCCCGCACCGCCGCGTAGAGAGCCCTGGTGGTCTCGAGCTCTTTCAATCGCTGTTGTTCACGCACCGGGTGCCGGCGGCGGGCCAGCTGGTATTGGTACCGGGCCTGGCCCAGCAGCCGCTCGGCATCCGGCAGCCTGTCGTAGGCCGGCGGCTGCACGAAGTCCGCCAGCCGAGGCAACGGTTCAGCGATCTCCAGGTAGTGGAGCCGCATTTCGCAGGCTTCGGCGTTTTCGCGGGCCTTGCCGACGGTGTAGTAGCGCTCCAGCATCCGGCACGCCGACTCCCAATTCTCGATGCTCGATCGCTGCGAGGAGCGCCACAGGTTCCAGAGCGCGTGGTACGCCTCCAGTTCGGCGGCGCGACGCTGGCCGTCGTCGAATGGCCCCATGCTCTCCCCTGACCGACTTCCGTCCCTTCAGAACTTAACGCGTCAGGTGCGACAGGTGCAGCGGGGCGTTGTCCCGGACGTCCGGAGTCGCCGGGCATGGGGGCCACGGATTACCAAGCTCCGCGAGCGCGGTCGGCCCCCACGCCCGGCGACGGACTCAGAGGATGTAGAGCATCTCCTGGTAGGTGGGTAGCGGCCACAAGTCGTCGGCGACAACGCCTTCCAGCGTGTCGGCCGCGGTACGCACCGCTTCCATCGCCGGCAGTAGCGCCTCCTGGGCATGGGTGGCCTCGGCGAGTGCGGAATCCGCCGAGTGATCCGACAGGGCCGTCCGCAAACTCGTCAGCGCCGCGGTCAGGTCGGCCAGCGGGGCCGAAACCGCTTCCAGCGCCGCCGTGCTGGGCTCGACGCCCGCCTTCTTCAATGTGGCGACGTTCTGGGCGAGTTCGGTCTGGTACCGCGTTGCGGCGGGCAGGATGATGGTCGTCCCGATCTCCAGCGCCAGCTTCGCCTCGACCCCGATCGTCAACGCGTACTGCTCCAACCGGACCTCGTAGCGGCTGTGCAGCTCGCGTTCGTTGAACACCCCGTATTTCGCGAACAGTTCGATCGCGTCCGGCTTGATCAGCTCCGGGATCGCGTCCAGGGTCGTCTTCAGGTTGGGCAGGCCGCGCTCGGCCGATTCGACCTGCCAGTTCTCCGAGTAACCGTCCCCGTTGAAGACCACCGCCCCGTGCTCGGTGATGACCTCGGTGAGCAGCTTCTGCACCGCCTGATCGAAGTCCTCGTCGTCGGCGACGGCCTGCTCCAGGACACCGGCCATGTAGTCCAGCGAGTCCGCCATGATCGTGTTGAGCACGATCAGCGGCACGGCCACCGTCTGGCCGGAGCCGGGTGCGCGGAACTCGAACCGGTTGCCGGTGAAGGCGAACGGGCTGGTCCGGTTGCGGTCACCGGCATCGGTCGGCAGGTGGGGCAGGGTATCGACGCCAATAATCATGGTGCCCTTGCCCTTTGATGAGGTGGCGGCGCCCTTGGCGATCTGGTCGAACACGTCGGCGAGCTGTTCGCCCAGGAAGATCGAGATGATCGCCGGCGGTGCCTCGTTGGCGCCGAGGCGGTGGTCGTTGGTGGCCGACGCGACCGACACCCGAAGCAGCCCGGCGAACTTGTGCACGGCCCGGATCACCGCGGCGCAGAACACCAGGAATTGAGCGTTCTCGTGCGGGGTGTCGCCCGGGACCAGCAGCGAGCCCAGCTCGGAGTTGCCCATCGAGAAGTTGACGTGCTTGCCCGATCCGTTGACACCGGCAAACGGCTTCTCGTGGAACAGGCATTCCATGCCGTGCTTCTTGGCGATCGTCTTGAAGATCGTCATCAGCAGCTGCTGGTGGTCGGAGGCGATGTTGGCGCGCTCGAACATCGGAGCGATCTCGAACTGGCCCGGGGCCACCTCGTTGTGCCGGGTCTTGGCCGGGATGCCTAGTTTGAACAGCTCGCGCTCGGTGTCCATCATGAAGCCCAGGACACGCTCGGGCACCGCACCGAAATAGTGGTCGTCGAACTCCTGGCCCTTGGGCGGCTTCGCACCGAACACCGTGCGACCGGCGTTGAGCAGGTCCGGCCGCGCCAGGAAGAAGTGCCGATCGACCAGGAAGTACTCCTGCTCCGGGCCGCAGAACGACACGACCTTGTTCAGGTCCTTGTGGCCGAACAGCCTCAGGATTCGCTCGGCGTGGATCCCCATCGCCTGCTGACTGCGCAACAGCGGCGTCTTGTAGTCCAGCGCCTCCCCGGTCATCGACACGAAAACCGTTGGGATACAAAGGGTGTTGCCGTTCGGGTTCTCCAGGACATAAGCCGGACTCGTCACATCCCAGCCGGTGTAACCGCGCGCCTCGAACGTGCTGCGCAATCCGCCGGACGGGAAACTCGACGCGTCGGGCTCGCCCTGGATCAGGGTCTTGCCGGCGAACTCGGCGAGCGTCTGCCCATCGGAGACGGGTTCCAGGAAGCTGTCGTGCTTTTCGGCGGTCAGACCGGTCATCGGATAGAAGACGTGGGCGTAGTGGGTGGCACCCTTCTCCAGCGCCCAGTCCTTCATCGCGACCGCGACCGTGTCGGCAACCGCCGGGTCCAGTTTGGCTCCCTTTTCGATGGTCGCCACCACGGACTTGTACACCGACTTGGGCAGCCGTGCCTGCATCTCGGCCTTGGTGAAGACATTGGAGCCGAAGACTTCGCCGGGAACCTCACCGGCAACGAAGCTGATGGCCGGGGGAAGTTATGCCTCGACGTTGTTGATCGCCTGCAGGCGTACTGCGTTTCCGCTCAATGGAGTTCCTATCGCTGAGGGGGGTCAACGACCTTCCCCTGCGGGAAGGTGGACCGCCCCACCTTAGGAACCTTCGATTCCGAACTTGTTACGCGCGCGTCAACGGCGCGCTTCAAGCATTGCGGAAGTGAGACGACCTGTTTACGTCAGGCCACCGCGTTGACCCGCTTCCGGCGCACCAGCAGCGTCGTTTTGACGAGCAGAAACACCACCGCAACCCCCATGAGCAGCGTGGATAGTGCATAAGCGCCGTACTCGGCGCCGCGGGCGTAGCGATCGTTCACCAGCAGCGTCAGGGTTTGCGACTCCCCCGGCAGGTTCGACGACACCATGATGACCCCGCCGAATTCGCCGAGCGTGCGCGCGGTGGTCAGGACCGTGCCATAGATCAGGCCCCACCGGATGGTCGGCAGGGTGATCCGCCAAAACGTCGGCCACGGGCCCGAACCGAGCGTCGCCGCCGCCTGCTCCTGTTCGGTCCCCACCTCCTGCAGCACCGGTTGGACCTCGCGCACGACGAACGGCAGGGTGACAAAGATGCTGACGAGGATCAGACCCGGTAGGCCGAAGATGACCTTGATTCCGAGATCGTTCTCCACGAAGCCCAGCGCGCCCGCCGAACCCCACAGCAGGATCAGTGCGACTCCGACGATGATCGGCGAAACCGCAAAGGGCAGGTCGACTATCGCTTGCAGCGCGGCCCGCCCCCGAAACCGGCTGCGCGCGAGCAACAACGAGGTGAGCACACCGAAGACCACGTTCAGCGGCACCACAATGGCGACCACCAACAGCGACAGCTGCAGCGCCGAGATCGCCGCCGGCGTGGTGATCCATGCGTAGAACTGACCCAACCCGGGCTTGAACGTGCGCCACAGGATGATCGACACCGGAACGATCAGCATCACACCGATATAGATCAGTGTCACGGACCGGGTCAGGTAGCGGGCCCACAATGACCCCCCAGATAACGGGGTCACGCCGCCTTTTCCTCACGTTTGGCGGTGCGCCCGCCCAGGATTCGTAACAGCACCAGCACGGTGAACGAGATCGACAGCAACACAATGGATATTGCGGCCGCTCCGGTACGGTCGTCGTTCTCGATCAAGGAGCGTATCCACTGCGACGAGACCTCGGTCCTGCCCGGAACCGCACCGCCGATGGTCACCACCGAGCCGAACTCGGCGATACAGCGGGAGAAGGCCAACCCGGCGCCGGTCAGCAACGAGGGCAGCAGCGAGGGCAGCACAATCGTGGTGAACACCTTGACACCGCTGGCGCCCAGGGACGCCGCCGCCTCCTCGACGTCGCGATCGATCTCCAGCAGCACAGGCTGGACGGCGCGCACCACCAGCGGCAGGGTCACGAACGCCAGCGCCATCCCCACCCCGGGGGGCGTGTGCTGCAGATGAATATGTACCGGGCTGTTCTTGCCGTAGAGGGCCAGCATCACCAGGCTGGTCACGATCGTCGGTAACGCGAACGGCAGATCGATCACCGCGTCGATCAGCCCCTTTCCGAAGAAGTCGTCGCGCACCAACACCCACGCGGTCGCCAGCCCGAATACCACGTCGAGGATCGTCACCACGACGGAAATCCCGAACGTCACCTGAAACGACTGCACCGCGGCGTGCGAGGTGACCGCCAGCCAGAACGCCTGCCAGCCGCCGCCGGCGGCCTGCCACGCAATGGCCGCCAGCGGCAACAGCACGATCACCGAGAGCCACAGCGTCGTCACCCCGACGCGAAGTGACGTGAGACCGGACCGAGTGGTTGGCCGTAGCCCTTCTGGAGGCTCCGGAGGTTGGCTACCGGGTTGCGCCAAGTCGGGGCGGATGGCCTCAGGGTTGGGAACGATCGCGGTCGTCATCCGGTGGCCTGCACGTAGACCTTGGTGATGCTGCCCGTGTTCTTGTCGAAGAGCTGCTGGTCCGCATTGCCCCAGCCGCCGAGGTCGTCGATCGTCCACAGTTTTATCGGGACGGGATACCGATCCCGGAAGGTGCTGGCGACGGCCGGATCGATCGGGCGGAATCCGGTCTGCGCCCATAGCTTCTGGGCCGCGGCGGTGTATTGAAAGTTCTTGAAGGCCGTGGCGACGTCGAGGTGCGCGCTGGTGCTCGCCACCGCGACCGGGTTCTCGATCTTGAAGGTCTGCGACGGGATGAGGTGTTCGACGGGTTTGCCTTGTCGTTCGGCAGCAATGGCTTCGTTTTCGTAGCTGATCAAGACATCGCCGCTGCCCTCGGCAAAGACAGCGGTGGCAATCCGCCCCGAACCGGGACGCAGCTTGACGTGTTCGTGCACCAACTTACTGATGAAGTCGATACCGGCCTGGGCATCCGCGCCACCACGACTCTTGGCGGCATACGGCGCCAACAGGTTCCACTTCGCCGAACCCGAACTCAGCGGGCTGGGCGTGATGATCTCGACCCCGGGCCGGAGCAGGTCGTCCCAGTCCCGAATGTTCTTCGGATTGCCCTTGCGCACAACCAATGTCACGACCGACCCGAACGGATTGCCGTGACCCGCTTGCCGGTCCCAATCCGCGGAGACCTTGCCGGCCTTGACCAATCGGGTGATGTCGGGCCCGACCGAGAAGTTCACGACGTCGGCGGGTTTCCCCTCGACGACCCCGCGTGACTGGTCGGCAGACGCGGCGTAGGACGTGATCACCTGCACGCCCTTGCCTTCCTGGGTTTCGTTGAATGCCGGAATCACCGCGCTCCAACCGGGTTCGGGCACCGAATAGGCGACAAGGGTGATCTTGATGTTCGCATTGCTCAGTGTGCCGCCACCCACGACATCGCTGGCGCCGCCGGCACATGCCGCCACCAGACCGACGACCGACAGGAGCGCGGCGAGGTGACGCCACCGCTGTGCGATACGAATGTCGTCGTACATGAGCCGGCCTTCCGGTGCGGGACTTGGGTGCGTCGATCCCGTTGCTGCGGAAGGGCACTAGGGCATTCGAGGAATTCGCCAACTCACGACCGGACCGCGCACGGACAGGAGAGTCAGCGACAACAGCACACGACGACAGAGGGCTCCAGAGAACGGGCTCCCTCGTGCATGGCGCGAGCGGAGCAAAGCGCAGGTACTCGCACCGCGATGCCGCAACGCGGTATCCGTCGTTGCCAGGGCATCGACGCCGGCCGAACACCGGCTTAGCCGTGCGTGACGTCGCCGTCGCGCATCCGACGAGCGGCGGGCCCGCCGACAGCGCCGGGGGCGGCGTAAAAAGTCACGTTGATGAAAAGAGCCGGACACCGTCGGGTACCTGGTCGAGCAGTGCGATCTCAGGCCGGCAACATATCGGCGCGTTCGTCCACGATATCGCCGAGTTCGGAGTTCAATGCTCCGGAGAGGGCGACGAGTAGCCCTTTTCTCAATACCGTTACGCGCCGCGACCGCGGCTCGAGAAAAGGACGCCGATGGCTCGTACCCCGACGACAAAGGTCGCCGCGGCCCTGCAGGTTGCCACCCTGATCTGTGCAACCGCCGCGACGTCATCGATCACCTGGGCAGCGGCGGCCCGCGCCACCCCGGGCCCACCCGCACCGGACGCCGATCACGAGGTGGGCATGTACGGCGATCCGGCGGCCGCCGCGCCCTATTGGCGCCGTCAGCACGCATCGGACTGCGGCGAGATCGCAGCCGCCGATGTCGTCGGCGAGCTCACCGGCCGCCAGCCCACCGAGCGACAGATCACCGCCGTGGCCGAAAATACCGCAGGGGCAACGGGTTCCAGACCGATATGGACTCCCCCCGGCAACACCGACATCAGAGACTTACCGTTACTGCTCTGGCACTACTGGGTCAGGGCCGACAACATCCAGACCAATATCGTTGCCCTACAACAGGACCTGGCCGAGAAGCGCAAGGTGATCGCCTTGGTGAACGCCGAGACCATCTGGAACCGTCCCGGCAACCGTGACGTCGCGAACCACTTCGTCGTCGTCACCGGTATCGATACCAAGGCCGGTGTGGTGCATCTCAACGACAGCGGCATCGATACGGGCCGCGACGAGCAGATTCCGATCGCCACCTTCGAGCGGGCGTGGGCACCCAACCGCAACTCCGCGGTCGTGACCCGGGCCTGAAAAGGGAGGTTAAATCAGTTTCAGGTAAGGCTTTTCATCGGACCCGACGCGATCTCTGCGGATCCACGACCGTTGGCGAGGCTGCACGACTCGGCCAGCTCGGGCCCGTAGGTGGCCGCACCGCACTCACATTCCCAGCAGATGTGCCGGCCGCAGGAACACGGAATGGTGGCCACGATCATGTGTCCCGGCAGAAGCCAGTGACCACGTGCACACCGTTGTGGTGGTCTGTCCATCCATTGCGTTCGCGAGCCATGCGCCAGATCGTTGACATGAACACTCACGGGCACCACCCTCGCATCGGCCTCGACGCCATGCCAGGGTGATGTACGAATCGTTATCGTCTTGTTGACCGTGTCGTTGCCTGCGAATTCGGGCGGGCAATCAGTTCTTTTCGAGAGTTACCTGGTTGACGCCGATGTGACCGGCGCGAAACGCGTTGGCCCGGCCGGTCAGGTAGTTCAGGTATCGCTCGTAGACCGCTTCGGACTGCATCTCGATCGCCTCGTGCTTGCGCGCCTCCAGCGCGGCCGCCCAGAGTTCGAGGGTCTTGACGTAATGCGGCTGCAGCGGCTCACGCAGTGTCAGGGTGAAACCCGCCCCTTCCGCGTGTTGTTCGACCGGGTCGAGCGACGGCAGGCCGGTAATCGTGTGCAAGAACATGACGCCGTCGTCGGGCAGGACGGTGTAGGCCATTTCGAAAAAGTCGTCGTAGCGGTCGTGAGAACCCTGCTCGAACGCCCCGATGGACACAATCCGGTCGACCGGCTCGGTGAACTCCTCCCAGCCCTGCAGCAGCACCCACTTGCTGCGCTCGGTGTCCATCTCGTCGAACATTTTCTGCACGTGGGCCGCCTGATCGCTGGACGTGGTCAGGCCGACGACATTGACGTCGTACTGCTCGATGGCCCGGCGCATCGTGGTGCCCCAGCCGCAGGCGATGTCTAGCAGTGTCATGCCGGGTCGTAGATCCAGCTCGGCCAGTGCCAAATCGATCTTGGCGATTTGCGCCTCTTCCAGCGTCATGTCGTCGCGCTCGAAATACGCGCAACTGTAGGTCTGGGTCCGATCCAGGAACAGCCGGAAAAAGTCGTCGGATAAGTCGTAGCGCGCCTGCGCCTCGTCGACGTTCGGGATCAGTCCCTGAGTCATCATTCCGTCGCCTTTCCGGACCCAAGGGTCCCCCCGCGTGACATCTCAAGTTTGCACACAGGTACCCCGCTGCGCGCGCCACAAACCAAATTCAAAGCAGGTTCTCAGCTGTGAGCAGCGCTTTTTACGAGTGATGGGCGCCCGGCGATGAATTCCGGGGAGACCGCCAGTCAGATCTTCCATGTCCCTGAATAACCGTGCCCTGCCGCCCGTCGTCGATGACCGGACCTGGCGCGCCCAGCTCGACGAACTGCGCCAGCGGGAAAAGGCCGCCACTCGCGAACTGGATGCGATCGCCGCGCAGCGGCGCCGGCTGCCGATGGTCGAGTTGCCCGACTACCGCCTGATCGGCGCCGACGGGCCCGTCCGGCTCGCCGACGTGTTCGATGGGAGGGCGCAGCTCATCACCTACCACCACATGTGGTCGGACGGGGCGCAGTGGCAGTGCGGCGGGTGCACGGGTTTCACGTCGCAGTTCACCCGGCTCGAATTCCTCGACAATTACGACGCCCAATTCGTCATCGTCACCAATGGCCCGATCGAGGAGGCGCTCGCCTACAAAGAGAGGGTCGGCAATCGGATGCGTTGGTACTCGTCGTCGCAGAGCCCGTTCGGAGCGGACATGGACGCACCCCCGGGCGGAGGCTTTGCGGTCAACGTGTTTCTCCGCGACGGTGACACGGTCTATCGCACCTGGCACACCAATGGGCGCGGCACCGAACAACTCAGCCATTCGTTCGCGCTGATCGACCTGTTGCCCTTTGGCCGTCAGGAGGAATGGCTCGATTCGCCCGCAGGCTGGCCGTCGCGGCCCACCTACTCCGGTTGGCTGGACTCCCCCGACATCGCCCGCGCGTACGGAACGCCGGGCTAACGCCGGCCACCGTCGACCACCTTCACCTGCTTGTGCGGATACCGGCGTTCGGCGAATTCCTTGGCCTTGGAGTTCGGCAGCACGTAGAGCGTTTCCTTCTTGTCCTGCAACGGTTTTAGTACCAGGTCCATAAAGCTCTTGCGGTTGTCCAGGTAGGGTTCGATGACGTCCTCGCCGGCCGGGCACACCGCCAGGCAGTAGGCCGCCTTGTAGTTGGGCTTGAACGACAGGCTCTGCCACATCGACGCGTTCTCCGAATCGGTCACCCGCGAACGGAAATCGGCCGCGTCCGTACTGTCGGCGACGGTCTGTGCCCAATCGGTGAAGCCGCCCATGAACTCGCGGTAATTGTGCGTCGAGCATGCCAGCCAGTCGAAACTGCCATCCTTGCCGATCGCGCCGACCGGACAGGCCGCCACGCACAGCTTGCATTCCAGGCACGGGCTGTAATCCAGCGGTTCGCCGTAGCTGCTGATCGGCGTGTCCACCAGGATCGTGCCCAGCAGGATGAAGTTGCCGAACTTGGGGTGAATCACGTTGCGGTGGATGCCCATGACACCGAGGCCCGCCGCGACGGCGACGGGTTTGTGCGCCACCACCCAGATCCGGCCGGGGTAGTTGTCCATCTCCATCGGAAAGGTCGCCGACGGGTTCAGCACCCGATATCCGGCGTCCTCCAGCCGGCGGACGATGCGGTAGGCCGCCTCGTTGAGCAACTCACCGCTGCGGTGAAACTCCTGGTTGGCGACGCTACGCGCGGTCGACCGGATGTTGTCGCGGTTCATCTTGACCACCAGCGAGATGTAGCTCTTGGTGCCCGGCAACGCGGCCTCGACGTGCTCGATCTCCGAGGCCAGGTCGGGGTTGTCGACGCTGGCGAACGCCACGTCGTCGACGCCGGCGTCCAGACACATCTCTCGCAGCCAATCCGCGTCGAGCACACCGGGTTTCCGCGCCGCACGGGAGCGCACCTTGCGTACGGTGGGATGCTGCGCCAGCCGGGCCGGAAGTTTCTCGGTCATGCTGAGTATGGTACATACTACTCAGCTGGTCCGCTTTCCGGGGAGACCCTGCGGAATCGACTCGGCCTCAAGCCTGTTCGTCGTTCTCCGCATCGGCGACGGTCAAGGGCAAGGCCAGGTCTTCCAGCGCGCGCTGCTCGGCCGCGATGCCGAGCCACAGCTCGACCAGGCCCGCGACGGCCATCACGATCGCCCCGATCAGGAACGACCACAGCACCTGACCCCGATCGCCCGAATTGATCAGCTCCCCGAACAGCACCGGGCCGGTGATGCCGCCGATCGCGGTGCCCACCGCGTAGAAGAACGCGATCGCCAACGCCCGCGTCTCCATCGGGAAGATCTCGCTGACGGTCAGGTAGGCCGCGCTCGCACCCGCCGAGGCCAGGAAGAACGCCGCCGCGAGCACGACGATGAAGGTCCAGACACCGCCGGCCTGATCCACGAAGAGCACACCGAGGAGAACCGCGATGACGGCCGAGCCGATATAGGTCGCGGTGATCATCGGTTTGCGGCCGATGGTGTCGAACAGCCGCCCGAGGATCAACGGGCCGAGGAAGTTGCTCATCGCCCAGAAGATGAAGAACACCGGCACCTTCCCGGAGGGAATGCCGTAGAACCCACTCAACAGCGTGCCCAGATTGAACGTCACGCCGTTGTACAGAA